>JBLNDP010000139.1:0-13616 GCA_050261755.1 Clostridia bacterium
AGCTCGAGCGGGTTCGGCGGCAGCGGGCCGGCCGGCAGCACCGCGAGCCCGGTCATGCCCGTCACGGGAATGGCCGCCGACAGGTCGGCCCGGCCCGAGAGCACGGACGAGAGGCCGAAGCGGTCCGGCACGTTGAAGATGGCCTGCTGGCGCGGCGCGCGGAAGTCGGCATCCACGAGGAGCGTGCGGCTGCCGAGCTGGGAGAACACCACGGCGAGGTTCGCGGCGATGAAGCTGCGGCCCTCGCGCGGGCACGGGCTGCAGACGGCGAGCGTCTTTCGCCCCGCGTCCGGGTTGTACCAGCGGATGAGCAGCTGCGTGCGCACGGCGCGCAGTTCCTCGACCACCGGGTGGAAGGGATCCCAGGCGGCGATGAGCTCCTTGCTGACGCCGTCCGGGCCGGAGACGAGGTACGGGAACTCGTACTGCTTGGCGAGCGCCTGGCGCAGGTCGGCGTCGGTGATGAGGTTCAGCTCGATCGCCGCCTCGCCGAAGCGCCAGCCGAGCTCGCGCTGGCGCGCGAGCACGGCGTCGGCATCGGCCGCGGTGAGCTTGCCCTCGTCGACGAGGATGGCGCCGATGTGGCGCGCGGGCATCGCTCCCGGGGCGCCCCGCGGGGCGCCGCTGTCGAGCGGGAGGACGTTGTCAGTCGGTTTGGCGAGCATGGCGATGCCTTTCCGTTACCAGGGATGGGGAAGCGCGGCGCGCGCGGCGCGGGCGCCGGCGAGCTGCGGCACGGCGAGGAGCCGGCCCGCCGCGGGGGTCCACTTCGACAGGCGCCCGAGCGAGGGCACCGCGAGGCGCTGCTCCAGGTCGCCGCGGGAGCGCACGCGCCGGTCGAGCGTCTCGAGGAGGAACACCACGCCGCCGGCGAGCAGCGCGCCGACGAGGATCGACAGGCCGGTGATCAGGCCGACCTTCGGGCTCTTGGCCTCGAGCGGCTCGACCGCCGGCGTCAGCACGGCGATGTTGGTCATGCGCGCGCGGCTGTCCACCTTCATGGTGAGCCACTTCTGCAGCGCGGCGTCGTAGGTGCGCTGCGCGTTCTCCACGTCGCGCGAGAGCACGGCGAGCTCGACGCGGGCGTCGCGCATGGAGAGCATGCGGTCGGTCTGCGCCTGGTAGGCGGTCTTCAGCTCCTCCTCGCGCCGGCGGCTCTGCTGCGCGGCGTTGGAGAGGCCGGCCACCACCTTCTTCATCTCACTCGAGAGCTTCTTGCGCAGGCCCTCCACTTCCGCGAGGTTGCGCTGGTAGGCGGGATGGTTCGGGCCGAGGTCGTTGGCCGACTGCTCCAGGCGCGACTCGGCGGCGACCAGGGCCGCCTTCACCGCCATGACGGCCGGGTTCGCCATCACTTCCGGCAGCTGGTCGGCGGAAGCGCCGGAGGAGGCATTCGACATGAACTCCGAGGCGTTCTTGTAGCGCGCGGTGGCGTCATAGGTCGACTCGCGGGCCCGCAGCATCTGGCTCGAGAGCTCCGCCAGGCGCGTGGACTCGATGTCGGCGCGCTCCTCGACCGAGGTGATGCCCTTCTCCTTCTGGTAGGCGGTGAGCTTCGCCTGGGTCTGCGAGACGTTCGCCCGCAGGGCCTTCAGCTGCTCCTCGAACCACACCGCGGCCTCCTTGGAAGGCTCGGTGCGCAGCTCGAGCGCCGTCTCCAGGTACGCCTTGGCGAAGGCGTTCGCGACGTCGGAGGAGAGCTTGGCGTTCGGCGAGCCGTAGCTCACGGTGATCACGTTGGAGGCGGCGGCGTCGACCTTCAGCTTCTTCTGCAGCTGCGCCGCGGCCCAGTCTTCGAGCGTCCCCATGCCGCCGGTATCGCGCTCGTAGTCCTCGCGCACGCCGGGCATCTGCGCGAGCTTGAGCTCGCGCACCACGCGCTTGGCGACGCGGCCGCTCATGATGAGGTCGACCTGCGTCTGCAGGTAGCCGGTGCGCTCGCGGGGGCTCAGCCGCTCGCCGGGCGCGAGGCTCTGCTCGTCGCGCGCGTCGATCAGGATCGTCGTCGAGGCGACGTAGTTCTTCGGCACGATGAGCGCGATCGCCACGGCGGTGAGCACCGTCGCCGCGAGCACCGCGTAGAACGCCTTGCGGCGCGCGCGCAGGGCCATCAGGAATTGGTTCAGGTCCATGTCTCGGTTCCTAGAAGAGGGCTTCTTTGACGTAGATGACGTCGTCGGCTTTCACCTTGTCGGAGAGCGAGGCGTCCTTCTCCTCGACCTTGCCGTCGGAGCCGGTGCGGCGCATCTTGATGCGCCGGTCGGAGCCGCGCGGCGTGATGCCCCCGCCGGCCGCCACCGCCTGCATGACGGTCATGTCGGGCTCCAGGCGGAACGCTCCGCCGTGCGCCACCTCGCCGTAGATGTAGAACTGGGGCGCGCGGTCGACCTGCACCGTGTCGCCGTTCTGCAGCTCGAAGGCCTTGGCGAAGAGGTTCACGCGCTGCGGCTTGCCGTTGCGCACGATGGTCACCTCGTCGGCGCCGCCGGCGGCGATGCCGCCCGCCGCGGCGATCACGTCGGTGAGCTTGCTGCTCGTGTCGTCGAGCGCATACCGCCCGGGCCGCGCCACGAGGCCGAGCACCGACACCTGGCGGCTGCGCAGCGTGGTGAGCGCGACGCTCACCTGCGGGTTCTTGAGGAACTGCCCCTTCTTCAGCTCGTCGGCGATCTTCTTCGCCGCTTCCTGCTGGGACAGTCCCGCCACCTTCGTCTCGCCGATGAGCGACATGGGGATCGTCCCCTTCTCGCTGATGCGCGCGTCGGTGGTGAGGTCGGGCTGCTGGAAGACGGTGACGCGGATCGCGTCGCCGACGCCCAGCTTCTCACCGGTGGTGGCGCTCTGGGCGAGGCCCGGAACCGCCAGGAGGAACAACAGCAACGCCGTCAGAACTCGTTTCATCTGCACCTCGCTTGGATCACCTTTTGAATTCGCCTAAGTACTCGATGCTCGCCCCTTCGCGCAGGCGGCGCACTTCCGCGGCGGCGAGCTCGAGCCGCTTGCGTCCCGCCAGGAACTGCTCGATCACCGGCGCCGCCTGCTCCTGCGCGAGCGGCGCCTCCTGCGCGTGCACCAGCTGGATCACCGAGGCGCCCAGCGGCGATGGGAACACCGCGAGCTCGCCGTCCGTCATGCGGGCGAGGCGCGGAAGATAGGAAAGCGGCAGCTGCTCGGCCGCCATCGTCACCGTGGCCGGCACGCTGACCTTGAGGCCGCGCCACTTGAGCCAGCCGGCGACCTGCTCGATGTCCTTGGCGCCGGAGAGCTCGCCCCGGATCAGGTCCAGGCTCGGATCGCGCTGCTCCGCCGAGGGCGAGACGACGAGCTCCTGGTAGCGGTAGATGCGCCGCTGCGCGAAGAGCGCCGGGTTTTCGTCGTAGAAGCGGGCCACCTCCGTGGCGCTCGCCGCCGCGCGCGCGCCGGCACGATCCAAATAGGCCTTGGCGAGCGCCTCGCGGCGCGCTTCCTCGAGCTGGCGCACGACCTCCGGATCGCGGTCGAGGCCTTCCTTCGTCGCCTTCTGCACGAGGAGCTCGCGCTCGATGACGCGCTCGAGCTTGTCGCGCGAGAGCGCGCCGTGCGAGACGGTGATCGCCTCGCCGTTCACGCGCGCGGCGACCTTGCCCTCGGCCTGCGGCGCCTGCTGCGCCGAGCAGCCGAGCAGCAGGCCGAGCGCCGCGATCCAGCCGATTCGTCTTTTCATGTCCTCCGCCCCTGGCGCCTTTCCGCGCGTCCTAGAGCGAGTAGCCCAGCCTGCGCCGCGCGACCCACGCGACGATCGCCGCCGCGCTGGCGAGCACGAGCCAGCGGGAGGACGGCTCGGGGAGCGGCAGGCTCGAGATCGAGATCGATGCCGGCGCCGCTTGCGGCGCGCCGGCGGAGACGGCGACGGGCTTCGCCGCCGGCTCGGCGGCGCTCGCGGGCGGCGCGTTGAAGTCGACGCTGGAAGCGCCGCTCACCGTCAGCCGGTAGAGCTCCGCGAAGGAGAGGTAGGAAGCATCGGAGGGGCCGGCGGCGGCGGGCGCGAAGGCCGATGCGGCGGCCGCGCCCGAAGCGCCTGCGAGCGCGATGCAGACAATGACTTGTCCGAGGAATTTCATAGGAGGCTGCCATGCTAGGAGGCGGCTGTTACGGCCTCTCCCCCTGCGCGCCGACCGCCTATCCGCCACTAGGACTAGTCGTCACGGAACGGCTACGTGCTGTGCCAAAAAAAAATCGGGGCCTGACCCCGATTTTTCCTGGTTCTGATTTTCGGGGTCTGACCCCGATTTCTACGGATTGAAAATGCGCAGCTCGAGCGCTTTGCCGATGGCCTGCGTGCGGTTCACGACGTTCAGCTTGCGCAGGATCTTCTGCACGTGGTTCTTCACCGTCAGCGGGCTGATCTTGAGGATGGCGCCGATCTCGAAGTTGGACTTGCCGAGGTAGATCCACTTCAGGATGTCCTGCTCGCGCGCCGTGAGGACGTTGCCGCCGGAGACCTTGTCGGTGCTCGAGGCCGTGCGCGTCACCTGCGTGCGCGCCCACGCGGCGTGCATCGCCGGCGCGAGGAGCTGCGAGAAGTAGAGCTGGCGCGGGCCGATGCTGCCCGGGCGGCAGGCGAAGGTGAAGAGGCTCACCGTGCGCCCGTCCGCGTCGTGCACGCCATGGGAGAGGAGCTGCGTCGCGCCCAGGCGCTGCAGCTCGCGGGCGAACGGCCCCGACAGGAGCGAAGTGTTGGTCCCGGGCGCCGCGCTCGCCGGGTCGAGGTCGATCGAGAGCGGCTGGAAGCGCCGCTCCTCCCAGCCCTTGAGGAGGGCCGGGGCGACCGAGCTGTCGCGCATGAAGAGATCGCTCAGCACCGCCGGGTCGGGCACGCTCATCGAGAAGCCGTCGGCGCGGAACGCGGGCGGCTTGCCGTGGCACAGCGTGCACACGAGCATCTCGTGCCGGATCAGGCTTTGCAGGAGGCCTTGCGTCCAGCTGAAGAAATGCGCCCGCGCGTGCACGCGCAGCGACGCGTCGAGGTTCAGGACGATCGACTCGATCTGCAGGAAGTCGGTCGCCGAGGAGCCTTCGTGCCCCTCCGCCGCGGCGACGTGGCCGGTGGCTGCGGACACGACCATCGAGGGCGCTTGCGCTTCGGAAGTGGTTTCGGTGAGTGGCATGAATGTCTTTCTGTCGCCGGCAGCAGCCGCGGAGGCCGCCACTTTAGCGACTGATATCAGGTAGTAGTTCGTCCGGAGCAGTGCCGCGGCGCTAGTCCGATGAGGCTACTGGAGCGGCCCCGGGCGCACATCGGCGTTGAACGGCGCTCGCCTAACCTGCCGTTGCCTTGCTCGCCGCCCAGGAACGCCTTGCCTTGACGCCGCCCGGCCCCGGAGCGCTGCTTCGCTCCGCGGTGGATCCGGTGGTCGCCATCGCCACGCTCGCCGCGGCGGCCGCGTGGTTCGGCGCCCGCCTCGACGGCGCGTGGCTCGTCCTCGCCGTGCTGGTGTTCGCGATGACGTTCCCGGGCAGCTTCGTGCGCACGCACGGCAGCCGCCTGAGCGGCCGCGCCCTGGCGCTCGACATCGGCACCGGCTGGCTCGCCATCGTGTCGCTGCTTTTGCTCTTCGGCTGGGCGTCGCGCTCCATCCAGGCCTTCGACCCTCGCGTGCTCGCCGCCTGGGCGCTCGCCACGCCGGTGGCGCTGTGGGGCACGCACCGCGCGCTGCCCGTCGTCCTGCCGCGCGTGCTGGCGCACCGCCTGCGCCGCACCGCGGTCATTGCCGGCGCCAACGACCTCGGCCGACGCCTGGCGGCGACGTTCGCCGCCGATCCGCTCCTCGGCATGCGCTTCGCCGGCTACTTCGACGATCGCACCTCCGGCCGCCTCGCCGGCGTGCCGGCGGAGCAGAACCTGGGCTCGCTGGAGAGCCTCGCCGACTACTGCCGCGCGAACCCGGTGGACGTCATCTACATCGCCCTGCCGATGGCCTCGCAGCCGCGCATCCTGAGCCTCCTCGAGAAGCTGCGCGACACGACCGCCTCGATCTACTTCGTGCCGGACATCTTCGTCTACGACCTCATCCAGGCGCGGGTCGACTCGATCGGCGGCCTGCCCGTGGTGGCGGTGTGCGAGACGCCCTTCACCGGCATCAACGGCCTCGTGAAGACCGCGAGCGACTTCGTCATCGCCTCGCTGGTCCTGCTCTTCATCCTGCCGATGCTCGTGGCCATCGCCATCGGCGTGAAGCTCTCCTCGCCGGGGCCGGTCCTCTTCAAGCAGCGGCGCTACGGCGTGGACGGGCGCAAGATCGTCGTCTACAAGTTCCGCTCCATGACCGTCGCCGAGGACGGCGACGTGGTGCGCCAGGCCACCCGCAACGACAGCCGGGTGACGAAGTTCGGCGCCTTCCTGCGCAAGACGTCCCTGGACGAGCTGCCGCAGTTCATCAACGTGCTGCAGGGCCGCATGAGCGTCGTCGGGCCGCGCCCGCACGCCATCGCCCACAACGAGCTGTACCGGAAGCTGATCCGCGGCTACATGGTGCGCCACAAGGTGAAGCCCGGCATCACCGGCCTCGCGCAGGTGAACGGCTTCCGCGGCGAGACCGATACCGTGGAGAAGATGAAGGGCCGGGTCGAGTACGACCTCGCGTACCTGCGCGACTGGTCCCTGCTGCTCGACCTGCAGATCATCCTCAAGACCGTCTGGGTCGTGCTGAAGAAGCAGAATGCGTATTGACGCCTGGTGCTTCGGCTGTGCCGCCCTGGTGGGAATCCAGGTCCTGGCGGTCGGTGCCCTCCCGGTGCCGGTCGTTTCCCCATTCGGAACCATCTTCCACGTGCTCGGCATAGCGGCCGTGACGCTGCTGGGGTGGATGGCGACCGATGGGAAGCGCCCCACGCTGGTGGTGGCGGGGGCGATGCTCCTCGCCTTCTTCGCCGCGCGCGGGCAGCTCGAGTTCCTGGCGGGCGCCGCGGCGGCGGCCGCCACCGGGGGAATCCTGCTTTTCAAAACGAGAGAACGCGCATGTGCGGAATCGTCGCAGCGGTAGCCGGTCGCAACGTCGTGCCGATCCTGATCGAGGGGCTGAAGCGCCTCGAGTATCGCGGCTACGACTCTGCGGGGGTCGCGGTCATCAACGGTTCCCTGAAGCGGATCCGGTCCTGCGGAAGGGTCGCCGAGCTGGAGAAGCTTTCCGGGCAGCAGAACCTGGAAGGCAACATCGGCATCGGCCATACGCGCTGGGCGACGCACGGCGTGCCCTCGGAGCGCAACGCCCACCCGCACGTGAGCGGCGGCATCTCGGTCGTGCACAACGGCATCATCGAGAACCATGACGAGGTCCGCACCCGCCTGAAGACCCTCGGCTACGAATTCACGTCCGACACCGACACGGAAGTCATCGCCCATCTCGTCAACGACTACCTCAGGGAGGGAAAGGACCTCCTCGGCGCCGTGCGGGCGGCGGTGCGCGAGCTGGTGGGCGCCTACGCCATCGCGGTGATCTCTTCCGACCAGAAGGAAAAGCTGGTGGTCGCGCGGATGGGCGCGCCGCTGCTGCTCGGCATCGGCGACGGCGAGAACTTCGCCGCCTCCGACACCTCGGCGCTCCTGCAGGTGACGCGGCAGATGATCTACCTCGAGGAGGGCGACTGCGCCGAGGTGAGCCCGCGGCGCGTGTCGATCGTCGACGCGGGCGGCCACCAGGTGGAGCGGCCGCTGGTGGTGAGCCAGCTCGCCGCCGACGCGATCGAGCTCGGCAGCTACCGGCACTACATGCAGAAGGAGATCTTCGAGCAGCCGGCCGCGGTCAAGGCGACGCTCGAGGGCATCGCCGGCGCGCACGCCCTGACGCCGCAGGTCTTCGGCTTCAGCGCGGTGGAGATCCTGGAGAAGATCGACTCCGCCCTCATCCTCGCCTGCGGCACGAGCTACCACGCGGGCGTGGTGGCGCGCTACTGGCTCGAGAGCCTCGCCGGCGTGCCGTGCAACGTGGAGATCGCGAGCGAATATCGCTACCGCGACACCGTGCCCAACCCGCGCACGCTCGTCGTGGTGATCTCGCAGTCCGGCGAGACCGCCGACACCATCGCCGCGCTCCAGCACGCCCGGCGCCTGGGCCAGCCCTTCTCGCTCGCCATCTGCAACGTGCCCGAGTCCGCACTGGTGCGCAGCTCGCAGCTGAAATTCCTCACGCGCGCCGGCCCGGAGATCGGCGTCGCCTCTACCAAGGCGTTCACGGCGCAGCTCTCCGCGCTGCTGGCCTTGTCCCTGGTGCTTTCCAAGATAAGGAAAAGGCTCTCCAAGGAGCGGGAGGTCGAGGCGCTCGAGGCGCTGCGCGCGCTGCCCGGCGCGATCGCCGGCGCGCTGCGCACCGAGCCGCAGGTGCGCGCATGGGCGGAGAAATTCGCCGCCTGCGAGCACGCGCTCTTCCTGGGGCGGGGCGTGCACTACCCGATCGCCATGGAAGGCGCGCTGAAGCTCAAGGAGATCTCCTACATCCATGCGGAGGCGTACGCCGCCGGAGAGCTGAAGCACGGGCCCCTCGCGCTCGTCGACCGCAGCATGCCCGTCGTCGCCATCGCGCCGCGCGACGCGCTGCTCGACAAGCTCAAGTCGAACCTGCAGGAAGTGCGGGCGCGCGGCGGCGAGCTCTACGTGCTCGCGACGCGCGACGCCTCGGTGGCGGAGGCGGAAGGCGTGCACGTCATCCGCATGCGCGAGTTTCCGGCCCTGCTCTCGCCCATCGTCGGCACGGTGCCGCTGCAGTTGCTTGCGTACCACGCAGCGCTCCTGCGCGGCAACGACGTCGACAAGCCGCGCAACCTCGCTAAGTCGGTTACGGTGGAATAAACGAAAGATGCACACGGAAACCGGGGTCCGACCCCGGTTTCCGTTCTTCCACCTAGGCGGTCGCTGCCGGCCTGCTGTTTTCGGCCGCGGCGGGGAGCGGCTGGAAGCCGTCGGGCTTGAAGCGGTAGCCCGTGCCCCGCACGGTCTCGATGAGCTTGTCGTGGCCGCTCGGCGCGAGCGCCTGGCGGAGCCGGCGGATGTGCACGTCCACAGTGCGCTCCTCGACGAAGACGTGCTCGCCCCAGACCTCGTCGAGCAGCCGCGCGCGCGAGAAGACGCGGCCCGGATGGGTCATGAAGTAGTGCAGCAGGCGCAGCTCCGTGGTCCACAGGTCGACCGGCTTGTCGCCGGCGCTCACCGTGTGGGCGGCCGGGTCGATGCGAAGACCGGCGATCTCGACGACGTCGTCGGCGAGCTGCGGCGCGCGGCGGCGCATGACGGCCTTGATGCGCGCAAGCAGCTCGCGCGGCGAGAAGGGCTTCGTGACGTAGTCGTCGGCGCCGCTCTCCAGCGCCGTGACCTTGTCCTGCTCGTCGGAGCGGGCCGAGAGGAGCACGATGGAGATGTCCTTGGTGCGCTGGTCGTTGCGCAGGCGGCGCGCGAACGTGAGTCCCGGCACGCCGGGCAGCACCCAGTCGAGCAGGACGCAGTCCGGGCGCGAGTCGCGCACCAGCGCCTCGGCCTGGGGCACGTCCCCCGCAGTCATGACGCGGTATCCGGCGCGCTGCAGGTTGGCCGCGAGCAGGTCGCGGATCGCCGCTTCGTCTTCCACTACGAGAATCGAACCGCCCATTTGTCTCTCCCGGCCTTTGAATGTGGTTGAACTGGGGCCGGGCCATAGTAGGAGCAGCCCACCGGGAGGGGTATCGCTGTCCCTTTATTTAACAGTCGCGTCATATTGGCCCCTTGTCGTCGGATACCGACACGGCCGCCGACCGAGGATTTCCCCAGGGTACGGCGCTTGCATGGGCGAGCCGCGATGCAGCCGTCCCCTCTGCGCCACCGCACCCTGCACAAGGCGCTCGAAATCGTCGGCAGCCTGAAAGCGCTCTCGCGCCGCCTGCGCGTCCCCGAGGCCGAGCTGAAGGGCTGGCTCACGGGCTTCCAGGCGCCGCCCACGCCGGTCTTCCTCGAAGCCGTCGACATCGTCGTGCAGTACGAAGGCGACCCGCCGGGCCGCGACGCACCGCTCATCGAGCGCCGTCGCCGGCCGCGCGGCGCCAGCAGGGTCGAGCGCGTCAGTAGCGGCTGACGCTGCCCTCCGCGGGCGAGCAATCGCGCGGCGACGCCGGCTCGGCCGGCTCCGAGCCGCCGGAGGGAGCCGTCTCCTCGAGGATGAGATCCACCGCGCGCAGGAAGACGCCGATGGGCGGCGCCGCGCGGTCCTCCAGCCACTTCTGCAGCTCTTCGGCCGGCACGCGCAGGTGTCGGCACAGCTTCGCGTTGCCGCCGATCAGCTCCGCCGCCTTGCGCAAGGTCCTGCTGTACACGCTTTCCGCCATGGAACTCCCCCGTTCCCCGATGATGTCGGAAGCGCCGCGATCGATCAATCGGGGCCGCCCCGACGGCAGCGAAATCAGTTCGGCCGGCCCCGGCCGCCGACGTCGAGCAGGATGATCTCCACGGCGGCGAGGAAGACTCGCTCCGGGGGCGGCTGCTCGCCCTGGATCCAGCCGCGCAGCTGCGGCTCCGGCACCTCGAGGCGTCTCGCGAGCGGCTCCAGTCCGCCGAGCACCAGGCAGGCGCGATGCAGCGCACGCGAGTAAACGGTGGCGTGCTCCGGCGGAGCGAGCGGGCAATCCGTCGCCTGGGCGGTCGCGTGCTTCATCAGCGAAATCGTGCGGCGCTCGCGTCTCGTGCTCAAGTCGCTGTCCCGAGAAAGTCCTGTCGCATCGGCGCGCGCCGCGGCGTCGAAGAATGTCGCATCGGCGCCCCAAGTGCGCGCAGCGGCGCGAGATATACAACACGGGTACGCCGCTTGCAAAGGGGGTTTCGGATTGCCGCGAGAATGCCGGGCGCGACGAAGAAAGAGGCAGTGAAACAGGCGGCCGACCTGCTGGGCGGTCCCGCCAGGCTGCGCGAGAGCCTGAAGGCCTCGTCGGCCGACGTCGCCGCCTGGCTCGCCGGGACGAAGGAGCCGCCCCAGGCGATCTTCCTCCGCGTGGTCGAGATCATCCTCGACGAGCTCGACCGGCGCGGCGGCTAGTCGAGCGGCACGAGCCCCCGCTGGATGGCGAAGCGCACGAGGCCCGGAACGTCGCGGATGCCGAGCTTCTCGATGAGGCGCGCCCGGTACGTCTCGACGGTCTTCTGCGAGAGCGAGAGCCGCCCGGCGATCTCCGCCCCGGTGCGCCCCTCGGCGATGAGCTGCAGCACCTCGCGCTCGCGCGCCGACAGGCGCCCGAGCGCGTCGCGGTCCTCGCCGCCCTCCTCCAGCACGGCGTCCGCCACGCGGGAGCTGAGGTAGCGCTGGCCGGCATGCGCGGCGCGGATCGCCTCGACGAGGTCCTTCGCCGCCGAGCGCTTCACGACGTAGCCCGTGGCGCCCGCCTTGAGGGCGCGGCGGACGTATTCGCGGTCGGCGTACATGGAAAGGACGAGCACGCGGCAGCCGGCCACCTCGCCGACGATGGCGCGCGTCGCGTCGGCGCCGTTCAGCTCCGGCATCGAGAGGTCCATGACCACGACGTCGGGCGAGGCCTGGCGCGCGAGGCGCACCGCCTCGCGGCCGTCTTCCACGCAGCCCACGACGCGCATGTCGGGCTCGGCCTCGACCAGGCGCCGCAGGCCCTCGGCGACGATGCCGTGGTCGTCCGCAATGAGGACGCGGATCTCGCTCATGCCCGCTCCGGGACGGCGACGCGCACGCTCGTGCCGCCGCCCAGCGTGCTGTCGACCTCCACGCGCGCGCCCACGGCCGCGGCGCGCTCGCGCATCGTCGTCATGCCGAGCCGTCCGGCGCCCGCGCCGGCCGCCGGGTCGAAGCCCCGCCCGTCGTCCGCGACCTCGAGCACCGCGTCGCCCGCCTCGCGCTGCAGCGAGATGCGCACGTTGCGCGCGCGCGCGTGCTTCGCCACGTTGGCGAGCGCCTCCTGCGCGATGCGAAAGAGCGCGATCGCCGCCTCGCGCGGCAGCCGCCGCCCGCCCTCGAGCGCATCGTCCACGACCACGCGCGCGCCGGTGCGCCGCGAAAAGCCGTCGGCGTAGGCGCCAAGCGCCGCGCCCAGGCCGTACTCGTCGAGCAGCGGCGGGCGAAGCTCGGCCATCAGGTTCTCGACGGTCTGCAGCATGTTCTCCACGAGGGACAGCGAATCGGCGAGGCGCAGGCGCAGCTCGACCTGCCCCGGCTCCGCGAGCCCGAGCGCCACGTCCAGGTTGATGTTCAGGGCCGACAGCGCCTGCCCGACTCGGTCGTGCAGCTCGCCGGCGATGCGATGCCGCTCGATCTCCTCCATGGCGCGCAGTCTACCTTTATACTTTTGCCGTTGTGGTATCGCTTTCCGACATCCGCGCCGCCGCGGCCCGCATCGCCGGCGCGGTCGAGCGCACCCCCTTCGTCCACAGCCGGACCCTCTCCCGCCTCACCGGCGCCGAGGTCTTCCTCAAGCTGGAGAACCTGCAGTTCACCGCGTCCTTCAAGGAACGCGGCGCGCTGAACAAGCTGCTCTCGCTTTCCGCCGAGGAGCGCAAGCGCGGCGTCATCGCCATGAGCGCCGGCAACCACGCGCAGGCGGTCGCCTACCATAGCGCCCGGCTGGGCATCCCTTCCACCATCGTCATGCCGAAGGGCTCGCCGAACACCAAGATCAAGAACACGCGCGTGCACGGCGCCACCGTTGTGCTCGAGGGAACATCGCTGCACGAGGCGGGCGCCCATGCCCGCGAGCTGGCCGCGCGCGAGCGCCTCGTCTTCGTGCACCCGTACGAGGACGAGCTGGTCATCGCCGGCCAGGGCACCGTGGCGCTGGAGATGCTCGAGGCGGTTCCCGACCTCGACACCATCGTCGTGCCCGTCGGCGGCGGCGGCCTTTTCTCGGGCATGGCGACCGCTGCCCGTGCTCTTAACTCCAATATTCAAATGCTGGGCGTCGAATCGGCCACCTACCCCTCCATGCACCAGCGGCTCGCCGGCCGGCCGGTGCAGGTGGGCGGCGACACGATCGCCGAGGGCATCGCGGTGAAGGACGTGGGCGACATCGCCTTCTCCATCATCCGCTCGCTCGGCGCCGAGGTGCTGGTGGTCCAGGAAGAAACGATCGAGCGCGCCGTCATGGCGCTCATCGAGATCGAGAAGACGGTCGCGGAGGGCGCGGGCGCGGCGGCGCTCGCCGCCCTCCTCGAGCATCCCGGCCGCTTCGCCGGCAAGCGCGTCGGCCTGCCCGTCTCGGGCGGCAACATCGACAGCCGCGTGCTGGCCTCGGTGCTCATGCGCGGCCTCGTGCGCGACGCGCGGCTCGTGCGCCTGCGCGTGACGATGCCGGACGTCTCGGGAAGCCTCGCGAAGGTGGCGGCGCTCATCGCCGACGCCGGCGGCAACATCGTCGAGGTCCAGCACCAGCGCATCTTCGGCACGGCATCGGTGCGCACGCCCGAGGTGGAGTTCCTCGTCGAGACGCGTGACCGCGAGCACACCGAGGCGCTCGTCTCCTCCCTGCAGGCTCACTCGATCAGCGTTTCCGTTTCCTAGGCGGCCCGACCGGGTCGACGTTCGCTTCCTCGGCCTCGTCGAGGCCGCCGCCGAGGCCGGCCTCGCCCGGCCCGACCACGCGGTCGGCGCCGCGCTCGTCATGCA
>JBLNDP010000140.1:0-5112 GCA_050261755.1 Clostridia bacterium
ACATCGATGTGCGCTTTCCGCTCGAGCGCCTGGTGTGCGTCACGGGCGTCTCCGGCTCGGGCAAGTCCACGCTCGTGCAAGATGTTCTGTATCCATCCCTTTTAAAGCAAAAAGGGGAACCCACGGAGGCCCCGGGCGCGCACCGCGCGCTGAAGGGCGCGCACCAGGTGAGCGACGTCGTGATGGTCGACCAGTCGCCCATCGACAAGACGACGCGCTCGAACCCGGCCAGCTATGTCGGCGCCTTCGACGTGGTCCGCGAGCTCTTCGCCAAGAGCGACGTGGGGCGCGAGCGCGGCTATACCGCCGGCACGTTCAGCTTCAACTCGGGCAACGGCCGTTGTCCCGCCTGCGGCGGCAACGGCTTCGAGCACGTCGAGATGCAGTTCCTCTCCGACGTCTACCTGCGCTGCCCGGACTGCGACGGCAGGCGCTACCGGCCCGAGGTGCTCGAGGCGAAGATCCGCGGCAAGTCGATCGCCGACGTGCTCGACATGACCGTGTCGCAGGCGGCGCAGTTCTTCTACGCCAAGCCGGAAGTCGCCGAGCGGCTGCGCCCGCTCGTGGACGTCGGCCTCGACTATCTCAAGCTCGGCCAGCCCGTGCCGACCCTCTCCGGCGGCGAGGCGCAGAGGCTCAAGCTCGCCGGGCACCTCGCCGAGGCCAAGGATGGCATCTCGAGCAAGTTGTTCCTGTTCGACGAGCCGACGACGGGGCTGCACTTCGACGACGTGGCGAAGCTCCTGCGCGCATTCCGCCGCCTCCTCGATGCCGGGCACTCGCTCATCGTCATCGAGCACAACCTCGACGTCATGCGCGCATCGGACTGGATCCTCGACCTCGGGCCCGAGGGCGGCGACGCGGGCGGGGAAGTCGTGTGCCAGGGAACGCCTGCCGAGGTCATGAAGCATCCCTCCTCGCACACGGGGAAAGCGCTGCGCGAATACGAATTGGCGTTCAAGGAAGAACACAAAGCCGAAGAACGAACAGGCAAATACCTGGGCAACGCCATCCGCATCCACAAGGCGCGCGAGCACAACCTGAAGAACATCGACGTCGAGATCCCGCGCGGCCGCTTCACCGTCGTGACGGGCGTCTCGGGCTCGGGCAAGTCGACGCTCGCCTTCGACATCCTCTTCAACGAAGGCCAGCGCCGCTACCTGGAGTCTCTCAACGCCTACGCGCGCCAGTTCGTGCAGGCCGCCTCGCGGCCGGACGTGGACGCGATCTTCGGCATCCCGCCGACGGTGGCGATCGAGCAGCGCACGAGCCGCGGCGGGCGCAAGTCGACGGTCGGCACGCTCACCGAGG
Organism: Clostridia bacterium; assembly: GCA_050261755.1. Taxonomy (GTDB): domain Bacteria; phylum Pseudomonadota; class Gammaproteobacteria; order Burkholderiales; family SG8-39; genus SCGC-AG-212-J23. The sequence continues at coordinate 1,312 of JBLNDP010000140.1, forward strand.
TGCACCACTTCCTGCGCCTGCTCTTCGTGAAGCTCGGCAAGCAGCACTGCCCCGATTGCCAGGTGCCGATCGAGCCGCAGAGCGAGGACCTGATTTTCTCGCGGTTGATGCGTGAATTCCGGAACAAGCAGGCCACCCTGCTCGCGCCGCTGGTCGTCAATCGCAAGGGCATCTACACCGACCTCGCGAAGTGGGCCTATTCGAAGGGCTACGCGCACCTCCGCGTGGACGGCAAGCTGCTGCCGACGCGCCCCTTCCCTCGCATCCCCCGCTTCAAGGAACACACCATCGAGCTTCCCGTCTTCACGGGAAGGATGGACGTGAAAAGCGAGGCGCAAATACGCGCCGAGCTGCGCAAGGCGGTCGAGCTCGGCAAGGGGGTCGTGCACGTCCTGTGCGGCGACAAGGTCGAGGTGTTCTCGACCAAGCGCGCCTGCCGATCCTGCGGCCGCAGCTTCCCCGAGCTCGACCCCCGCCTCTTCTCCTACAACTCCAAGCACGGCTGGTGCGCGAAGTGCTACGGCACCGGGCTGAACATCGACGAGGTGGAATGGAGCGAGGAGCGCGCGCGCACGGGCGCCGAGGACAACGTGCTGGACTCGTGGATCGAGTGGCTGGAGGTCGACCAGGCCTGCGAGGCGTGCGAAGGCAAGCGGCTGAATCCCGAGGCGCTCGCCGTGCAATGGCAGGGCAGGAACATCGCCGACTACTCGGCGCTTCCGATTTTCGACTTGAAGACCTTCTTTGGCGAAATGAGCTTGAAAGGCAGAGAGGCGGAAATCGCGCGCGACCTGCTGCCCGAGCTGAAGTCGCGCCTCGGCTTCCTCGAGGAGGTCGGCCTCGGCTACCTGACGCTCGACCGCTCGGCGCCGACGCTCTCGGGCGGCGAAGCGCAGCGCATCCGGCTCGCGGCGCAGCTCGGCAGCAACTTGCGCGGCGTCTGCTACATCCTCGACGAGCCGACGATCGGCCTGCACCACCGCGACAACAAGATCCTCCTCGACGTCCTGGAGAAGCTCGAGGCCAAGGGCAACTCGCTCGTGGTCGTGGAGCACGACGAGGAGACCATCCGGCGCGCGCAGCACGTGATCGACCTCGGCCCGGGCGCCGGCAAGCTGGGCGGCGAAGTGACCGCGCAGGGCTCCGCCGAGGACCTGATGGCGAATCCCGCCTCGCTGACGGGCAAGTTCCTCAAGGAGCCGCTCCGGCATCCCGTCCAGCCTCGCCGGCCGGTCTCTTCGAAGAACGATTTCCTGCAGGTCGAGGGCGCGAAGCTGCACAACCTCAAGGGCGTGAACGCGCGCATTCCGCTCGGGCGCTTGACGCTGGTCACCGGCGTCTCGGGCTCTGGCAAGTCGACCCTGGCGAGGGATGTCTTCTACGAATCCCTGGTCAACAAGACAGCCATCGGCTGCAAATCGATCAAGAATCAAAAGGCCGTCGAGCGCGTGCTGGAGGTGGACCAGACGCCGATCGGCAAGACGCCGCGCTCCTGCCCGGCTACCTACGTCGGCTTCTGGGACAACATCCGCAAGCTCTTCGCCGACACGTCCGAAGCCCGCATGCGCGGCTGGGGCGCGAGCCGCTTTTCCTTCAACACCTCCGGCGGCCGCTGCGAGGCCTGCGAGGGCCAGGGCCTGAAGAAGGTCGAGATGTCCTTCCTCCCCGACGTGAAGGTCAGCTGCGAAGCCTGCGGCGGCGCGCGGTTCAACCCCGACACGCTCACCGTCAGGCTGCGCGGCAAGAGCGTCGGCGAAGTCCTGGCGATGAGCGTCGACGAGGCGGTGGAGTTCTTCGCCGCGCATCCGTCCATCCACCGCTGCCTGACGCTGCTGCAGGACGTGGGCCTCGGCTACCTCACGCTCGGCCAGCAGAGCCCGACCCTCTCGGGCGGCGAGGCCCAGCGCATCAAGCTGGTGTATGAGCTCGCGAAGAAGGCCAACTCGCCGACGGTCTACGTGCTCGACGAGCCCACGGTCGGCCTGCACATGGCCGACGTGGAGAAGCTCATCCGCGTGCTGCACCGGCTGGTCGATTCCGGCAACACGGTCGTCGTGATCGAGCACAACCTCGACGTGATCGCCGAGGCGGACTGGATCATCGACCTCGGCCCCGAGGGCGGCTCGGGCGGCGGCCGGATCGTCTTCCAGGGCGCGCCCGAGAAGGCGGCCGCCGGCGCGAGCCATACATGCACGGCGCTGGCCGAATTTCTCGCGCAAAGGCGCTGATCCTCATGTTCGCCGCGCCCGTGCTCTGGAGCACGGCCGGCGTCGTGACGCGCCACGTGCAGCAGGCGCAGGCGGGCGAGCTCGTCTTCTGGCGCAGCCTCTTCGCCTTCGCCAGCGTGTTTGTCTTCCTTCTTCTAAACAACAAAAACCCCTTCTCGGAAATGCGCAAAGCCGGCGGGCCGGGCCTGCTTTCCGGCGCGCTTTGGGCGGTCATGTTCACCGCCTTCATGGTCGCCCTCACGCTCACGACGACGGCCAACACCCTGGTCGTCATGAGCCTCGCGCCCGTGTTCACCGCCATTGCGGCCCGGGTCGTCCTGAAAGAATCGATCGCGGCGCGCACCTGGATCGCCGTCGTGGCCTGCGGCGCGGGCATCGCATGGATCGCCGCCGGCAGCGGCGTGGAAGCGCGAGGCGGACGCGACCTCGCCGGCATGCTGGTCGCGCTCAGCGTCCCCATCGCCGCCGCGACGAACGTCATCGTGCTCCGCGCGGTGGCGCGCGGCGAGCGGCGGATCGACCTCGTGCCGGCGGTCATGCTCGGCGGGCTCATCTCGTCCGCGGCCGCCCTTCCGCTCGCGCTTCCCTTCCAGGCGAGCGGCCGCGATCTTGCCCTCCTCGGCTTCCTCGGCTTCTTCCAGCTGGCGCTGCCGTGCGGCCTGATGGTGGTCGCCGCTCGCGTGCTGCCGCCGGCGGAAGTGGCGCTCATCGGCCTGCTCGAGGTGGTGCTGGGAACGCTCTGGGCGTGGCTCTTCGCCGGCGAGGCCCCCGGCGCAGCGACCCTCGCCGGCGGCGCGCTGGTGCTCGGCGCGCTCGCCCTGAACGAGCTAGCCGCGCCTAGAAGCGAAGCCGAGGAGCGCGAGGCCCGTGCAGCCGATGGTGGCTAGCGCGATGCCCCATTTCCCCGATACCCACACGGCCACCGGCAGGCCGACCAGGCCCACCGCCGTGAGGATCAGGCCGGTCCATTTGAGAATGCGCACGAGTGCTGTATAATGCCGATCCAAGCTTCTGTAACGCGCATTTCCGGTTAGCGTTCCAGTCCGTTATTTGAAAAAGCGCCGCCCATCCTGGGCCGCAAAATAACAAGCGCATTTGCATCCGCCTGAACCGGTCGAGAGGCTCCCGCCTTTCCCCAGGCCGTGCAGGAGAGTCTCATCAGTACTTTTGAATCGCTCGGGCTCAAGCCCGAATTGCTGCGCGCAGTCGCAGAGCAGGGCTACACAGAGCCCACCCCCATCCAACAGCAGGCCATTCCCGTCGTGCTTGCGGGCCGCGACCTTCTCGGCGCCGCGCAGACCGGCACCGGCAAGACCGCCGGCTTCACGCTCCCCCTCCTCCAGAGGCTGAGCGAGAAGGCGAATGCCAGCCACTCGCCGGCGCGCCACCCGGTCAGGGCGCTCATCATCACCCCGACCCGCGAGCTCGCGGCGCAGGTTGAAGAGAGCGTCCGGACCTACGGCAAGTACGTCGGCGGCCTGAAAAGCGCCCTCGTCTACGGCGGCGTTGGCATGCAGCCGCAGACCGACGCCCTTCGCCGAGGCGTCGACATCCTGGTAGCCACGCCCGGCCG
>JBLNDP010000141.1:0-5364 GCA_050261755.1 Clostridia bacterium
GCCTCGGGGGAGCCCAGCCGCTCGGAGAAGACCTTCACTTCCTCGGCGATGGTCTCCCGCACCGCCTGCGCGTGCCGCTTCTTCATCATCTGCTTGGTGAGCCGCAGCGACTGCGGCGGCAAGGCCGCAAGCGCGGCCGCGGTTTCGCTTGCCCTCTTGAACAGCTCCTCCTTCGGCACGACCTCGCTCACGATCCCCACTTCGCGCGCCTTCTGCGCGTCGAACGGCTGCCCGAGGAGCAGCAGCTCCGCCGCGCGCTGGTAGCCGGCGAGGAGAGGCAGGATGTAGGTCGAGCCGAACTCGGGCGTGATGCCCAGGGGCACGAAGGGCATCTGGAAGCGCGCGTTCGGCGCGGCGTAGACGAGGTCGCAGTGCAGGAGCATCGTCGTGCCGATGCCGACCGCCGGGCCCGCCACGGCGGCGACCAGGGGCTTGCCGAAGCCGAGCATCGCGTCGAAGAAGCGCGCGCTGGGGGAGCCTTCGCGCAGCGGCGGCCGGTTGAGGAAGTCGGCGACGTCGTTCCCGGCGCAGAAGCACTCGTCGCTGCCGCGCAGCACCGCCACGCGCACCTGGGGATCGGCCTCCGCCGCGTTCACCGCGTCGGCGAGTCCCGCGTACATGTCGCCGGTGAGCGCGTTCTTCTTGTCGAGCCGGGCGAGCTCGATGAGCGCGATGCCTTGTTCCTTTTTGAAACGAATCAAATTCATCGCTCGGGCAGTCGATAGTCCTTCATCTGCTGGCGCAGCGTCAGCTTGGAGAGCTTGCCCGTCGCGGTGTGGGGCAGCTCGGGCACGAAGACCACGTCGTCCGGCAGCCACCACTTGGCGATCTTGCCTTCGTAGAACTTGAGCAGGTCGTCCTTCGAGACCTCCTGGCCGGGCTTCTTGACGGCGACGACGATCGGCCGCTCGTCCCACTTGGGATGTTTCACGCCGATCACCGCCGCCTCGGCGATCGCCGGATGCGCGACGGCGATGTTCTCGAGGTCGATCGAGCTGATCCACTCGCCGCCGGACTTGATGACGTCCTTGGAGCGATCGGTGATCTGCATGTACCCGTCGGCATCGATGGTCGCGACGTCGCCGGTCGGGAACCAGCCGCCGCGCAGCGGATCGCCGCCCTCGCCCTTGAAGTAGCCCTTCACCACCCAGGGCCCGCGCACCTGCAGGTCGCCGAAGGCCTTGCCGTCCCAGGGCAGCTCGTTTCCGTCCTCGCCGACGATGCGCATGTCGACGCCGAAGGGCACGCGTCCCTGCTTGTTCTGCAGCGCGTAGCGCTCCTCCTTGGAGCGGCCGAGGTGCTTGGTCTTGAGCGTGGTGACCGTGCCGAGCGGGCTCATTTCCGTCATGCCCCAGGCGTGCAGCACCTCGACGCCGTACTCCTCCTGGAAGGCGCGGATCATCGCCGGCGGGCAGGCCGAGCCGCCGATCACGGTGCGCTTCAGCGTGGAGAACTTGAGCTTGTTCTCCTTCATGTAGTTGAGCAGGCCGAGCCAGACCGTCGGCACGCCGGCGCTGAGGGTCACGCCCTCCGCCTCGAAGAGCGCGTGCAGGCTCTTGCCGTCGAGGTGCGGTCCCGGGAACACCATCTTCGCGCCGACCATGGGGCACGAATACGGCAGGCTCCAGGCGTTGACGTGGAACATCGGCACGACCGGCAGGACGACGTCGCGCGCCGAGAGGTTCAGCGTGTCGGGCAAGCCCGCGCCGTATGCATGGATGAGCGTCGAGCGGTGCGAGTAGAGCGCGCCCTTCGGATTGCCGGTGGTGCCGGACGTATAGCAGAGGCAGGCCGCCTGCTTCTCGTCGAACTCCGGCCAGTCGAAGGCGTCCGATTCCTTCGCCAGCAGCTCCTCGTACGGCTCCGCCATGGCAATGAAGTGCTTCACCGTCTTCAGCTGCGGCTTCACCTTCTCCACGAGCGGCGCGAACGTGGTGTCGTAGAAGAGCACCTTGTCCTCCGCGTGGTTGGCGATGTAGGTCACCTGGTCGGGGAAGAGGCGCGGATTGATCGTATGGATGATGGCGCCCGAGCCGGCGACCGCGTAGTAGATCTCGAAGTGGCGGAAGTTGTTCCAGCCGAGCGTGGCGACGCGGTCGTCGCCCCGCACGCCGAGCCGCTTCAGGGCGTTGGCGAGCCGCTTCGCGCGCGCATGGGCATCACGATAGCCGTAGCGGTGGATGCTGCCGTCGACGTTCTTGGAAACGACCTCGGTCTCGCCGTGATGGCGAGCCGCGTGCTGGAGCAGGCCGCTGATGAGCAGCGGCTGGTCCATCATCAGGCCTTGCATGGAAGCACTCTCCTCCTCAGGTGAGGAGGAGAGTTTATCGCTACTTGCGGCGCCGCGGCCTAGCGGTCGGTGTGGATCACGCTGCCGAAGCGGACGTATTCCTTGCCGTCGAACTTCTGCAGCTGCACGGCCTGGATCGGCGCATAGTCGTCGGGGCCGGTGTCGATCGTGATCCCCGGGATCATGGTATCGAGCTGCAGGTTCTTGATGTTGGCCGCCTGCTTCATCACGTTCTCGTGCGTCAGGTTGTCGCCGCACTGCTTGAGCACCTGCTCGAGCACCTTGGCGACGGTGTACCCGTAGACGTTGTTGATGTCCGAACGGTCCTCACCCTTCATGTACTTGTCCATCCACTCGCCCCACTTCTTCATTCCCGGGTCGTTCTGCCATTCCTTGTCCAGGGGATCCTTGAGGTAGGAGGTGGTAATGACTCCGACGGACTTTTCCAGGCCGGCGGGCTTGAGCACCGAGCCGATGGAGGCCGACACGTTGTTCACGTACTGGACTGGCTTCCAGCCGGAGTCGTACGCGGCGCGGATCGCCTGGGCGGCGAACTTGGGCGTGGCGATGTTGAAGAAGACGTTCGCCCCCGAGGCCTTGAGCTGCAGGATCTGCGACTCGACGGTCGGCTCGCTCACCTCGTAGGAGGCCTTGGCGACGATCATGTTCGCCTTCGCGCCGAGCCCGTCCTCGAAGCCCTTGAGGTAGTCCTTGCCGTAATCGTCGTTCTGGTACAGGACCGCGATCTTGGCGTCCGGCTTGGTCTGCAGGATGTGCTTCGCGTAGACCTTCGCCTCGTCCTGGTAGTTCGGCTGGAAGCCCATGGTCCAGTGGAAGTTCTTCGGATCGTTCCACTTGGTCGCGCCCGTCGCGACGAAGAGCTGCGGCACCTTCTTCGCGTTCATGTACTTGTGGATCGCCGTGTTCGACGGCGTGCCGAGCGACTGGAACAGGAGCAACACCTGGTCCTGCTCGACCAGCTTCCTCGCCATCTCGACGGTCTTCGGCGGGCTGTAGCCGTCGTCGTAGGTGATGAAGTTGATCTTGCGCTTGTTGACGCCGCCGTTGTCGTTCAGGTACTTGAAGTAGCCGGCGATTGCCTTGCCGATCTGGCCGTAGGCGGAGGCCGGCCCGCTGTACGGGTTGGTATTGCCTACCTTGATCTCGGTGTCGGACGCGCCCGGATCGTATTTCTTCTGCGCCGCCGCGGGCAGGGCGAGCGCCGCGGCAAGGACTGCTGCTGCGATGGGAACAAGACGCTTCTTCATGGGGCCACCTCCTTGGTTTGGACCGGCGCAGCTGCGCCGGAGCCGGGTCGGGAAACTTTACGCCTCGCGAGCCACGCGCCGAGCGCGCGTAGCGCGCCGGCCACGCCCATCGGCATGAGGTACACGAAGCCGATGAGAAAGACGCCGAAGATCGCCCAGGGCGCCGCCTTCGAGATGGCGTCGGCGACGTTCGGCACGAACTGGATGAAGATGGCCCCGTAGATCGCGCCGGGGAGGGAGGCGAGGCCGCCGATGACGATGCCGACGAGGAACGTGATCGAGAGGAAGACGTTGAAGCTGTCGGGCGCGACGAACTGCACCGCGATCGCCCCCAGCGCTCCGGCCACGCCGGTGAACATCGCCGACACGCCGAAGGCGAGCGACTTGTAGAGCGCCGTGTCGATGCCCATCACCTCGGCGGCGGTATGGTGGTCGCGGATCGCGAGCAGCGCCCGGCCGACGCGGCCGCGCAGCAGGTTCCAGCCGAGGGCGAACATCACGATCATGACGGCGAGGACGAAGAAATACAGCCACTGGTCCTGGTTCAGCTTGATTCCCATGTCGGCGAGCAACGCGGGCGGGTCCGGCTTGATGATGGTGATCCCCTGCACGCCGCCCGTCCACTTCTCGATCGCCTTGTACTTGATCAGCTGCGGCATCGAGACGCCCAGCGCGAACGTGGCGAGCGCGAGGTACAGGCCTTCGAGCTTCAGGGCCGGCAGCCCGAAGATGAAGCCCGCCACGAGGCAGACCGCCGCCGCGACCGGCAAGGTCGCCCAGTAGGGCATCACGCCGTTGTCGAGGAGGATCGCCGCGCAATAGGCGCCGATCGCATAGAACGCGCCGTGGCCGAGCGAGATCTGGCCGTTGTAGCCGGTCAGGATGTTGAGGCCGAGCAGCGCGATCGCGTAGACGAAGACGAGCGTCGACTGGAAGACCGTGTAGTTGCTGACGAAGAAGGGCAACAGGCAAGCCGCGACGAGCGCGGCGGCGATGAAGAAGGCGGTGGTCTTGCGGCTCATACGCGGCTCACGTGCACCTTGCCGAAGAAGCCCGAGGGCCTGACCACGAGCACGCCGACGATGAGCACCAGCGCGACGACGAGCTTGAGCTCGTTGCCGATCACGAAGGCGCCGAGCACGTTCTCGAGCACACCCACCACCAGCCCGCCCACCACGGCGCCGCCCGGGCTATCGATGCCGCCCAGCAGCGCCCCGGCGAAGGCATACAGGAGCACGCCGCCCATCATGTTCGGGTCAAGGTACACGATTGGCGCCACCATCATGCCGGCGATCGAGCCCACCGCCGCGGCGAGTCCCCAGCCCAGGGCGAGCATCCAGCCGACGCGGATGCCGACCAGCCGGCTGGACACCGGGTTCTGCGCGGCCGCGCGCATGGCGAGGCCGAGCGGAGTGAAGCGGAAGAACGCGTAGAGGAGGGCCAGCACGACGATGGTGACGAGCGTGGAGCCCACCTGGTGCGGCGAGAGGAAGCCAATGCCAAAGGAAAGGCCCGGCGGGAAGGGGCTGGGGAAGCTCTTGATCGTGTAGGTGAAGATCCAGCCCGCCAGGCTGTTCAGGATCACGAGCAGGCCGATGAACACCACGACCACCGCGAGCACCGGCGCGTTCTCCACCGGCCGGATGATCACCCGCTCGATGACCACGCCGAGGACGAAGGCGGCGCCCACAGTCAGGAAGAAGGCGGGCCAGTACCCCATGCCGGCGTTGATGAGCGCCCAGGCGATGTAGGTGGCGAACATCGCCAGCTCGCCCTGGGCGAAGTTCACGAGGTGAGTGGCCTGGT
>JBLNDP010000142.1:0-15428 GCA_050261755.1 Clostridia bacterium
GCCCAGGGCATCGAGCTCAAGGACCTGCACACCACGCAGAGCTCGCTCGAGGACATCTTCGTGGGCCTCGTGCGGCAGGGACGCTGACGTGGCGACGAACGTTCGCGCGATCCGCGCCATCTACGTATTCGAGATGGCCCGCACGGGCCGCACGCTCCTGCAGAGCATCGTCGCGCCCGTGATCTCCACCACGCTCTACTTCGTCGTCTTCGGGGCCGCGATCGGCACGCGCATCGCCGAAGTGGAAGGGGTGAGCTACGGCGCGTTCATCGTTCCGGGCCTGGTAATGCTGACCCTCCTCACGCAGAGCGTTTCGAACGCGTCGTTCGGGATCTACTTCCCCCGCTTCACGGGCACCATCTACGAGCTCCTCTCGGCGCCCGTGTCGCCGTTCGAGATCGTCGTCGGCTATGTCGGCGCCGCCGCCACGAAGTCGATCATCCTCGGCCTGGTCATCCTCGCCACGGCCGGCTTCTTCGTTCCCCTGCGCATCGCCCACCCGGCGTGGATGCTCGCCTTCCTCGTCCTGACGGCCCTCACGTTCAGCCTGCTGGGCTTCGTCATCGGCCTGTGGGCGGACGGCTTCGAGCAGCTGCAATTCGTGCCGTTGCTCATCATCACGCCGCTCACGTTCCTCGGCGGCACGTTCTACTCGCTGAGCGTCCTGCCGCCGGCGTGGCAGACGGTGACGCTCTTCAATCCCGTGGTGTACCTCATCAGCGGCTTCCGCTGGAGCTTCTACGAGCTCGCCGACGTGCACGTGGGCGCGAGCGTGGCGGCGATCGGCGTCTTCATGGCGGCCTGCCTCGCCGCCATCGCCTGGATCTTCCGGACCGGGTACCGGCTGAAGAGCTAGCGGCGCCGGGCGACCAGCGCGCGGATGTGGCCCTCGTTGTCGCGGTGCGCCTGCACGGACTCGACCCACGGCATGCGCCGCAGCCGGCCCTCCATCACGGCCCCCTGGCCGAGCCCCAGCTCGAAGCAGAGGTGCGCGCCCGGCTTGAGGAACTTGGGCGCCTCGTTGAAGAGCCGGGTGAGGATGGCGACGCCGAGCGCGCCGCCGTCGAAGGCGAGGCGCGGCTCGTGGCCGGCGATCTCGTCGCCCATTTTCGCCACCTTGCCGCTCGTGATGTAGGGCGGGTTGCAGCTCACGAGGTCGCAGCGACCCAGCACGCGCTCGTCGTTCTCATAGGGCGCGAAGAGGTCGCCGGCGCGCAGCTCGACGCGCGCGGCGAGGCCGGTGAACTCGGCGTTGCGCCGCGCCAGGTCGACGGCCTCCTCGGAGAGGTCGGCGGCATAGACGCGGGCGCGCGGCTCGTGCCTGGCGTAGGCGAGGGCGAGATTGCCGCTCCCGGTGCAGACGTCGAGCACAATGATTTCTTCCTGCGAAAAACAGATTTGGTTGAGAACCGACAGCGCCGCCCGGCCGAGAATCTCCGTTTCCTTGCGCGGAATCAGCGCCGCCGGGCCTGCCAGCAGCTCGACGCCGAGGAACTCCTGGCGGCCGGTGAGATGGGCGAGGGGAACGCCCGCGCGCTTTCGCTCGAGCAGGCCCTTCAGGCACTCGATGCCGCGAGTGCCGATGGAGGGCAGCGCGCTGCCATTGATCTTGCCGATGGACATCGGCGTGCCGGCGGCGCAGAACCACAGCGCCCGCAGGACGGACTCGGGTGTTTCCTCGGGCTTGTCGGGCTGCGCCTGGAAGAAGCCGCGCAACTCGTCGAGGAGCGCGTCGTATTGTTCTTTCATGGCGCGCCAGCATCGGCGGCGCGCGCGCCGGGCATCTACCGCCGGCGCAGGTCCGGCAGGACTACTGCGCGAGCGCCTGCAGTAACGTGGGGAAAACCTTCGGCGACGCGGCGCAAATGTCGCCCTTCTGGAGGTAGCCCTGCTCGCCTTTCAGGTCGCCGACCAGCCCGCCGGCTTCCATGATGAGGAGCGCGCCGGCCGCCATGTCCCAGGGCGACAAGCCGAGCTCCCAGAAGGCGTCGAGGCGGCCGCAGGCGACGTAGGCCAGGTCGAGCGCGGCGGCGCCGGCGCGGCGCACGCCGGACGAGCGGGTCATGATCTCCTTCAATTGCCTGAGGTACAGATCGACCCTGGTGAGCTCGCGGAACGGGAAGCCCGTGCCCACGAGCGCGTCGCCGAGCTTCGCGCACTTGGACACGCGGATGCGGCGGTCGTTGAGGAAGGCGCCGCGGCCCTTCGAGGCGGTGAAGAGCTCGTTCTTCACGGGGTCGTACACCACCGCGTGCGCGAGGCTGCCGCGGTGCTCGACGCCGATGGAGATGCAGTATTGCGGGAAGCCGTGGATGAAGTTGGTCGTCCCGTCGAGCGGGTCGATGATCCAGCGGTATTCGGCTTTTTCCGAGCCCGACGAACCGGACTCCTCGCCCAGGATGGCGTGCTCCGGATAGGCGGCATGGATCGCCGAGATGATGGCTTCCTCGGCGGCGCGGTCCACCTCGGTGACGAAGTCGTTCGGGTTCTTCGTCTTGACCTGCAGGCCGCCGCTGTCCAGGGAGGCCCGGTTGATGATCGAGCCGGCGCGGCGCGCGGCACGCACGGCGATAGTGAGGATGGGATGCATGGGGGGCGCTATTCTAGACTTGCGCCATGGAACGCATCCGGATCGTCCTCTGCCGCCCGCAGCATCCCGGCAACATCGGCTCGGCGGCGCGGGCGATGAAGACCATGGGCCTGGGCGACCTTCGCCTCGTCGCGCCCGAGAAATTTCCCGCCAAGGAAGCCGAGTGGATGGCCACGAACGCAGGCGACGTTCTGGCGAACACCAAGGTTCATTCGTCGCTGAGCGAGGCGGTCGAAGATTGCGTGGCGGCCTACGCGCTTTCTGCGCGGCCGCGCGAGTGGTCGCCGCAGGTGCTCGACGTCCGGTCGGCCGCGGCGAACGCCCGGGCGCAGGAGGGAAACGTCGCATTCGTGTTCGGCAACGAGCAGGCGGGCCTCACCAATGAAGAAATGTTCGCCTGCCAGTTCCTCGTCCACATTCCGGCGAGCGCGGAGTTCTCGTCGCTCAATCTCGCGCAGGCAGTGCAGGTTGTCGCTTACGAGGTGTTTATGGCGACGACGCCTTCAGTGGAAACGATGAAAATGGAAAAGGCGGCCACCGTTGCCGACCGGGAAGGTCTCTATTCCCACCTCGTCGAGGCTGCCGTGAAAAGCGGGTTCTACGTTCCGGAGACGGGGGCCAAGCTGCCCGAGCGCCTCCGGCGGCTCTTTTCGCGGGTCCCCGCCCTCGAGCGAGAGGAGGTCAACATCCTGCGGGGCCTCCTGAAAGCCTTACTGAAATAGTCGGAAACACTTAAAATCCCGGCATGTTCAGCAAGCTGCGCAGCGACATCAACTGCATCCTGGAGCGCGATCCGGCCGCTCGCTCGTGGTGGGAGGTGCTGACCTGCTACCCGGGACTGCACGCGATCTACGTCCACAAGCTCTCGCGCTGGTTCTGGCTGAACGGCTTCCGCTGGCTGGGACGGTTCACGTCGCATCTCGGCCGGTGGCTCACCGGCATCGAAATCCATCCCGGCGCGAAGCTCGGCACCTGCGTCTTCATCGACCACGGCATGGGCGTCGTGATCGGCGAGACGGCCGAGGTGGGGGATGGCTGCACGATCTACCAGGGCGTCACGCTCGGTGGCACGTCGCTCTACCGCGGAGAGAAGCGCCACCCGACGCTCGGGGCCGGCGTGGTCGTCGGCGCGGGGGCGAAGATCCTCGGCGGATTCACCGTGGGGGACGGGGCGCGCATCGGCTCGAATGCGGTCGTGGTGAAGGAAGTGCCGGCCGGCGCGACGGTGGTGGGCGTGCCGGGACGGCTGGTCGACGAGGCGACCGGCCGCGAGGCGGCCAGGTTCGCCGCCTACGCCGTGGTGCAGGAGCAGGACGATCCCTACGCGAAGGCGATCAAGTCGCTCGTCGAGCATTCGCGCGAGCTGGAGGCGAGCGTCGCGGAGCTGCGCGAAAAGCTCGATCGGCTAGAGTCGCCGCCTGCCTCCGGGCCGGATAAAAACATCCGTGTCATCAAGTAGTTAAATCTTGACCAGTTCAGTGGGTTTTGGGGTATACTTGAGCATCTTTATCAAGTATTCCGGAAGCGAGATTTACTAAATGAGACTGACGACGAAGGGCAGGTTTGCAGTTACCGCGATGCTGGACTTGGCCATGCGCCAGGGCCGTGGCCCCGTGACGCTCGCGGCGATCAGCGAGCGGCAGCACATTTCGCTCTCGTACCTCGAGCAGCTGTTCGGCAAGCTCCGCCGGCACAAGCTCGTGACGAGCGTGCGCGGCCCGGGCGGCGGCTACAACCTCGCCACGCCGGCGGCCGAGATCTCCGTCGCGGCGATCGTCGCCGCGGTGGACGAGCCGCTCGACGCGACGCAGTGCGGCGGCAAGGAGAACTGCCACGACGAGCGCCGCTGCATGACGCACGACCTCTGGTCGACCCTGAACGAGAAGATGCACGAGTACCTGTCGTCCGTGACGCTCGGCGACCTGATCGCGCACCACAACGGCAAGCCCGTGGCGGTGATCAAGGATTTCCGCGGCCGCGAGGGCGCGCAGGGCGATGCGGCGGGCCAGGAGGCGGAGCACGTCGCGGCATGAGCCTGAAGCTTCCGATCTACCTGGATTACTCGGCGACGACCCCGGTGGACCCGCGGGTCGCCGCCAAGATGATCCCGTACCTCACCGAGTTCTTCGGCAACCCGGCCAGCCGCTCGCACGCGTTCGGCTGGAAGGCGGAGGAAGCGGTGGAGGAGGCGCGCGGCCATGTGGCGGCGCTCATCAACGCGGATCCGAAGGAGATCGTGTGGACTTCCGGCGCGACCGAGGGCAATAACCTCGCGATCAAGGGCGCGGCGCACTTCTACAAGACCAAGGGCAAGCACATCGTCACGCAGAAGACCGAGCACAAGGCCGTGCTCGACACCTTCCGCGAGCTCGAGCGCCAGGGCTTCGAGGCCACGTACCTCGACGTGGAGGCGAATGGAATCGTCTCCCTGGAGAAATTCAAGCAGGCGATCCGGCCGGACACCATCCTGGCCTCGATCATGATGGTGAACAACGAGATCGGCGTGATCCAGCCGGTGTGGGAGATCGCCGAGTTCTGCAAGCAGAAGGGCGTGATCTTCCATTGCGATGCGGTGCAGGGCGGCGGACGGGTCGAGATCGACCTGGGCAAGCTCAAGGCCGACCTGCTCACCATCACGGCGCACAAGATGTACGGCCCCAAGGGCATCGGCGCCCTCTACGTGCGGCGCAAGCCGCGGGTGCGCATCGAGGCGCAGATCCACGGCGGCGGGCACGAGCGGGGCTTCCGCTCCGGCACGCTGGCGACGCACCAGATCGTCGGCTTCGGCGAGGCGGCTCGCCTGGCGAAGCTCGAGATGTCGACCGACAACGAGCGCATCCGCGGCCTGCGCGACCGGCTGCTCAAGAGCCTTTCGGGCGTGGAAGAGATCTACGTGAACGGCGACCTGGAGCACCGCATCCCGCACAACCTCAACGTGAGCTTCAACTTCGTCGAGGGCGAGTCGCTCATCATGGCGATCAAGGACATCGCGGTCTCCTCGGGCTCGGCCTGCACCTCGGCCTCGCTCGAGCCTTCGTACGTGCTGCGGGCGCTCGGGCGCTCGGACGAGCTGGCGCACAGCTCCGTGCGCATCACGCTCGGGCGCTTCACGACCCAGGAAGAGGTGGACTACGCCGCCGACCTCATCAAGCGCAAGGTGGCAAAATTGAGGGAGTTGTCGCCGTTGTGGGAGATGTACAAGGACGGCGTGGACCTGAACTCGGTTCAATGGGCGGCGCATTGATGCCGCGCCAACCGCAGGGCTGCACACTGAGGAATTGATATGGCATATAGCGACAAGGTCATCGATCACTACGAGAACCCCCGCAACGTCGGGTCCTTCGACAAGGGCGACGAGTCGGTCGGCACCGGCATGGTCGGCGCGCCGGCCTGCGGCGACGTGATGAAGCTGCAGATCAAGGTCGGCTCCGACGGCCGCATCGAGGACGCGCGCTTCAAGACCTACGGCTGCGGCTCGGCCATCGCTTCCAGCTCGCTCGTCACCGAGTGGGTGAAGGGCAAGACGCTGGACGAGGCCGCCGGCATCAAGAACACGCAGATCGCAGAGGAGCTCTCGCTGCCGCCGGTGAAGATCCACTGCTCGATCCTCGCCGAGGATGCGATCAAGGCGGCCATCGAGGACTACAAGACCAAATCCTCCGCGAAAAGCGAAAAGAAAGTGGCATGAACGCGAAAGTCGACATCCAGCCCGTCACGCTGACCGAGAAGGCGGCGGAGCACGTGCGCAACTTCCTCGCCAAGCGAGGCAAGGGCGTCGGCCTGCGCGTGGGCGTCCGTACCTCGGGCTGCTCGGGCATGGCCTACAAGCTCGAGTTCGCGGACGCCGCGAACCCGGACGACCAGGAGTTCGAGAGCCACGGCGTGAAAATCCTCGTCGACCCGAAGAGCCTGCCCTACATCGTGGGCACCGAGCTCGACTACACCCGCGAAGGGCTGAATGAAGGCTTCAAGTTCAGGAACCCCAACGTCAAAGACGAGTGCGGGTGCGGCGAGAGCTTCAACGTCTGACCTAGGGAGCCACCGCAGCCATTTCGAGCTGTTCGGCCTCGAGCCGGCGTTCCGGCTCGATTCGGCTTCCCTAGAGCAGTCCTACCGCGACCTGCAGTCCCTCGTGCATCCGGACCGCTACGCCGCCGCCGGCGACGCCGAGCGGCGCGCTTCGCTGCAGCTCACCACGCGCGTGAACGAGGCCTACCGCGCGCTCAAGGACCCCGTGCAGCGCGCGAAGCACCTCCTGGAGCTCCATGGCGTCGACGTCGGCTTCGAGACGAACACCCAGATGCCGACCGATTTCCTGCTCCAGCAGCTCGAGGTCCGCGAGGACCTGGAAGCGGCGCGCGCGAAGAAGGACTTTGCCCTCCTCGATTCCCTGAAGGCGAAGCTCAGGCAGCAGAAGACCGTCCTCGAAGCGCAGATAGGCGAGAGCATCGACGCAAGGAACGATTACGCCGGTGCCGCGGACCTCGTGCGCAAGCTCATGTTCCTCAAGCGCATCGACGAAGAGATCGACGCCGCCTATGACTAAGGAGCGGTGGATTCTCCGCTAAAGGCAATGGCGCTCCTGCAGATCTCCGAACCGGGCCAGTCGCCCGAGCCGCACCAGCACCGGCTCGCGGTCGGCATCGACCTCGGCACGACCAATTCGCTCGTCGCCACGGTCCGGAACGGCGTGGCTGCGGTATTGCCGGATGCGTACGGCCGGCCGCTGCTTCCGTCCATCGTCCGCTATCTTCCCGGCGGCAAGCTGGAGGTCGGCTACGCCGCGCAGGCGCACCAGGCCGAGGATCCGAAGAACACCATTGTCTCGGTCAAGCGGTTCATGGGCCGGGGACTCAAGGACGTCGCCCACATCGAGAACGCGCCCTACGACTTCGTCGATGCGCCCGGCATGGTGCAGCTCCGTACGGCTGGCGGCGTGAAATCCCCGGTGGAAGTCTCGGCGGAGATACTGAAGGTCCTCCATGAAAGATCGGTTTCCTCTCTCGGAGGAGCGTTAACGGGCGCGGTCATTACCGTGCCGGCTTACTTCGACGATGCGCAGCGCCAGGCCACCAAGGATGCCGGCAAGCTCGCCGGCCTCAATGTGCTCAGGCTTCTGAATGAGCCCACGGCAGCGGCGATCGCCTACGGCCTCGACAACGCTTCCGAGGGCATCTACGCGGTGTACGACCTGGGCGGCGGAACCTTCGACCTTTCGATCCTGAAGCTCTCCAAGGGCGTCTTCGAGGTCATTGCGACCAGCGGCGACTCCATGCTCGGCGGCGACGACTTCGACCAGCGCCTGTTCTGCTGGGCTGTCGAGCGGGCGAGGCTGCCGCCGCTCGCGCCGAAAGACATGCGGGCGCTCCTCGTGAAGGCGCGCGAGGCGAAGGAGTACCTCACGTACCACGGCGACGCGCCGATCACCGCGCGCCTCTCGGGCGGGGAGTTTGTCGACCTGAAGATCACCACCGAGGATTTCTGCGCCATCACGCACAATCTCGTGCAGAAGACGCTGGTGCCGGTGCGCAAGGCCTTGAGGGACGCGGGGCTCTCGGTGGACGACGTGAAGGGCGTGGTCATGGTGGGCGGCGCCACGCGCATGCCGCTCGTCCAGCGCACGGTCGGCGAGTTCTTCCGCCGCGACCCGCTGAACAACCTCGATCCGGACAAGGTCGTGGCGCTGGGGGCCGCCATGCAGGCGAACGTGCTCGCGGGCAACAAGGCGCCGGGCGAGGACTGGCTGCTCCTCGACGTCATCCCGCTTTCGCTCGGCCTCGAGACGATGGGCGGCCTGGTCGAGAAGATCGTGCCGCGCAACACCACCATCCCGGCGGGGCGCGCGCAGGAGTTCACCACCTTCAAGGACGGCCAGGCGGGCATGAGCTTCCACGTCGTGCAGGGCGAGCGCGAGCTCGTCGCCGACTGCCGCTCGCTCGCCCGCTTCGAGCTCAAGGGCATTCCGCCCATGGCCGCGGGTGCCGCGCGCATCCGCGTCACCTTCCAGGTCGATGCGGATGGCTTGTTGTCCGTCTTCGCCCGGGAAAGCACGAGCGGTGTCGAGGCGTCGGTCACCGTAAAGCCGTCGTACGGCCTCGCCGACGCCGACATCGAGCGCATGCTGCGCGACTCGGTCGAGCACGCGAAGGAGGACGTCTACGCGCGGGCGCTCGCCGAGAACCGCGTCGAAGGCCAGCGCCTCCTCGAGGCCACGCGCTCCGCGATCGAGGCGGATGGCG
The DNA here is from genome assembly GCA_050261755.1 of Clostridia bacterium. Lineage (GTDB taxonomy): Bacteria > Pseudomonadota > Gammaproteobacteria > Burkholderiales > SG8-39 > SCGC-AG-212-J23. Next base: position 8,830 of record JBLNDP010000142.1, read on the forward strand.
GGCTCTTATCTTCGGAAGAATTGGCCTTGATTCGTGAAAAGGCGGGACAACTGGAAGCCACTCTTTCGGGCAAGGACCATCGGGCGATCAAGAGGGCGAGCGACGAGCTGAACCGGGCGACCGGCGACTTCGCCGCGCGGCGCATGGACGCGGGCGTGCGCAAGGCGCTCGCCGGGCGCAAGATCGGCAGCCTCTGATGCCGAAGATCAGGGTCCTGCCGCACGCCACGCTCTGCCCCGCGGGGACGGAGATCGAGGCGAAGCCCGGCGCCTCCATCTGCGACACGCTGCTCGAGAACCACATCGACATCGAGCACGCCTGCGAGAAGTCCTGCGCCTGCACCACCTGCCACGTGATCCTGCGCGAAGGCTTCGACTCGCTGGAGCCGGCCGCGGAAAAAGAGGAAGATCTGCTCGACAAGGCCTGGGGGCTGGAAGCGACTTCGCGGTTGTCCTGCCAGGCCAAGGTGGCGGAGGACGACCTGACCATCGAGATCCCGAAGTACACGATCAACTACGAGCGGGAAGGCGGCAACAGGAAATAGGGAGGGTATTGACCATGAAGTGGACCGATACGCTCGACATCGCCATTGCCCTGATGGAGAAGTATCCCGACGTGGATCCGAAGTCGGTCCGTTTCACGGACCTGTACCAATGGATCCTGGACCTTCCCGGCTTCCAGGACGATCCAAAGCGGTGCGGCGAGAAGATCCTCGAGGGCATCCAGATGGCCTGGATCGAGGAGACGGAGTAGGCGCGCGAGTAGGCACAGGCCTTGCAGCCCTCCTGCGGACACTTTCCACGGAGGACACATGGACCGCAAGGACAAGGTCGAAGGCGAAGGCAGCTACTCGGGCAGCAAGGACTACAACCGCCGCACGGAGAAGTTCGTGCAGTCCGGCAAGGTGGACGAGGCGGCGCGCGCCGCGAAGCCGCAGTCCGAGGAAGAAGCGCACCAGATGAGCAAGGCCGAGCGCATCGGCAAGCAGCACGCCAAGGGCGAGGATCCCGCGCTCAAGGACCCGAAGCAGGTGCCCCACGAGGGGCACAAGCACCAGCGCTAAGCGCCGTTAATGCGCTTTCCTTAGGTCGCCCCAGAGCTGGTTCAGGCGATCGTAGCGCCCGCAACCGGTGACGTAGAACTTGTAGCGCAGGGCGTTCGTCTTGTAGAAATCCTGGTGGTACGCCTCGGCGGGCCAGAACCGGCCCGCCGGGACGATGAACGTCCGCAGCGGCTCCTTGAACTTCTTCAGCTTCTCGTACTTGGCCTTCGAGGCCTCGGCGAGGCGCTTCTGCTCGTCGTTCAGGTAGAAGATGGCCGGCCGGTATTGCGAGCCGGCGTCGCAGAACTGCCGGTCGGTCACCGTCGGGTCGTGGTTCACCCAGAAGATGTCGAGCAGCTTCTCGTAGCTCACCTTCGCCGGGTCGAACGTGACCTCGACCGACTCCGCGTGCCCCGTCGTCCCGGACGAGACCTGCTCGTAGGTCGGATTGTCGACGTGGCCCCCGGTGTAGCCGGACACGGCGGAGATCACCCCCGGCACGTCCTGGAACGCCGCCTCCGTGCACCAGAAGCACCCGGCCGCGAAGATGGCCTTTTCCGTCTTCCCTTGTGAAAGAACTATTGTCGGAAGAAGCAAAAGCAAAAACGCTACGGCTCTCATTTACCCATCTCCTTCAAGACCGCATCGATGACCGGTTGGTCGCGCAAGCATAGCCGCACATTACGCAGCGGCGCCTTGCGGACGGCTTTCAGGTAGGCGCGGGCGCAAACGTCCAGCGGAACAGCGAAGATTCCACTTGAAACGGCAGGGAAGGACACGGCCTCCCAGCCGCGCTCCTTGGCTCGCGCGAACGCCGCAATCAGGGCTTTTACCAGCTTAGCTTCCTCGTCGCCTTCACCTTGCCGGGGCCCGACGGCATGGATGATTCCCTCGAATGGCAGTTTGCCGGCTCCGGTGACAACCGCAGAGCCAGCGGGGAGGGCACCGTTTCGTCGAATGAGAGAATCGCACTCGGCCTGAAGCGCCGGGCCTGCGGCACGCGAAATAAGGCCGGCCACCCCGCCGCCATGGGCAAGGTGGCCGTTCGCCGCGTTGACGATCGCCTCGACCGGCTCGTCCAGCAGGCTGCCGCGGACGACCCGGAAGAAGCAGCCGGGCGCTACTTCTTCCTGCGCGAGGACTTCTTCTTCTTGCGCCGTGGCGGCACCTTGGCGCCCGAGCGCCGGGCTTCGGACAGGCCGATCGCGATGGCCTGCTTGCGGCTCTTCACCTTCTTGCCGGAGCGGCCGCTGCGCAGCGTGCCGTGCTTGCGCTCGTGCATCGCCCGCCTGACCTTCTTCTGCGCCTTCTTTCCGTACTTCGCCATGGAGGACTCCAAGGGGCCTTGCGTGGCCCCGTGCCGTCTCCCTCGGGTGCTACTCGACCTTGGCCTTCGCCCTCAACCCCCGCACGGCCTCGTCGATCTTGTGCTGCACCAGCTGCTGCTGGATGCGCGGTTTGACATCGGCGAGCGCCGGGAATTTCACATCGCGCACGTCCTGGAGCTGGATGACGTGCCAGCCGAAGCGCGTCTGCACCGGCGTCTCGGTGATCTTGCCCTTGTCGAGCTTGGTCATCGCGTCGGCGAAGGTCTTGTCGAAGACGCCCGGCACGTTCCAGCCGAGCTCGCCGCCGTGGTCCTTGGTGCCCGGGTCCTTGGAGTTCTTCGCCGCCAGGTCCTCGAACTTCGCGCCTTTCTTCAGCTGGGCGATGATGTCCTTCGCCTGGTCCTCGGTCTCGACCAGGATGTGGCGCGCCTGGTACTCCTTGGCGCCGGTCTGCGCCTTGGCGCGGTCGTATTCCTTCTGGATGTCGGCGTCGCTGACCGGGTTCTTGTGCACGAAGTCGCGCAGGTAGGCGCCGACCAGCACTTCCTGGCGGGCGAGCTCCATCTGGGTCTGCGTCTCGCTGTTCTTGGCGAGGCCGAGGCGCTGGGCCTCCTGGGCGACGACCTCGCGGTTGATGAGCTCGTCGCGCACCTGGGAGCGCACTTGCTCGTTGTCCGGGGCGCCGCGCTGCGCCTGCTGCTGCATCATGACGTCGAGGCGCGCCTTGGGAATGGCGACGCCGTTCACGCGCGCGACCGTTTCGCCGCCGCCGGACTTCGCGCCGTCGCCCTTCTTGGTGGACTGGGCGAGCGTGGCGGAGGCCGGCGCGAGCGCCAGGGCCGGCACGGCCAGCAGGGCAAGGAAGAGGCTCTTGGTCTTCATTCGGTTCCTTTCGATTCTTCGGGACTGCGCGCGGTGATGTTGAGCGCGTGGATGGGATGCTGCATGAGGCCGCCGAGCGCTTCGTAAACCATGCGGTGGCGGGCGACGGTCGGCTTGCCGGCGAAGCGGGGCGAGACGATGGACAGGCGCCAGTGCGTCTGCCCCTCGGGCCGCGCCCCCGCATGGCCGGCGTGCCTGGCGCTCTCGTCGACCAGGTCGAGCGCGAGCGGCTCGAGCGCGGCGAGGCGGGTGCGGATCTCCGCCGCCACGTTCACGGCTTGTCCTCCTCGACGTACTTGGCGAGGACGGCGGACTGGACGACGACGAAGAGCAGCATCAGGCCCATGCCGCCGAACAGCTTGAAGTTCACCCAGAGGTCGGTGGTGAAGTTGAAGGCGACGTACAGGTTCAGCACGCCCATCAGGGCGAAGAAGATGACCCAGCTCCAGTTGAGGCGCGCCCAGATCGGCCCCGGCATCTTGAACTGCTCGGAAAGCATGGCCTGGATGAGGTTCTTGCGGAAGAGCGTGGCCGAGCCCGCGAGGACGATGCTGAAGAGCCAGTAGAGGACGGTCGGCTTCCACTTGATGAACGTCTCGTCCTGGAGGAGCAGCGTCGCGCCGCCGAAGACGACGATGATGGCGAGGCTCGCCCATAGCATGCCGTCGACCCGCTGGCGCCGCAGCTTCAGCCAGAGCACCTGCAGGGTCGTGGTGCCGATGGCAACGCCGGTCGCCACGTAGATGCCGGCGAACTTGAAGGCGGCGAAGAAAAGGGCGACCGGGAGGAGGTCGAACAGAAACTTCATTCAGGCGCCGGATTCTACTAGCATTTCAGGGGCTTAAGCCAAAGAGGAGGGCACATGGCGCTGGTTCGGTACGTGGAGTACGCGGAGGCGGGCCCGGAGGTCCGGGCGGTGTACGACGACATCATGAAGACCCGCGGAGTGAACTGGATCAACAACTTCTGGAAGGCGCTCGCCAACCGGCCCGCCGAGCTTGCGCGAGTCTGGCAAAGCGTCAAGCAGGTGATGGCGCCCGGCGCGCTCGATCCGCTCGTGAAGGAGATGGTCTACGTCGCCGTGAGCGCGACCAACGGCTGCGAGTACTGCACCCATTCGCATACCGCCGCCGCGCGCAAGAAAGGGATGACCGACGAGATGCTGATGGAGCTGATGGCCGTGGTCGGCCTCGCCAACGAGACCAATCGCCTTTCCAACGGCCTTCGCGTCGACGTCGACCCGCAGTTCAAGTGAAGTAGCGCGCATGCTCGATCGCGGTGCGAGCGCGATTTGCGCGCACCGGCATTGGGCGCTCCTCGCGCACCGCCGATCGATGTTCGTTCCGGTTCAAGCACTTGCACGATGGCATAGGTCTTGCGCTTCCTGATCGCTGGAAGAGCGCCGATGGGCGGCGCCTCAACTTCAGACAGGAGTGACAGGCATGCTTAAGAGAAGGGGAGTTCTCAAGGCGCTCGCGCTCAGCGCCGCGCTGGCAGCCGCCGGATTCGGCTCGCCATCGGTGCTCGCGCAGCAGAAGACGGTGAAGGTGGGCGTGCTGCACTCGCTCTCCGGGACGATGGCGATCTCGGAAACGGTGCTGAAGGACGTCGCGCTCATGACCTTCGACGAGATCAACGCGAAGGGCGGCGTCATGGGGATGAAGATCGAGCCGGTGGTCGTCGACCCGGCGTCGAACTGGCCCCTCTTCGCCGAGAAGGCGCGCCAGCTCATCACCCAGGACAAGGTCGCGGCCGTGTTCGGCTGCTGGACCTCGGTATCGCGCAAGTCCGTCCTGCCGGTCTTCGAGGAGCTGAACGGCCTGCTCTTCTACCCCGTGCAGTACGAAGGCGAGGAGCTCTCGAAGAACGTCTTCTACACCGGCGCCGCACCGAACCAGCAGGCGATTCCGGCCGTCGAGTACCTGATGTCCAAGGAAGGCGGCGGCGCCAAGCGCTGGGTCCTGCTCGGCACGGATTACGTCTATCCGCGCACGACGAACAAGATCCTGCGCGCGTTCCTGCACTCGAAGGGCGTCAAGGACACCGACATCGACGAGAAGTACACGCCGTTCGGCCACAGCGACTACCAGACCATCGTCGCGGACATCAAGAAGTTCGCCGCCGGCGGCAAGACGGCGGTCGTCTCGACGATCAATGGCGACTCCAACGTGCCGTTCTACAAGGAGCTGGGCAACCAGGGCCTGAAGGCGACGGACGTGCCGGTGGTGGCGTTTAGCGTCGGCGAGGAGGAGCTGCGCGGGGTCGACACCAAGCCGCTCGTCGGTCACCTGGCCGCGTGGAACTACTTCATGTCGATCAAGGCGCCGGCCAACGCCGAGTTCATCAAGAAGTGGACTGCCTACGCCAAGGCCAAGAACATTCCCGGCCACAAGGACAAGCCGCTCACCAACGACCCGATGGAAGCCACCTACATCGGCATCCACATGTGGAAGCAGGCGGTCGAGAAGGCGAAGAGCTTCGACACCGACAAGGTGATCGCGGCGATGGGCGGGCAGACGTTCAAGGCGCCCTCGGGCATCACGTCGACGATGGATCCGAAGAACCACCATCTGCACAAGGCGGTGTTCATCGGCGAGGTGCAGGCGAACGGCCAGTTCAACGTCGTCTGGAAGACCAAGGGTCCCGTCAAGGCGCAGCCGTGGAGCCCCTTCATTCCGGGCAACGACAAGAAGAAGGACGAGCCGGACGGCAAGACCATCATCGCGAAGTGAGCTGAAGCCAATGCAGGGAGGGAGGGGCCGCGCAGGCGGCCCCTCTTCATGCGAACAATCATAACGATCGCTTTTCTGCTGTTTAACCTCCCGGCCTTCGCGCAGGACGCGAAGAGCATAGAGACGCTCGCTTTCGGGGAGAGCGACGACAAGGTCGAGGCGATCGCGGCGCTCGTCGCCGCCGGCACGCCAAAGGCCGCCGAGATCCTGCAGGCGCTCGCCGACGGCGAGCTCGTCACTTCAGGCAAGCGGGTGCTCCTCGTGAAGGGCGACACGGCGGTCGACGCCGTCACCGGCGAGAAGCTCGCCGCCGTGCCGGAGGACAAGGACGACATCATCGTCAACAACCGGCTGCGCCGGGAGCTGGGCGGGGCGCTGGCCGCGCTGAAGCTGGTGTCGCCCGACCGGGGCGCGAGGCTCGCCGCGGTGAAGGAGCTCGTCGGCTCGGCGGAGGCCGGCATGCTGCCTCTCGTGCAGAAGGCGCTCGCGGGCGAGACCGACCCGGCGATCAAGGGCCTCCTGGAGCAGGTCGCTGCCGGGCTCGAGCTGCGTGCGGAAGACCGCAGCCTGCGGCTGTCCGCCGCGAAGAAGCTCGGCGCCTCGAGCAATCCCAGC
>JBLNDP010000143.1:0-3239 GCA_050261755.1 Clostridia bacterium
AGGTGCTCGATCATGAGGATCGCCACGCCGCGCGCGCGGATGGTGCGCACCACCTCGATCATCGTCGCCACCTCCGCCGGGTTGAGGCCGGCGAGCACTTCGTCGAGCATGAGGAGCGAGGGCTGCGCCGCGAGCGCGCGCGCGAGCTCCAGGCGCTTCTTGCCGGCCACGGTGAGGTGCAGCGCCGGCATGTCGAGCCGGTCCTCCAGCCCGACGAGCTTCGCCGCCTCGCGCGCGGCGGCGTGCGCGCGGTCGAGCGGCAGGTTCTCGCGGCCGAAGCAGGCGCCGACGGTGCAGTTCTCGAGCACCGTCATGTTGGCGAAGGGCTGCACGATCTGGTGCGTGCGCGCGAGCCCGAGCCTCGCGATGCGGTAGGGCGCGCGGCCGGTGATGTCCTCGCCGCGGAAGGCGACGCGGCCGCTCTGCGGCCGGAAGACGCCGTTGATCAGGTTGAAGAGCGTCGACTTGCCGGCGCCGTTCGGGCCGATGAGGCCGACGATCTGCCCCTCGGCGACGTCGAACGTGACGTCGCCCACCGCCTGCAGGCCGCCGAAGCGGATGCCAAGGCCCTCGATCGCGAGGAGCGCGGTCATTCGAGGAAGCGCTTCAGCTTGGGGAAGCGCCGGTAGAAGAGGCCCATCAGGCCGCCCGGCGCGAATTGCACGATGACCAGCAGGAGGACGCCGGCGACGACGAGCTGGAAGCTGGAGAAGGTCTCCGAGGTGAGGAGGAAGCCGCGCAGCTCCTCGTACAGGTACGCGCCGAGCGCCGGGCCGAAGATGGTGCCCTGGCCGCCGAGCATCGTGATGACGATCGCCTCCGTGGAGAAGGTCAGGTCGAAGGCGTCGGCGGGCTGGATGAAGGCGCCCTTGAAGAAGTACAGGCCGCCGGCGATGGCGGGGAGGAACGCGGAGATGCTGTAGGCCATGGCCTTGTAGCGCGGCGCCGGCACGCCGAGCACCACCGCCGCATCCTCGTTCTGGCCGATGCCGAGCAGGCCCAGGCCGAATTTCGAGTTCTTGATGAAGAAGCTGAGGTAGAGCGAGAGCCCCATGAGGCCGACGAGCAGGTAGTAGATCGTCCAGAGCGCCTGCGCCGGCCCGCCGAGCGGCAGGAAGAGGTCCGTGGGCAGGTAGACCCCCGTCGAGCCGCCCCAGGGCTCGAAGTTGGTGACGAAGGCCATCACCGCCTCGTTCACGCCGATGGTGGCGAGCGCGAAGTGCACGCCGCGCAGGCGCAGGATCCCCAGGCCGAAGACGAAGGCGAGCGCGCTCACGAAGGCGCCCGAGGCGATGCCGGCGGCGGCGAGCCCCCAGTGGTGCGAGCCCATGAGCCAGACGCAGAAGTACCCGCCCAGGCCGAAGAAGACGATGCTGCCGAAGTTCACGTAGCCGGCGTAGCCGAGCATGATGTTGATGTTGCTCGCGAGCGTGATGTACACCGCGGCGAGCAGCAGCCCTTCGCGCAGCTCCACGTCCTTGCCGTGCGGCGCGAGCGCGAACACCGCGATCGCAACCGCGATCACCCAGAAGAACGGGCGGCGCACAAGGACGAGTACTTCCCTCACGGCGCTCGCATCTCCTTCATAGTGCGCGCTTGAAGCGCACCGAGAGGAGGCCGCCGGGGAAGACGATGAGGACGAAGACGAAGAGCACGAACTCGATCACCAGCGTCCAGGAGACCGGGATGAAGGGCGTGAGCACGCCTTCCAGCAGCCCGAGCGCGAGCCCGGCGACGAGCGCGCCGGTCGGGTTGCCCATGCCGCCCAGCACCGTGACGACGAAGCTCTTCAGCTGGTAGGCGTCGCCCGAGAGCACGGTGAACGGAAAGAGCGTGGCGATGAGCGCGCCGGAGACGCCGGCGAGCGCGACGCCCAGGCCGCAGGAGAGCGCGAGGATGCGCGTGGTCGGGATGCCGACGAGCTCCGCCGCCTCGCGGTTCCCGGCCACCGCGCGCACCGCCTTGCCGGCGCGCGTGCGGAAGAGGAAGAGGTACAGCGCGCCGGCGATCACGGCCGTGAGCACCGCGGCCATGATGTGCGTCCCCGGGAAGGTGTAGCGGCCGAGCGAGAGCCCGGGCAGCGACACCGGCACGTTGAAGAGCACGGTGCCCCAGGCCGCCGTGCCCAGGCCGATGAGCACCAGGTTCACCGAGAAGGTGGCGAGCAGGCTCATGAGCGGCGGCTGGCCGATCATGCGGTGGATCGCGCCCCAGTAGAGCCCGACGCCGACCACGAAGCCGCCGAAGAGGATGGGCACGAGCGCGGCGTACGTCGGGATGCCGGTCGCGCCGAGGAGCAGCGACAGGCCGAACATCCCGGCGACGATCATCGCGCCGTGGGTGAGGTTCACCACGTTCATCACGCCCCAGATGAAGGTGATGCCCATGGCGGCGAGCCCGTAGACGGCGCCGACCAGCACGCCGTCCAGGATCGAGGCGAGGAGTCCGATCATGCGGGCCGCCGATGCGGCCCGCGGCCCGGCGAGCGCCCGCTCAAGGGTTCGGGTAGACGAGGTCCGCGGTCTTCGCGGCGTCCGGCCAGACCATCTCCTTCTCGAGCTTGCCGCCCTTCTTCTGCCACTGCGCGAGCACCATCTGGTGCGCGACCTGCATGCCGTGGCTCTTCGGGTCGGTCGAGAACTTGTCGCGGCCGAAGAACGTGGTGACGTCGATCTTGTTGAGCTCGGCGGCGACCTTCTCGGCGTCGATCGACCCCGCCTTCTCGATCGCGTGCTGCAGGAGCAGGCCCGTGATGTAGCCGGAGGCGCTGTGGTAGTCCGCGTCGGTCCCCGTCTTCGCCTTGTAGGCCTTGGCGAAGGCCTCGGGCGTCGGGCCGAAGTCCGGCTTGTACTTCACCTGGTCCTCCCACTGCGAGGGCACGGTGATGCCGAGCGCCGCGTCGCCGAGCGTGGCGAACTTCGGGCTGTCGGGCGCGACCAGGATGGCGACGAACTTGAGGCCCGCCTTCTGGTCGTGCAGCTGCCGCGCGAGCGTGGCGCCGTCGGGATAGTGCCCGCCGCCGAGGAACGCATCGGCACCCGAGGAGATGATCTTGTTGATCACCGGGCTGAAGTCCGTGGTGCTCGGCGCGTACGACTCGTCGAGCGCGACGGTGAAGCCGGCCTTCTTCGCCTGCTCGCGCGCCGCCGCGACCACCGCCTTGGAGAAGGGATCGTCGGAATAGACGAACGCCACCTTGGCGTGCGCGTTCTTCTCCTTGAGCGCCGCGATCGCGCCGC
>JBLNDP010000144.1:0-5604 GCA_050261755.1 Clostridia bacterium
GTCTCGGGCAACGCCCGCCTTGCCGACGAGGTGATGGCGCTCGCGCGCAACCTGCGCTGGGACTTCGAGGAGGACCTCTCGCGCCTCGTCGGCGACGTCGCCGCCCACCGGATCGGCGAGACGGCGCGTGCGTTCTTCGCGTGGCAGCGCGACGTCGCCCGGCGGATGGCGGAAACGCTCGCGGGCTATGCGACAGACGAGGCCAAGCTCATCGCTTCGCGGCGGGAAGTCGAGGTCCTGGCGCGCGGCACCGCCGAGTTGCGCGATGCCCTCGAGCGCCTCGAGCAACGGATGCGCCGGCTTGGCTAGGCTCCTCCGCCTCGCGCGCATCCTCTCCATCGTGCTGCGCCACGGGCTGCACGAGCTCGTGCCGGCGCGCGGCTTCTGGCCGCGCATGGTGCCGTTCGCCGGCATCCTCTTCGGCGCCGACACGCGCTCGCCGCGCGGCGAGCGCGTCCGCCGCGCGCTCGAGGACCTCGGGCCCATCTTCGTGAAGTTCGGCCAGGTGCTCTCGACGCGCCGGGACCTCCTCCCGCTCGACATCGCGGACGAGCTGGCGAAGCTGCAGGACCAGGTGCCGCCCTTCGCCTCCGAGCTGGCGATCGCGGAAATCGAGAAGAGCCTGGGAAGAAAGATCGGCGAGGTCTTCCAGGCCTTCGATGAGAAGCCGGTCGCGAGCGCCTCCATCGCGCAGGTGCACCTGGGCACGCTGCACGACGGGCGCGAGGTCGCCGTGAAGGTGCTCCGGCCGCGCGTGGAGGAGGAGATCGCGAAGGACGTCGCCCTCCTCGAGACCGCCGCCGCCCTCGCCGAGCGCACCTGGGCCGAGGGACGCCGGCTCAAGCCGCGGGAAGTCGTCGCCGAGTTCGAGCGCCACCTCGAGGAGGAGCTCGACCTGTTGCGCGAAGCCGCGAACGCCAGCCAGCTCGCGCGCAATTTCGCCGCTTCGCCGCTCCTGCTCGTGCCGCAGGTGTACTGGGACTACTGCGCGACGCGCGTCATGGTGATGGAGCGGATGCACGGCGTGCCGATCTCGCAGAAGAAGCTGCTGCAGGAGGAGGGCGTCGACATCCCGGCGCTGGCGAAGGCGGGCGTGGAGATCTTCTTCACGCAGGTCTTCCGGGACGGCTTCTTCCACGCCGACATGCATCCCGGCAACATCCTCGTGTCGACCCGCGGCGAGACGAAGGGCCGCTACGTCGCGCTCGACTTCGGCATCATGGGAACGCTGACCGAGACGGACAAGAACTACCTCGCGCAGAACTTCCTCGCCTTCTTCAACCGCGACTACCGGCGCGTCGCGCAGGCGCACCTGGACGCCGGCTGGGTGCCCGCCGGCACCCGGGTGGACGCCTTCGAGGCGGCCATCCGCGCGGTTTGCGAGCCGGTGTTCGCGCGGCCGCTGAAGGAGATCTACTTCGGCAAGCTGCTGCTGCGGCTCTTCCAGACCTCGCGCCGCTTCAATGTCGAGATCCAGCCGCAGCTCGTCCTGCTGCAGAAGACGCTCCTCAACATCGAGGGGCTCGGGCGCGAGCTCGATCCGGACCTCGACCTCTGGCGCACGGCAAAGCCGCTCCTGGAGCGCTGGATGAACGAGCAGGTCGGCTGGCGCGGGGTCCTGCGCGGACTGCGGCAGGAGGCGCCGTTCTGGGCGGCGACGCTGCCTCAGCTGCCCCGCCTCGTGCACCGCGCGCTGGCGCAGGACCATCTCGGCTCGCTGAGCGGCGCGCTGGAGCGGCTCGCCGACGAGAACGAGCGGCGCAACGACCTGCTGGCGGCGCTGCTCGCGGTGGCGATGGTCACCGCGCTGCTCGTGGCGCTGCTTCTTTTCTAAAGCGGTGCGCGCCGGCACGCACGCCTCGCACGGCGCCTGGGTGCTCGCGCGCATCCTCTTCGCCGTCTACGTGCTCCTCACGGCGTACGCGTCGCTCTATCCGTTGGAAGGATGGCGCGATCCGGGCGTCTCGCCTTTCGCCTACCTCGTCGCCTCGTGGCCCAGGCTGCAATACCGCTTCGACTTCCTGGTGAACGTGCTGGGCTACATGCCCTACGGCCTGCTCTGCGTTGCCGCGCTGTACCCGCGCGTCGTCGGCGCGCCGGCCTTTGCCGCTGCGGCGGCGAGCGGCACACTGCTTTCCATCCTGCTCGAGGCGGGGCAGAACTTCCTGCCGACGCGGTTCGCGTCCAACGCCGACGTGCTCGCCAACGCGATCGGTGCAGCGCTCGGCGCCGCCGTGGGCCTGCGCGCGGCACCGTGGCTCCTCGAGCACGGCCCCTTCCGCCGCGTCCGGGCGGCCGCCTTCCTGCCTGGCACGGCGGCCGACGTCGGCCTCGTGCTCCTCGGCCTGTGGCTCTTCACGCAGCTCAATCCGACGACGCTGCTGTTCGGCACGGGCGACCTGCGCGAGCTCGTGCTCGTGCCGCCGGGCCCGCCGCGCGGTCCGGAGTTCTTCGTCTCGATCGAGGCGGTGACCTCGGCGGCGAACCTCGCGACCGTGGCGCTGCTCCTCTCGGCCATGGCGGCGCCGCGCCAGTCCCCGCGCGTCCTCTTTGCCGCGTTGGTGGCGACGGCGCTCGCGGTCAAGTCGTTCACGTTCGCCTTGATGCGCGCCGACGCCTTCGCCTGGCTCACGCCCGGCGCCCAGGACGGGCTTGCCGCCGGGCTGGTCATCGGGCTTGCGGCGGTGTCGCTGCCGCGCGTCGCGCGGCTCGGCCTCGCCGCGGTGCTCGTCATGGCCGCCAGCGTGCTCGTGAACCTCGCCCCGCCCAACCCTTATTTCACCGCCACGCTGCGTGTCTGGCACCAGGGCCATTTCTTCAACTTCAACGGCCTCACGCGCCTCGTGTGCGCGGCGTGGCCCTTCATGGCGCTCCTGTACGTCGTCTACCTCGCCTCGCGCCGCCGGCGCGAGGGCGAAGCCTAAGGGCGAGGGCCAATACTGCCCCCTGCGGGAAGTAAAATCCGCGGCCTCATGTCCTACTACCAGCGTCATCTTTTTTTCTGCTGCAACCAGCGAGACCCGAAGGAGCGCCCGAGTTGCAACGCCAAGGGCGCCTCCGAGATGCGCGATTACGCGAAGAAGAAGGTCAAGGAGCTCGGCCTCGCCGGCCCGGGAAAGGTGCGCGTGAACCAGGCCGGGTGCCTCGACCGCTGCGAGGAGGGCCCGTGCCTCGTCGTCTATCCCGACGGCGTCTGGTACACCTACGTGGACCGCGCCGACATCGACGAGATCATCCGCGAGCACGTGCAGAACGGCCGCGTGGTCGAGCGCCTGCTCCTGTAGGCGCGATGCGCTCCGGTACGCGGCGCCAATTCGTCGTCGGCCCGGCGGGCTCGATCGAGTGCGCGGTCGACCGTCCGGCGGGGCCGGCGCGCGGCTACGCGCTCGTCGCGCACCCGCATCCCCTTTTCGGCGGCACGCTGGACAACAAGGTGGTGCAGACGCTCGCTCGCGCCTTCGTCGAGCTCGGCTACGAGGCGTGGCGGCCCAATTTCCGCGGCATCGGCGCGAGCGAGGGCAGCTACGACGAAGGCCGCGGCGAGGTCGACGACCTGCACGCCATCTGCCGCTACTTCGACTCGCCCAGTCTGGTGCTCGCCGGGTTCTCGTTCGGCGGCGCGATGCAGGCGCGCCTCGGCGAGCGCGTGAAGTGCGAGCGCATGGTGCTCGTCGCGCCGGCGGTGACGAGCTTCCCTTCGCCCCACGTGCCGCCGAATACGCTGCTCATCCACGGCGAGCGCGACGAGACGGTGCCGCTCGCCGGGGTGCTCGACTGGGCGCGGCCGCAGAACCTGCCGGTCGTCGTGGTGCCGGGCGGCGAGCACTTCTTCCACCAGCGGCTGAACGTGCTGCGCTCGATCGTCACGTCCAACTGGAAATGAGCGCGACGCTGCGGGCGAGCGGCCTGCGCAAGGCCTTCTCGGGAAACGAGGTCGTGTGCGGCCTGGACCTCGCCGTCGAGGCCGGCGAGTGCTTTGGCCTCTTGGGGCCGAACGGCGCGGGCAAGACGACGACGCTCAAGCTCTGCCTCGGTCTCACCGAGCCAGACGCGGGCGACATCCGCCTCCTCGGCGAGCCGGTGCCGCAGCGCGCGCGCCAGGCGCGCGGGCGCGTGGGCGTGGTGCCGCAGTTCGACAACCTCGATCCCGACTTCACGGTCGAGGAGAACCTCCTCGTCTACGGGCGCTACTTCGGCCTGCGGCCCGGCGAGCTCGCCGGCAGGATTCCCGCGCTCCTGGAGTTCGCCGGACTCGCCGGGCGCGGCGGCGCGCGAATCAACACCTTGTCGGGCGGCATGAAGCGCCGCTTGACCCTGGCGCGCGCCCTGGTGAACGACCCGCAGCTCGTCTTCATGGACGAGCCGACCACCGGTCTCGATCCGCAGGCGCGCCACCTCATCTGGGAGCGCCTGCGGCAGCTGACGCAGCAGGGCAAGACGCTCGTTCTCACCACCCACTTCATGGAGGAGGCCGAGCGCCTGTGCAATCGGCTCGCCATCATGGACCACGGCCGCATCATCACGGAAGGGTCGCCGCGCCAGCTCATCGCCCAGCACATCGAGCCGCACGTCGTGGAGGTGCACGGGCCGGAAATCGAGGCGTGGCTGCCGCGCGCGCGAGAGCTCTGCCCACGCGTGGAGCGCGCCGGCGACACGGTTTTCTGCTACGCGCCCGACGCGGAGCCGCTCCTCAAGGACCTGGCCAGGCAAAGCGAGCTTCTCTACTTGCACCGTCCGGCGAGCCTCGAGGACGTGTTCCTCAAGCTCACCGGAAGGGACCTTCGTGATTAACCGCGTCGAGGCGGAGAAGCTCGCGTGAAAAGCCGTTTCCTGCTGCCGCCGGAGCCTAGCTTGCGCTGGATCGCCGTGTGGCTGCGCAACTTCCTCGTCTGGAAGCGCCTCGCCGTGCCGTCGATCCTCGGCAACCTGGCCGACCCGCTCATCATGCTCTTCGGCCTGGGCTACGGGCTGGGCGCCATGGTGGGCAACCTGCAGGGCTCGTCCTACTTCGGCTTCCTCGCCGCCGGCTTCGTCGCCTCGTCCACCATGTACGCGGCCACCTTCGAGTCGCTCTTCTCGGCGTTCTCCCGCATGCACGTGCAGCGCACGTGGGAGGGCATCGTCAACGCGCCGATGACGCTCGACGACGTGCTGGCGGGCGAATGCGCCTGGGCGGCGAGCAAGGCGCTCGCCGCGGGAGGCTGCATGCTCGTGATCGTCACGGCGTTCGGCTATGCCGAGCCGCTCTTCGCGCTCGCGGCCCTCCCGGTCGTGATGCTGGTCGGCCTGGCATTCGCCGCGCTCGGCCTCTGCGTGAACGCGCTCGCGAACGGCTACGACTTCTTCAGCTACTACATGACGCTCGTGCTCACGCCGATGATGATGCTCTCCGGCGTCTTCTTCCCGATCGACCGGATGCCCGCCGCCGTGCAGGCGATCGCGCGCGCGCTCCCTCTGCATCATGGCGTGGCGCTCGTGCGGCCGCTGCTCGCCGGCCAGATCGGCGCCCACGCCTGGCTGCACCTCGGCGTGCTGCTCGCCTATGCTATCGTCGGCTTCTATGTGGCGATGGTGCTTACGCGGCGGCGCCTGCTGAAGTAATGC
>JBLNDP010000145.1:0-3828 GCA_050261755.1 Clostridia bacterium
ACGATCTTCGCTTCGCCCTGCAGGCACTCGACGCCCATCGCCGAATAGCGCTCCATGGAATCGTGCGGCTCGATGGCGTGGATGACGGACTGCACGCGCTCCATGACCTGGGCGAAGTCGACCGTCGCGGTGGCGTCCCGCAGGCCGTAGCGGGAGGCAGTCCTGATTTCCGAAAGCAGGCGTGCCGCCTTGATCAGCGCCTTCGACGGCACGCACCCCGTGTTGAGGCAATCGCCGCCCATGCGATGCTTCTCGATCAACGTCACCTTGGCCTTGACCGTCGCGGCAATGTAGGCGGAGACGAGGCCGGCCGAGCCCGCGCCGATCACTACGAGGTTGCGGTCGAAGCGCGCGGGCTTGCGCCAGCGGGCATAGACCTTTCTCGCCTTTGCGGCATCCATGGCCTTCTTCGCGATGAGCGGAAAGAAGCCGAGGAGGAGGAACGCGCCGACGAGGCCCGGCGAAAGGATCTTCGCCGCGGAATCGATGCCGGCGAGCTGCGTGCCCGCATTCACGTACACGAGGGTGCCCGCCAGCATGCCGAGCTGGCTCACCCAGTAGAACGTCCGCACGGGGATCGAGGTGAGCCCCATGGCCAGGTTGATGACGACGAAGGGGACCTGCGGAATCAGGCGCAGCGTGAAGAGGTAGAACGCCCCCTCCTTCTCCACTCCCTTGTCGATCGGCTGCAGATGCCGGGCGAAGCGCGCTCTCACCCAGTCGCGCAGGAGGTAGCGCGAGGCGAGCAGCGCGAGCGTCGCGCCGATCGTCGAGGCAAAGGAAACGATGAGCGTTCCCCACAGGAGGCCGAAGATGGCCCCGCCGGCCAGCGTGAGAAGCGCGGCGCCGGGCACGGAGAGCGCCGCCACGGCGACGTAGAGCGCGAAGTAGGATGCCGCCGTAGCGAAGGGGTGAGCGGCGAACTGGGCCTCCAGTGCAGCCTGCCGCGCGCGGAAGCCGTCCAGCGTGAGGTATTGGGCGCCGCCCAGCCAGAAAAACGCCGCGACGAGCGCGGCGAGGATGACGAGGACGAGGACCTTGCCGCGGCTCACGCAGCGAGCGGCGCGGGGGCGCGCAGCGCCCGCGCCCGGCCGTAGCGCGGGCCGCAGACGATGCGCTCGAAGTACGAGCGGTGCGCGGGCGACCCCGCCGGCCACTGCGCGAGGAAGCACGCCTCCCACGCCGCGGCGTCGTAGCGAAGCGCGATCGCCTCCACGTGCAGGCAGCCCGCGCGCAGGCCGTACAGCGCATCCTTCGAAGGCCGCGTCGAGATGCGCGTGGCGATGCCGAAGCGCTCGCCGGCGAAATTGGGCATGCCGGCGGCGCCGTTGTTGACGACGACGCGCTCGCCCGGGAACGTTTGCAGCACGGGCAGGCAGCTATGGCTCGATGCGAAGACGCGCACGCCTGCGGCCGCGAAGGCCCGCTGCGCGGACTTCATCCCGGCATCGGTGGCCAGCGCCTCCTGCGAGAAGCCCCAGCCGGAGAGCGAGTCCGCATCGCCGTGCACCACGCCGATGCGCTCGCCGCCCACTTCCGCGACGAGATGCATCGGCAGGGCCGCGAGCCGCTTCTGCGCCTCCGGAAAGCGCCGCGCGGTGGCGGCCAGGCTCGCCATGATGGCGTTCGAGCGCTCCACCGTCCCGTCGTCCACCCACTCCGGGTAGCCGCAGCCGCAGCCCCCCGCATCGACCGGCGCCGCCAGTTCGGTTTCGACGTTGCCGCGGATGGCGAGGTGCTTCTCGACGCCCTCTTCGATGCCGGAGAATTCATCGGGGAAGACGTCAAACCAGTGGAAGTCGCCGTTGAAAACGAGTGCCTTCTCGCCTTTCTCCTCCTCGAAGAGAGAAAGCAGGCACCGCAAGCTGGCCGGATTGCCGTACAGCCCGCCGGCGACCCACAGCGTCTCGGTACGCAGCGACGGCGCCGCCGCAAGGCTCGCGGCGCCATAACGGTAGGACAGCGGACAGGCACGCCCAGGCGCGCCGCTCCTTGGAACGCTAGCCATGGAGAGCGCCGCCGCAGGAAGAGCCTTGTCCCGCCGTGCAGCCGTAGCAGTGGTCGCGCACCGCGATGGGGTTGCCCGCGAGGTCGCGGCCGATGAGCTCCGCGATGCGGGGCCTGGGCGAGCCTTGCGCGTGCAGGGGCAAGTCGAGCATCTGGTTGAAGTCGCAGTCGTAGACGAAGCCCTGCCAATCCACCGAGAGCAGGCTGCGGCACATGACCGACTCGAGGTTCTCGTCCCGGTGCGCCCGGTGCAGGAGCGACATGTAGTCGTTGAATTGGCCCTTCGAGATGAGCGTCGAGCCGAAGCGCTGGATCGGCATGTTGGCGAGCGTGAGCAGCCGGTCGAAGACGATGCCATGGCGCTCGCCCAGCTCGCGCTTGTAGTCCGCCTCGAGCGCCGCCTGGGGCGGCGGCAGCGAGGGGCCTTGCGGGTTGTAGACCAGGTTGAGCCGCAGGCCCCGGCCGTACCCTGTCTGGTTGAGCCGCTTGAGGCCCTCGATGCTGCGCTCGTAGACGCCCTTGCCGCGCTGCCGGTCGACCAGCTCCTCCGTGTAGCAAGGCAGCGAGGCGACGATCTCGACCTGGCTCTTCGCGAGGAATTCAGGGAGGTCTTCGAACCCCGGCTCCGTCAGGATGGTGAGGTTGCACCGGTCGATGACGCGAACGCCCAGCTCGCGTGCGCGCCCGACCAGCGCCCGGAACTGCGGATGAAGCTCCGGAGCACCGCCGGTGATATCGAGAACCTTGATGGAAGAAACGGCGATGAAGGACAAGACGTCGCCGACGGTCTCGCCCGACATCGTCTCGGTCCGGGTCGGGCCGGCGTTCACGTGGCAGTGCAGGCAGCTCTGGTTGCACTTGTAGCCGAGGTTCACCTGCAGGGTCTCGAGCTTGCGCCGGCGCAAGGCCGGGAAGCCGTAGTGGCGCATGAGCGGAAGGGTGGCGTGCATGGATCTCTAGTCGAAGCCGCGAGTACCTAGCTTACAGCGCGCCGAGCCGGCGCATTCCCGGCGCTAGACGACGTTCGCCACCCGGACGGCGCTCTCGTCCAGCATGCCGATCAGCCGCTCGCTGGTCGAGCGCAGGCGCTGCGAGAGCATGAGGACGAGCTCCATGAGGATTTTCGCCCCGAGCATCGGCTGCTCGACGATGATGCGCGCCAGGCTCTCGCGGTCGAGCACCGCGACGGTGACCGGCTCGGTGGCCACGCAGGTGGCGAAGCGCGGCTCGCCGTCGATCATGGACATCTCGCCCACCGTCTTGCCGGCGTCGAGGGTCGCGAGGAGCTGCGGCGTATTGCCCTTGTCGCGCTTCTGGACGTTCACCCGCCCCTCGAGCAGCAGGAACATGAAGTCGCCGCCGTCGCCTTCGGCCAGCACTTCGGCGCCCGACTGGGCGCGGTAGACGTCCATGAAGTGCGCGAGCAGGCGCACCTCGGCCGGGGAGAAATTCTCCAGCAGCGCGCACTTCGGGATCAGCGTGTGGATCTGGTTGGCGTACTTGGACGCGTCGCCGAGGTACTCGAGGTGCGAGAGCTGTCTGGGACGGTCGCGCATGGCCCGGCCATTATGCCCAATCCCGCCCTCGGCAGCCCTACTTCGCCACCTTGCGGCGCTTGCGCACCGCATCGGCGAGGCCGTCCAGCAGCTTTATCGATGCGTCCCATCCGAGGCACGGGTCGGTGATGCTCTGGCCGAAGCGCAGCGGCTTGCCGGGCTCGAGGTCCTGGCGTCCTTCCACCAGGTGCGACTCGACCATGACGCCGACGATGCGCCGCTCGCCGCCGGAAATCTGCGCGCCGATGTCGCGCGCGACCTCCAC
>JBLNDP010000146.1:0-5003 GCA_050261755.1 Clostridia bacterium
GCCCAGCGGCTTGAGCTTGCGCCTCGCGGCTTCCTTGTCGCTCATCACCACGGCGGCCGAGGCGCCGTCGGAGAACTGGCTCGCGTTGCCGGCGGCGATGCAGCCGCCCTCGATGGCGGGCTTGATCTGCGACACGCCCTGGAGCGTGGTGTCGGCGCGGATGCCTTCGTCTTCCGACGCGGTGACTTCCTTCACCGCCTCGGTGCCGGTGTTCTTGTCGACCACCTTCATCTTGGTCGTGATCGGCGCGATCTCGTCCTTGAACTTGCCCTCGGCGCGGGCCTTGGCGGCGCGCTGCTGGCTCTGCACGCCGAACTCGTCCTGCTTCTCGCGCGCGATGTCGTATTTCTTCGCGACGTACTCGGCGGTCTGCAGCATCGGCCAGTACACCTCGGGCACGTGGCGGTTCAGCCATTCGTCCTGGAAGTGGTGCTTGTTCATCTCGTTTTGCACCATGGAGATCGACTCCACGCCGCCGGCGACGAAAACGTCTCCTTCGCCGCTCAGGATCCTTTGGCTCGCGAGCGCGATCGTCTGCAGGCCGGAGGAGCAGAAGCGGTTCACGGTCATGCCGGGCACGGTCATCGGGCAGCCGGCGCGGATGGCGACCTGGCGGGCGATGTTCCAGCCGGTCGCGCCCTCCGGGTTGGCGCAGCCGATGATGACGTCCTCGACCTCGTCGGCATCGACCTTCGCACGCTCGAGCGCCGCATGAACGACGTGCCCGCCGAGCTTCGCGCCGTGGGTCATGTTGAGCGCACCGCGCCAGCTCTTGCAGAGCGGCGTGCGCGCGGTGGAGACGATCACTGCATCCATGGCTTTTCTCCTATCCGTTGAACTTCTTGCCTTCGCGCGCGAGCCGCGCGAGGAGCGGCGCGGGTTTCCACGCAGCCCCTTCATAGCCCTTCTGGAACGATTCGATGCTCTTCAAGACCTTGTCCAGGCCCACGGTGTCGGCATAGAACATCGGCCCGCCGCGGTACGGCGGGAAGCCGTAGCCGGTGAGGTACACCATGTCGATGTCCGAGGCCCGCAGCGCGATGCCTTCCTCCAGGATGTACGCCCCCTCGTTCACGAGCGCGTAGATCATGCGCGCGACGATCTCGTCGTCGGAAATGGCCCGCGGCTTCATGCCGAGCTCCTTCCGATGCTGCTCCAGCAGCTTCTCGACTTCGGGGTCGGGGATCGGCTTGCGGTTGCCCGGCTCGTACTTGTAGTAGCCCTTGCCCGTCTTCTGGCCGAAGCGCCCGAGCTCGCACACCTTGTCGGCGAACTTGGAGTAGCGGAAGTCCGGCCGCTCCTTGTAGCGGCGCTTGCGGATCTCCCAGCCGATGTCGTTGCCCGCCATGTCGTACATGGTGAAGGGGCCCATCGCCATGCCCCACTTCGCCAGCGCCGCGTCCACCTGCTGCGGCGTCGCGCCCTCGTCGAGGAGGAACAGGCTCTGCTGCCCGTACTTCTCGAGCATGCGGTTGCCGATGAAGCCGTCGCAAACGCCCGAGACCACCGGCACCTTCTTCAGCGTCTTGCCGAGCTTCATGGTGGTGGCGAGGACGCCCTTGTCCGTCTTCTCGGCGCGCACGACCTCGAGGAGGCGCATGACGTTCGCCGGTGAGAAGAAGTGCGTGCCGATGACATCCTGCGGGCGCTTCGTGACCGCCGCGATCTGGTCGACGTCGAGCGTCGAGGTGTTGGTGGCGAGGATCGCCCCCTGCTGCACGACCCCGTCGAGCTTGCGGAACATGTCCTGCTTCACGTCCATGCGCTCGAAAACGGCTTCGATCACGATGTCGGCGTCGGCGATCTGGCCGAGGTTGAGCGTGGGATGGATGAGCCCCATGCGCTTGTCCATGTCGCCTTGGGTGAGGCGGCCCTTGGACACGGTGGCGGAGTAATTGCCCTTGATCTTCGCCAATCCCCGATCCAGCGCTTCCTGCGTGGTGTCGACGATCGTCACGGGGATGCCCGCGTTGGCGAGGCTCATGGCGATGCCGCCTCCCATGGTGCCCGCGCCGATGACCGCGGCCTTGCGGATCTCGCGCGTCGGCGTGTCTTCGGGCACGTCGGGAATCTTCGTGGTCTGGCGCTCGGAGAAGAACGCGTGGCGCAGCGAGGCGGACTCGGGCGTCGCGACGAGGTAGGCGAAGTTGTCGGCCTCGACCTTGCGCCCCTCGTCGAAGGGCAGCGTCGCCGCCGCTTCCGCGCACTCGACGATCTTGAGCGGCGCCGGATAGCCGCGCGAAGCCTTGGCAACCTGCTCGCGCGTCTGGGCGAAGAAAGCCTTCACGTCGCCCTCGATCTGCGGCTTCCGGTCCCGGACCCGCTGCAATTTCGAGCCCGAGGAAATGATCTTCTTGCAGAAACCGATGGCGCCCTCGAGCAGGTCGCCCTCGACGATCTCGTCCACGAGGCCGTATTGACGGGCCTTGTCGGCGATGATCGGGTTGCCCGTGGTCATCATCTTCACCGCCTCGGCCATCGGCACGATGCGGGGCAGGCGCTGCGTGCCGCCGGAGCCGGGCAGGATGCCGAGCTTTACCTCGGGGAGGCCGAGCTGCGTCTTGGGCGCCGCGACGCGGTAGTGGCAGGCGAGCGCGAGCTCAAGGCCGCCGCCGAGCGCGAAGCCGGCGATGGCGGCGACGAGCGGCTTCTTCATCGCGTCCTGCTGCGCGTTCACTTCCCACAGGTCCGGCTTCAGGCGCGGCTTGCCGAACTCGCGGATGTCGGCGCCGCCGGAAAAGGCCTTGGCCGCGCCGATGAGCACCACGGCTTGCACGGCCGGGTCCGCGTCCGCTTTCTTCAAGAGCTCGAAGAGCGCGGCGCGCAGCGCGTTCCCCAGGCCGTTGATCGGCGGGTTGTTCATGCTGATGACGGCGATGCCGTCGCGGACGGCATAGTGGGCAACGTCGCTCATGGGGAGGGACTCCTGGGGAGAGGGGGAATTCTAGGCTTGGCGGAGGTAGATGCGGTCGATCGGCTGGTCGAGGTCGTTGCCGGCGCGCAGGAACCCCTTGCGCCAGTCTTCGAGGTGGCGGCGCGTCCAGAGCCGGGCGGCTTCCTTGTCGCGCCGGCGCAGCGCGTCGACGTACATGCGATGCGCCTGGAGCAGGCGGGGCGCACCCTCGCGGACCTTGGCGAGGGCGAGCTCGGTGCTCGCGACGACGAGGAGCTCCGAGGGCTCGCGCGCAAGCTGCAGGACCCGGTTGCGCGAGGCCTTGCCGACGAGCGCATGGAATTCGGCGTCGAGCTTCGCGACCGCCGCGGCGTCGCCAAGATGCCGCTCGGTCCGCGCGATGTTCGCCTCCAGCTCGGCGAGATCGGCGGCGGTCACGTTGTCCACGGCCGCCTCGATGGTCGCGAGCTGCAGCGCCATGGCCGCTTCGTAGAGCTCGCGGAAGGTGACCTCGTGCAGCACGAGCGCGCGGCTCATGCTCGCCGCCATGCCGTCGTATCCCGGGCGCCCCACCCAGAGGCGCCGGCTGGAATCGCGCCGCACCAGGCCGCCGTGCTCGAGAAGGCGGATACCTTCGCGAACGGTAGAGCGGTTGACGCCGAATTGGGCTGCGAGGCTGGTCTCGGTACCTAGGGCTTCACCCGGGCGCAGCTTCCCGCTCAGGATGTCGCGCTCGATCGCCTCCGCGACCTGCTTATAGGCCGGCACCGCAACGATGCGGGCGAAGTTCTGCGACACTTTGGGGAGTGCTTGCGCCATGCGCGGCCTGCCGGTAGATTGTCCGACAATCCGACGAAGCTAACAACAGCGTTCCGCAATCGGATCGGCGCGTCTCGCGCGAGGTGCAGAGGAGGAGGAGAGAAGGTGGCTTCGGCTGCAGCCGCGCTTTTGCGCGTGCAAGACATCGGTGTGCGCTTCGGCGGCATCGTCGCCCTCGACGGCGTGTCGTTCGACGTCGCCGAAGGCGACATCGTCGGGTTGATCGGCCCGAACGGCGCCGGCAAGACCACGCTCTTCAACTGCCTGTCCCGCCTCTACCCCTGCGAGCGCGGAGACATCGAGTTCGCCGGCGAGCCGCTGCTTCGCCTGCAACGCCACCGGGTCGCCTCGCTCGGCATCGGCCGTACATTCCAGAACCTGGCGCTCTTCCGCACCATGACCGTGCTCGAGAACGTCATGGTGGGGTGCCATTGCCGCACGCGCAGCGGCTTCCTGCGCAACGCCCTGCGCACGCCCCTGGTTGCGCGCGAAGAGCGCGAAACAAGCCGCTCGGCGGCCGAGCTGCTCGAGTTGCTCGAGCTCGGGCCGGTCGCCGGCATGCGCGTCGCCGACCTTCCCTTCGGCACGCAGAAGCGCGTGGAGCTCGCTCGCGCGCTCGCTGCGAAGCCGAGGCTTCTCCTGCTCGACGAGCCGGCGAGCGGGCTCAACCATGAAGAAGTCGGCGTGCTCGGGCAGCTCGTGCGCAGTCTTCGCGAGCGGCTGCGGCTCACCGTGCTCCTGGTCGAGCACCACATGGGCCTCGTCATGAGCATCTCCGACCGGGTGGTCGCCCTCAACTTCGGCCGCAAGATCGCCGAGGGCACGCCTGCGGAGGTGCGAGGGCATCCGGATGTGGTCAAGGCCTACCTCGGGGCGGCGGCCTGATGCTGCTCGAGGCGAAGGCGCTCACGGCTGCCTATGGCGCGACGCGCGTCTTGCACGGCATGGAGTTTGGCTTGGAGGAGGGCGAGATCACGACGCTTCTCGGGGCCAACGGCGCCGGCAAGACGACCACGCTGCGCGCGCTGTGCGGGATGGTGAAAACCGGCGGGGAAGTTCGCTTCGCCGGCACGCCGATCGCCGGCAAGTCCACCGAGGACATCGTGCGCCTTGGCGTTGCCCATGTCCCCGACGGGCGCGGCACCTTCGCCAACCTGACCACCGAGGAGAACCTGCGCCTGGGCGGCTATACGCGCCGCGATCGTGCGCAGACGGAAGCGGACATCGAGCGCATGTACGGCTACTTCCCGCGGCTCAAGGAGCGCCGCCGTCAGCAGGCGGGTACGCTCTC
>JBLNDP010000147.1:0-5024 GCA_050261755.1 Clostridia bacterium
TCCGCCTCATCCGCTCGAAAGGCGTGGGGGTCTATTTCGTCACGCAGAATCCGCTCGACATCCCCGAGTCCGTGCTCGGCCAGCTCGGCAACCGCGTGCAGCACGCGCTGCGCGCGTTCACGCCCAAGGACCAGAAGGCGGTGAAGACGGCGGCCGACACGCTGCGGCCGAACCCCAAGATCAATGCCGCTCAGGCGATCACGGAGCTCGCCGTCGGCGAGGCGCTCGTCAGCCTGCTCGACGAAAAAGGCTCGCCGCGCATGGTGGAGCGGGCGTTCGTCGTCCCGCCCGCCTCGCAGGTGGGGCCGCTCTCGGACTCCGAGCGCGCCCTCGCCTACCAAGGCTCGGCGCTCTACGAGAAATACAAGACGGCGGTCGATCGTGAATCGGCGTACGAGAAGCTGAAAGGCCGGTCCGAAGAGAAGCTTTCCCAGGGTCCCGCGACCGCTCCGCAGAAACCCGAAAGCAGCCCGGTGTCCGACATCCTCTTCGGGCGTACCGGCCCGCGCGGTGGCAAGCAGACGCAGGGCCTGGTGGAGGCGGTGGCGAAGAGCGCCGCCCGCACCATGGGCTCGGAGATCGGCCGCCAGATCATCCGCGGCGTCCTCGGATCCATCCTCGGCGGAACGCGGCGCCGTTGAGCGCCGGGTCGTACCGCGGCTGGGGCATTGCCTGCGCGCTCGTCGGCGTGCTCTTCTTCTCCTTCCGGCCGCTGCTCATCAAGCTCTCCTACGCGGCCTACCCGGTATCGCCCACCACGCTGCTCTTCCTGCGCATGGCGCTCTCGGCGCCCTTCTTCGCGGTCATCGCGTGGGTGCTGCGCGCCCAGGAGCCCCGTCTCGCGCGGCGCGACTGGGCCGCGGTCGTCGGCTTGGGCTTCATCGGCTACTACGCCGCGAGCTTCCTGGATTTCATCGGCCTGCAGTACGTCGGCGCGGGCGTCGGGCGGCTCATTCTCTTCCTCTACCCCACGCTGGTGCTCGTGCTTTCCTTCTTCTTCCTCGCCAAGCGTCCGGGCGCCCGCGAGCTCGCGGCGCTCGCGCTGAGCTATGGCGGCATCGCGCTCGTGGTTTCGAACCAGGTGGATGCGAGCCGCGAGGGGCGGCTTTTCCTGCTCGGCGTCCTCTTCGTGTTCGGCTCGGCGCTTTGCTACGCCGTCTACCTCGTCGCCGGCAGCCAGGTCGTCAAGCGGATCGGCTCGATGCGCTTCACGGCCTACAGCACGCTCGTCGCCACCGCGCCGGCCGTCCTGCAGTTCCTTCTCTTCGAGCCGGCCGGCGCGCTCGATCTGCCGGCGAACGTCTGGACCTACGCGGCGCTCATCGCGACGGTGGCGACCGTCCTGCCGCTGTTCCTGCAGGCGGAAGCGCTCAAGCGCATCGGCGCCAACCAGTTCGCGCTCGTCGGCGCCGCCAGCCCGGTCAGCGTCGCCGTGCTGAGCGCCCTCGGCCTGGACGAGCCGTTCGGGCCGCGCCAGATGTCCGGCGCGGTCCTCGTCATCGCCGGCGTGCTACTCGTCTCATTGAAAAGGAGCTGAACCATGGATCTGGGAATTCGCGGCAGGACGGCCCTGGTATGCGCCGCATCGAAGGGCCTCGGCAGGGGCTGCGCGGAATCGCTCGCGCGCGAAGGGGTCGATCTCGTCATCACGGCGCGCGGCAGCGAGGCGCTCGAGGCGACCGCGGCGGAAATCCGCAAGCGGTATTCGGTCAAGGTGACGGCGGTCGCCGGCGACATCACGACGCCGGCCGGGCGCGAGGCCGCGCTCGCCGCATGCCCCTCTCCCGATATCCTCGTCAACAACGCGGGCGGCCCGCCGCCGGGCGATTTCCGCAATTGGGATCGCGAGGCGTGGATCGCCGCTTTGGACGCCAACATGATCGCGCCGATCCTGCTCATCCGCGCGGTCGTCGACGGCATGCTGTCGCGCCGCTTCGGCCGCATCGTCAACATCACCTCCGGCGCGGTGAAGAACCCCATTCCGGAGCTGGGGCTGTCCAACGGCGCGCGCACGGGCCTCACCGGCTTTGTCGCGGGCCTCTCGCGCAAGACGGTGCGCCAGAACGTCACCATCAATAGCCTGCTGCCGGGGCCGTTCGAGACGGATCGCCTGCGCTCCAACCTCGCCTTCAACGCGAAGGCGACGGGCAAGAGCGTCGACGAGCTGCGCAAGGCGCGCTCGGAGGCGAACCCGGCCGGCCGCTTCGGCACCATCGAGGAATTCGGCGACGCCTGCGCGTTCCTCTGCAGCGCGCAGGCGGGCTACATTACCGGCCAGAACCTGCTGCTCGACGGCGGCGCGTTCAGCGGCACATTCGGCTGACCCACAAGACGACTTTCCTGGAGGAGAGACGATGAGAAGGATGCTGTCATTCGCCGGCGCGTTGCTGTTCGCCGCGCTCGCCCACGCGCAGGGCTATCCCAGCCACCCCGTGAAGGTCATCGTGCCGTGGCCGCCCGGACAGGCGACCGACATCGCCGCCCGCCTGGTGGCGCAGAAGCTGCAGGAGCAGCTCGGCCAGCCGTTCGTGGTGGACAACCGGCCCGGCGCCGGCGGCGCCATCGGCACGGACATCGTGGCCAAGTCGGCGCCCGACGGGTATACGCTGCTCGCGTCCTCGAGCGGGCCGATCTCCATCATGCCGAACCTGCAAAGCACGCCGTATGACTCGCTCAAGGACCTGGCGCCGGTGAGCCTGACCGCCCTTGCGCCGTTCGCGCTCGTCACGAACCCGGCCTTCCCGGCGAAGGACGCGAAGGAGTTCGTGCAGCTCGTGCGCGCGAACCCGGACAAGTACGCGTTCTCCTCGTCCGGGACGGGTGCGACCGCGCACCTGCTGATCGAGCTCTTCAACTCGATGGCGCAGATCAAGGCGCGGCACGTGCCGTACAAGGGCAGCGCCCCGGCGCTGACCGACGTGATGAACGGCCAGATCGACTACACGATCGAGACGGTCGCCTCCGTGGTGAGCCATGTCCGCTCGGGCAAGCTGAAGACCTACGGCGTGAGCTTCAGGCGGGGCGCGTCGGCGATGCCGGAAGTGCCGCCGCTCGCGCAGGCGGCCGGCGTGCCCGACTACGACATCGGCGCCTGGATCGGCTACCACGCGCCTGCCGGGACCCCCAAGGATGTGCTCGAGAAGCTCTCGGCGGAGATCCAGAAGGCGATGCAGGCGCCGGACCTGCGCGAGCGCTACAAGACGCTCGGGCTGGAGACCGCGTCGATGCGGCCCGACGAGATGGCCGTCTTCATGCGCGCCGAGCGCGAGCGCTATGGCACCATCATCCGCAACGCCAACATCCACATCGAAAAATAGCCATGCAAGTCCACCGCATCGCGGGTGCGCTCGGCGCCGAGATCCTCGGCGTCGACCTGCGGCGGCTTTCCGCCGGCGCGGCGAAGGACATCCGTGCGGCGCTGCTCGAGCACCTGGTCATCTTCTTCCGCGACCAGTCGCTCGGGCCCGACGAGTTCATGGCTTTCGCGCGGCAGATGGGCACGCCGGTCGAATATCCCTTCGTCAAGGGCATCGACGGCTTCCCGCAGATCATCGAGGTGAAGAAGCTCGAGCACGAGCGGGTGAACTTCGGCGGCGTGTGGCACACGGACACCGCCTACCTGGAAAAGCCGCCCATGGGCTCGATGCTGCTCGCCCGGGAGCTGCCGCCGTACGGCGGCGACACGCTCTTCGCGAGCCAGTACGCCGCCTACGACGCGCTCTCCGATGGGATGAAGAAGCTCCTGGACGGCCTGGTCGCGGTCAACGACTCCGCGAAGGCCAACGTCACCCGCACGCGGGAGGACCGGCTGAAGACGGAAGGCAAGGGCGAGGCGAAGGCGCTCGTCGCCGAGCACCCCGTCGTGCGTACGCACCCCGAGACGGGGCGCAAGGCCCTGTACGTCAACTTCGGCCACACCACGCGCTTCACGGGCATGACGGAGGAGGAAAGCCGGCCGATCCTGGAGTTTTTGTTCGAGCACCAGGTCAAGCCGGAATTCACCTGCCGGTTCCAATGGCGGGTGGGATCGCTCGCCTTCTGGGACAACCGCTGCGTGCAGCACAACCCGGTGAACGACTATCACGGCTACCGGCGCGTCATGCACCGCATCACGCTCGCGGGAGACATCCCGCAGTAGAATTTCCGGACTCCCCTCTCTCTGCGGAGTCCCCCATGAATGCCCCCTCGCAGCCCGGTCTGCCGCCGCTTTCGCTGAAGGATCCGAAGCTTTTCCGCCAGCAGTGCTACGTCGACGGCGAATGGCTCGGCGGCAAGCAGTCCTTCCCGGTCGACAACCCGGCCACCGGCTCGCGGCTAGGCAGCGTCCCTGACCTCGGCGTCGCCGAGACGCGGCGCGCGATCGAGGCGGCGGAGCGCGCGTGGCCGGCCTGGCGCGACAAGACGGCGAAGGAAAGAAGCGCGCTCCTGCGCAAGTGGTTCGAGCTCATGATGAGCTGCCAGGAGGACCTGGCGCAGATCCTGACCGCCGAGCAGGGCAAGCCGCTCGCCGAGGCGCGCGGCGAGATCGCCTACGGCGCTTCCTTCATCGAGTGGTTCGCGGAAGAGGCGAAGCGCGCCTACGGCGACGTCATTCCCTCGCCGTGGGCCGACAAGCGCGCTTTCGTCGTGAAGCAGCCGGTCGGCGTGGCCGCGCTCATCACGCCCTGGAATTTCCCGAACGCCATGATCACGCGCAAGGCCGCCCCGGCGCTCGCGGCCGGCTGCACGGTCGTCATCAAGCCGGCCGAGCAGACGCCGTTCTCGGCGCTCGCCATGGCGGAGCTCGCCGAGCGCGCCGGCATCCCGAAAGGCGTCTTCAACGTGATCACCGGCGACGCCCCGACGATCGGCGGCGAGCTCACCGCCAATTCCAAGGTGCGCAAGCTCTCCTTCACCGGCTCGACCGAAGTGGGGCGCATCCTGATGCGCCAGTCGGCCGACACGATCAAGAAGCTCTCGCTCGAGCTCGGCGGCAACGCGCCCTTCATCGTGTTCGACGACGCCGACCTCGATGCCGCGGTGGA
>JBLNDP010000148.1:0-4064 GCA_050261755.1 Clostridia bacterium
AGCGGCGAGCCTGCGCCGCAGAAGCCCTGGGAAGGCGCGGACTCCCTGGAGTGGACGCACCTGCCGACGCCGGCGCCCTACCACTCGTTCGAGACGCCGCCCATCGTCAAGTGACCGAAGCGGTGAGCAAGAACGCGAAGACCGCCCTGGTGCTCGCCACGATCGCCCTGGCGTTCTTCGCCGGAATCATCGCGAAGTATTGGTTCCTGAAGTGAACCTGAAGATCGAGAACCGCAGGACGTTCGTGCGCTTCGCGGTGATCGCGGTGGCGATGTTCGGCTTCGGCTATGCGCTCGTGCCCTTCTACTACGCGATCTGCGCCGCGTGGGACGTGGGCAACATCGACACGCGCGCCGAGCCGGTCAACACCCAGGTGGATGCGAGCCGCACGGTGACGATCGAGCTGGACTCGAACACGCACAAGCTGCCGTGGGGCTTCCGGCCGCTCGTCAAGCACGTCGCCGTGCACCCGGGCCAGGTGACCACCATCGAGTACGAGGTGACCAACCCGGAGCGCGTGGCGGTGACGGGGCAGGCGGTGGCGAGCTACGGCCCGCAGATCGCCGGCGAGTACTTCCGCAAGATGGAATGCTTCTGCTTCAAGCAGCAGACGCTGCAGCCGGGAGAGACGCGGCGCATGCCGGTCGTGTTCGTCGTCGACCCGAAGCTGCCGAAGGACATCAACAGCATCGCGCTGTCGTACACGTTCTTCGAAGTGGAAGGAAGAAGCGGGGGCGGGGGCAAGGGCTGATGATCCAGGGGACAATGGGCGTCATGAAGGAAGCATCGTTCCTCGACACGGTGAAAACCGTCCTCTACGGCTTCATCGGCATCCGCCGCAAGTCGGAGCACGAGGCGGCGCGCATCAAGCCGGCGCATATCGTCGCGCTGGGGATCTTTTTCGTCGTCCTGTTCGTGCTCACGCTGCGCACGATCGTCGGACTCATTACAAGCTAGAGAAGGCAGGGAGAGAACAATGGCGCAAAGCGCACCCACCGCGACCACCCGGCAACAGCACTACTCGGTGCCGCAGCCGATGCCCTGGCCCATCATGGGCTCGACGTCGCTCTTCCTCATGGCGCTCGGCGCCGTATTCGTGTTCAACGGGTCCAAGGGCGGCTGGGTCAGCATTGCCGCCGGCCTCATGCTGCTCATCTACACGATGGTGCGCTGGTTCGGCGACGTGATCCGCGAGTCCGAGGGCGGCAAGTACGGCCGCTGGGAAGACGTGTCCTTCCGCTGGGGCATGAGCTTCTTCATCTTCTCGGAGGTCATGTTCTTCGGCGCGTTCTTCGGCGCGCTCTTCTGGGCGCGCATCTACTCCGTGCCCGACCTCGGCTCCCTCGAGCACCAGGCGCTCCTGTGGCCGGGCTTCTCCGGCACCTGGCCGAGCGCCGGCCCGGGCGCCGAGGCGCCGCTGCAGACCGTCGGCGCGTGGGGCCTGCCGGCCGTGAACACGCTCCTGCTCCTCACCTCGGGCGTCACGGTGACCCTCGCGCACTGGGCGCTCCTGCGCAACGACCGCTCCAAGCTGATCCTGTGGCTCGCCGCGACCATCGCCCTGGGCGTCTCGTTCCTGGTGTGCCAGGCGATCGAGTACACGCACGGCATCCACGAGCTGCACCTGACGCTCGCGAGCGGCGTGTACGGCTCGACCTTCTACATGCTGACCGGCTTCCACGGCTTCCACGTCACCGTCGGGGCGATCATGCTCACGGTCATCTGGTTCCGCTGCCTCAAGGGCCACTTCAAGCCCGACCACCACTTCGCCTTCGAGGGCGTGGCGTGGTACTGGCACTTCGTCGACGTGGTGTGGCTCGGCCTCTTTATCTTCGTCTACTGGTTGTAAGGAGCGCTAGGAGCCGCGCTAACTGCGCGAGCGCTCGCAGCCGCGCTGATTACAGGCTGTGCGGCTGCCAAAGCCCCAGCATCCAGCCGACCATCAGCAGCACGAAGAGGAACACGGAAAGGCCCACGCGAATCGCGAGGGCCTTTGCCATTTTTTGCGAGTCGTCGCGTCGCTTCAGCATGAAGAAGAGCGCGGAGCCGAGGCTCCCGACGATGAGCAGCAGCATCGCGACGACAACGTAACGCATGGCTTCAGGATACTCCCTCCGCCCGCGGCCCTGGCCGCTCCTCGCCGGCGCGCTCTTCTGCGCCGCGGGCATCGCGCTCGGCCAATGGCAGGCCGGCCGCGCGGCCGAGAAAAGGGCGCTCGCCGCCCAGCTCGCCGAAGCGCGCCGCGCGCCGCCCATCGAGCTTTCGCCTTCGGCGCATGCGCCGGAGCTCGTGCACCGACGCGTCGGCGTGCGTGGCACGTTCGACACGCGGCTCACCATGTTCCTGGACAACAAGCTGCGCGGCGGCCGTCCCGGCTACGAAGTGGTGACGCCGATGCGGCTCGCGCGCTCGGACGTGTACGTGCTGGTCAATCGCGGCTGGGTGGCGGCGCCGGCGCGGCGCGACGTCCTGCCCGACGTTCCGGCGCCGAGCGGCGAGCTGCGCATCGAGGGCCTCGCGCTCGAGCGCTTTCCGCATGCCTTCGAGATGGGCCAGAAGCCCGAGGGCCCGCTGCGGCAGAACGTCACCGTCGAGGATTTCGTCGCCGCCACCGGGTTGCCGGTCAAGACGGTGGTCGTCGAGCAGGAAACGGACACGAGCGACGGCCTCGCCCGCGAATGGCCGGCGCCAGACACCGGCGTCGAGAAGCACGAAAGCTACGCGCTGCAGTGGTACTCGCTCGCCACGCTCGCCGCCGCGATGGGCCTGTACTTCTCCTTCCGCCGCGCATGAAGCTCCTGCGCAACCAGGCGGTCCTCATCGCCCTCGTATGCCTGTCCCCGATGGTGCTCGGGTGGCTCGCCTATCGCTTCCAGTGGGGCACGGGTTCGGCGGGCAACTACGGCGAGCTGATCGAGCCGCGGCCCATCGCTGCCCCGGCCCTCGCGGCGCTGAGAGGCAAGTGGGTGCTGGTCACATTCGATCCGGCGGCATGCGACGCGCGCTGCGAGAAGAAGCTGTATATCGTCCGGCAGATCCGCCGCGCGCAGGGGAAGGACATGGAGCGCATCGAGCGCCTGTGGCTCGTCACCGACGGCGGCAAGCCGCGCGAGGCGCTCGCCGCAGCGCTCGAGGACGCGCACGTGGCCGTGGCGCCGCCGGCGCTCGAGCGAGGCTTCCCCGGCGATCCGGCCGCGGATATCTATGTCGTCGATCCGCTCGGCAACCTCATGATGCGCTATCCACGGGACCCGGAGCCCGCGCGCATGATCAAGGACCTGCAGCGGCTCCTGCGCTACTCGAGGATCGGCTGATGCGGCGCTTCTTCCGCGTCTTGGTCGGCGCCACCGCGCTGCTCGCCTTCGTCGTCATCGTCGTGGGCGCCTATGTCCGCCTCTCCGACGCCGGCCTGGGCTGTCCCGATTGGCCCGGGTGCTACGGCCATCCGGTGCCGACGCTGATCCATGACCAGGGCGCGCTGGCTAAGGCCTGGAAGGAAATGGGGCACCGATACCTGGCGGGAAGCCTCGGGATCCTCATCCTCCTGATTGCGTCGCTCGCCTGGAAGCTGAGGACCGCCGCGTGGCACGCCTCGGCGATCGTCGCGCTGGTGGTCTTCCAGGCGACGCTCGGCATGTGGACCGTGACGCTGCTGTTGAAGCCCGTGATCGTCACGCTGCATCTTCTGGGCGGAATGGCAACGTTCGCGCTGCTGCTGCTGCTTTTTCTGAGAACGAATTCTTCCGCCCCCTTGGCGCAGGCCGCGGGCTTGCGGCCGGTCGCGGCGGCGGCGCTCGCCGCGCTCGCCGTGCAGATCGCGCTCGGGGGCTGGGTGAGCGCGAACTATGCGGCGCTCGCTTGCCCGGACTTGCCGGGCTGCCTGGGGCAGGCGCTTCCACACATGGATTTCCGCAACGCCTTTCATGTCTTCCGCGAGCTCGGTCGTACCGGCGACGGCGAGCTGCTGCCGATGGAGGCGCTCGTGGCGATCCACTGGACGCACCGGGTGTTCGCGGTGATCGTCGTGCTGATTGCCCTGACGGCGGCCCTGCGGACCCTTTCGA
>JBLNDP010000149.1:0-3436 GCA_050261755.1 Clostridia bacterium
TGTGGGAGCTGAACGAGGCGTTCGCGGTGCAGGTGCTCTACTGCCGCGACCGGCTCGGCATCCCGAACGACCGCCTGAACGTGAACGGCGGCGCCATCGCGCTCGGCCATCCCTACGGCATGAGCGGCGCCCGCCTCGTCGGCCATGCGCTCATCGAGGGCAAGCGCCGCGGCGCGAAGAACGTCGTCGTGACGATGTGCATCGGCGGCGGCATGGGCGCCGCGGGCCTCTTCGAGGTCGTCTAGCGTTGAAAATCGCCATCGTCGGCTGCGGCGCGATGGGGTCGGTGTATGCCGGCCTCCTCGGCGCCGCGGGCCACGAGGTGTGGGCAGTCGACCTCTGGCGTGAGCACGTCGAGGCCATCCGCAGCAACGGCCTGCGGCTCGAAGGCGCCTCCGGCGATCGCACGGTGCGCATCCACGCCACGACCGAGGCGCGCGAAGCCGGCCCGGCGGAGCTCGTCATTCTCGCCACGAAGGCGATGCAGGTCGCCGCTGCGGCGCTTTCCATCAAGAATCATCTGTTGAAGCCGGAGACCCCCGTTCTCTCCATCCAGAACGGCCTCGGCGGCCCGGACACCGCGGCCTCCGTCCTCGGGCGCGAGCGCGTCCTCGTCGGCGTCGTGGGCGGATTCGGCGCCTCGATGCGCTCCCCCGGCCACGCGCACCACAACGGCATGGAGCTCGTGCGGCTCGGCGAGCTCGCGGGCGGAGGCATCACGCCGCGCCTCGAGCGCGTGGCGGACGTCTGGCGCGGCGCCGGCTTCAACGTGAAGGTGTTCGCGGACATCGACCAGCTCGTCTGGGAGAAGCTCATCTGCAACTGCGCCTACTCGGGGCCGTGCGGCCTCAGCGGCCTCACCGTCGGCCAGGTGATGGCGGACCCGGACCTGTCGAAGGTCTCGGCGGTGTGCGCCGCCGAAGCCTTCGCCGTTGCGATGAGGAAGAAAATCAAGCTGGACATCAAGGACCCGATTGCGTACGTGCGCGAGTTCGGCGCCAAGATCCCGAATGCCAAGCCCTCGGTGCTCCTCGACCTGCTCGCCCGGCGATGCAGCGAGATCGACGTCATCAACGGCGCCATTCCGCGCGAAGCGAAGGCGCTCGGCCTCGACGCGCCCGTGAACGAGGCGGTCGCCGCGCTGGTCCGGGCGAGGGAGCGGCAGCTCGGTTGCCTGTAACACCCGGCCCGAACAATAGCCCCGCCAGACCACACAAGCGGAGGCGGCATGGAGCCGGAACAGCTGGAAGGCGACTTCGAAGCCGAGGAGTGGGACGAGGAAGCGCTGGGCCTCGACTGGAACGAGGCCGACGCGCACGACGTGGTGCGCGAGGTCGTCTCCCTCGACGAGCTCGACTGACCTAGAAGACGATCACGCCACGGGCATTACGCCCGGATTCGAGGTCCGCGAAGGCCTGCGGGGCTTCTTCGACGCGGTAGCGGCGGGTGATGAGCTCGTCGAGCATGAGCTTTCCCGCGGCGTAGAGGTCCAGCATGCGCGGGAAGTCGATGCGCGGGACGCTCGAGCCGAAGTAGCTGCCGGTGAGCGTCTTCTCCTCGAACACCATCGTCATCGAGCGAAAGCTGGTGGAGTCGGCCGGCTTCGCGACGCCGACGATAATCGCCGAGCCGCCGCGACGGATGGAGCGGTAGGCCGCCGCGGCGAGCTCGCCGCTGCCCACGCACTCGAAAGCGTAGTCCGGGCCGCCGGCCGTCAGCTTCTTCAATGATTTCGACACGTCGTCGCCGGGCTTCGCCGCGAGGACGTCGGTGGCGCCGAACTTCTTCGCCATCTCGAGCTTCGCCTCGTTCGAGTCGATGGCGACGATGCGCGCCGCGCCGGCGATGCGCGCGCCCTGGATGACGTTGAGGCCGACGCCGCCGCAGCCGAAGACCGCGACGGTAGAACCCGCGGGCATCCTTGCCGTATTGAAGACCGCGCCTACGCCCGTGGTGACCGCGCAGCCGACGAGCGCCGCCCGGTCGAGCGGGATCTTCTTGTCGATCTTGACCAGGTTGTCGACGTGCACCGTCGCGTACTCGGCCATCACGCCGCAGCCGGAGAAGATGCTCACCGGGTTGCCTTTCGCGTCGCGGGTCCGCAGCGTGCCGTCCGGCAGCGTGGTGAGCGCCTTGCCTTGCTCGACGCACAGCACCGGGCGACCGGCGGAGCAGAAGCGGCACTTGCCGCACATATAGATGAAGGAGGAGACGACGTGGTCGCCGACCGCGAGCGAGGTCACGCCCTCGCCCACCTCGACGACCTCGCCCGCCGCCTCGTGGCCGAGGACGAGCGGCGGCTGCATGGGAATGGTGCCGTTGGTCGCCGAGAGATCGGAGTGGCAGACCCCGCACGCGGCGAGCTTCACCGTCGCCTCGCCGCGCTTCGGGCCGTCGACCTGGATCTCCTCCACGACGACGGGCTTGTTCAGTTCGCGGCACAGGACCGCTTTCGCCTTTCGAGCCATCGGCCGAGTATATAAAATTGCCCGATCCATCAGGAGATTCGCATGCTCGTCCGCGACAAGCTGTTCATCGGCGGCCGCTGGGTCGCTCCGTCCTCCAGCGAAACGATTGACGTTCACAATGCCGGCACCGGCGCCGTCATGGGGCGCATCCCCCTCGGCGGCGCGAAGGACGTCGATGCGGCCGTGGCGGCCGCACGAGCGGCTCTTGATTCGTGGTCTGCAAAAGAGCCTGCTTTCAGGGCGGAGTGCCTGGAGAAGATCTCTGCCGGGCTCAAGGCGCGCGCCGACGAGCTTGCGAAGCTCATCGCCCAGGAAGTCGGCATGCCGCTCAAGATGGCCTCGCGCATCCAGGCCGGCCTGCCCATCGCGAATTTTTCGAATTATTCAAAGATCCTCAAAGAGTTCAAATTCGAAGAGCGCGTCGGAAATTCCGTCGTCGTGCGAGAGCCCGTAGGCGTCGTCGGCGCCATCACGCCCTGGAACTATCCGCTTCACCAGATCGCGCTGAAGGTCGCCCCGGCACTGGCCGCGGGGTGCACGGTGGTGCTCAAGCCCTCCGAGGTGGCGCCCTTCAATGCGTTCCTGCTCGCCGAAGTGATCGAGGCGGCGGGGCTGCCCGCCGGCGTCTTCAACCTCGTCACCGGCGTGGGCGCCGGCGCGGGCGAGGCGCTCGTCAAGCATCCCGGCGTCGACATGATTTCGTTCACCGGATCGACGCGGGCCGGCAAGCGCATTTCCGAGCTCGCCTCCGCCACGGTGAAGCGCGTCGCGTTGGAGCTCGGCGGCAAGAGCGCCTCCGTGATCCTCGACGACGCGGACCTCGCGACCGCGGTCAAAAGCACCGTGAACGGCTGCTACCTGAACTCCGGACAGACCTGCACCGCGCTCACCCGGATGCTGGTGCCTGAAAAGCAATATCCCGAAGCGGCCCGCATCGCCGCCGAGGTCGCCAAGGGATTCACCGTGGG
>JBLNDP010000150.1:0-22098 GCA_050261755.1 Clostridia bacterium
GGCACGCCGTACCACATGGCCGGCGAGCTCTTCAAGGCGATGACCGGCGTCGACATCGTGCACGTGCCCCACAAGGGAAGC
This sequence comes from Clostridia bacterium, assembly GCA_050261755.1. GTDB lineage: Bacteria > Pseudomonadota > Gammaproteobacteria > Burkholderiales > SG8-39 > SCGC-AG-212-J23. The sequence continues at coordinate 82 of JBLNDP010000150.1, forward strand.
GACCAGGCGCGCGCGGCGATCCTGGGCAACCAGGTGCAGATGATGTTCGACGCGATCACGACGATGTCGGCGCAGGCCAAGGCGGGCAAGGTGCGCGCGCTCGGCAGCACCGGCAAGACGCGCTCGCCGGTCACGCCGGACCTGCCCACCGTATCCGAGGCCGGCGTCCCGGGCTACGAGGCGACGATCTGGCTCGGCCTCATGGCGCCGCACGGAACGCCCCGGCCGGTGCTCGAGACGCTCAACACGGCCGTGAACAAGGTGCTCGCCGCGCCCGAAGTGAAGGAGACCTGGGCCAAGCAGGGCGCGGTGCCCATGGGCATGTCGATCGACGAGTTCGACAAGTTCCTGCGCGCCGACATCGTCAAGTGGGCGAAGGTCGTGCAGGTTTCCGGCGCCAAGGCCGACCGGTGAGCGCGGCAGGCGACACGCGCGCCGACCGCGACGAGATCGTCGAGGTGGTGCAGAACTGGGCCGTCTGGCGCGATGCCGGCGATTGGGAGCGCTTCCGCACCGTCTGGCACGACGACGGCTGGATGACCGCGACCTGGTTCCAGGGCCCGGCCGCGAAGTTCATCGAGGTGAGCAAGGCCGGCTTCGACAAGGGCGTGAGCATCCTGCACTTCCTCGGCGGCTCGAGCGTCGACGTGAAGGGCCCCCGAGCCGTGGCCCAGACGAAGATGACGATCAGCCAGCGCGGCGACATCGAGCACGTGACGGTCGACGTCGTCTGCACCGGCCGGTTCTACGACTTCTTCGAGAAGAGAAACGGCAGGTGGGCGATCGTGCGCCGCCAGCCGATCTACGAGAAGGACCGCGTGGATCCCCTCGACCCGTCGGCGTCCCTCAAGCTCGACCCGGACCTCCTCGGCAGCCTTCCCGAGGGGTACCGGCACCTCGGCTACCTGCAGACCAAGCTCGGCTTCAAGATCAAGCGCGACCTGCCGCAGCTCAAGGGCGAGGTGGTGGAGCGGCTCTACCGCCACGGGCGCGCCTGGCTGGAGGGCGCCGCGTCCCCATTCCCTCCGGAGGACCGCCCGGCCTGAAGGCATAATGCGCGGCATGTCGCCCGCGCTGAGCTACTTCTGGTACGAGATGCTGTTGCCCGCCCTCAACGCCTTCGCGCTGACGGGGAGCCTGATCGGGCTGGTGATCGGCGTGGGGTTGCTGGTGGCGCTGGACGATACGCTCGCGTTCTTCCGGCGGATGAATCGCCGGGTTTCGCTGCGCCGGGCGACCAGGCCCCTCGAGGTGCCTCACAGCATCGAAGGGCCGGCGACACGGCGCCCGCCCGCGCTCGGCGCGGCTTTCCTCGTCGGCGGCGCCTATGCCGCCGCGGCGCTGTCGCTGCAGTTCGATACCGCCCAGACGGTTTCCGCGATGCGGCTCGCGAGCGGCGCGGCGCTTGCGCAAGTCCTGGTGGAGGCCGCGCGCTGGTTCCTGGTCATCGGCGGCTGCGCGGCCGCGATTCTCGGCCTGCTGATCCTCCTGCGCCCGCAGGCCTGGGTCGCGCTCGAGGCGCGCGCCAACGAGTGGAAGTCGACGCGGCAGATGATGCGCGCGGCCGACGAGCCGAACGATCTCCTGGACCGCCTGGTCGAGCGCTTCCCGAGGCAGGCGGGCGTGCTTCTTACCGTGACGTCGCTCGTCGCCTCGGCGGCGTTCGCTTTCCTGCTCTTCCGCTAGCGGCGCCTCAGGCCGGCGGCCGCCGGCCGCGCACGGCGGCGACCAGCGCCAGGACCACGAACAGGACGAAGAGGACCCACGCCATCTGGCTTGCGGCGCCGGCAATGCCGGTGAAGCCGAGGACTGCCGCGACGATGGCGAGGATGAAGAACGTGAGTGCCCAGCTCAGCATGTCTGCGCTCCTAGACGGGTGGCGACCTGATTACGACCCGCCCGCGGAGGCGCCGTTCGTCGCCGCCTGCCTGGCGGACCATCCGCCCGGCCCGGTGGGACTAGCGGCCGGACCAGCGGCCGCCAGCACACGGAGAAGCTCGCGTGCGCCCGCTTCCTTGCCCGCGGCATTGAGGTGGGCGCCATCGGCGCTGTACTGCGGCGCGAGCGCCGGCGCGCTGCGGCCCTTCCATGTCACCGACACCGGCCGGCCGTCCGGCGCGACGGATTCGACGCGCGCGAGGTCGAACACGGGCTCGCGGCCCAGATAGGCGGCGCGCAGCAGGGCGTTGTATTCCTCGCGCTTCAGGTTCTCCACCGTCCCGTAGGGATGGCGGCCCAGCAGGCGCTTGGCGAACGCCTTCACGCCTTCCTGGGCGACAGTGAGGGGCACCGTCACATGCACGAAGGCGATGCGCGGATGGCGCACCTGCAGCCGACGCAGCGTCGCGCGGTACTGCTCGAAAAGCGCCGGGACGTCGGTGTCCTCGCCGATGTCCACGTAGCAGAACTTGAGCATCGCCACGTCGAGCGCGCCGCCGCGCTCGTCGACGTCGCGCTCGAAGTTGCGCAGCTTGCGCAGCGGATCGCCGTTCTCGGGGATGCGCAGGTCCTCGATGTGCAACGGCACGCCTTGCTCGTCCGCGATGCGGGCCAGCCCCTCGAGGAGGTTCTGGCCCACGGACTGGTGGGCAAAGAAGACGCGCTCGGCCGCCACGCGCTCGAGCTGCCGGTGCAGCGCGGAATCCGCGGCGGCCGCGGCGCCGGAGTGCAATCCCATCGTCGCGGCAAGGAAGATCGCGGTGGAGGCGGCCCGCATACGGCAATGCTAGCGGCGCCGGCGCGGCGGCCGCCGCTACGTCCCATGGGCCGGGAGAACTACGGGAAAGGCCCGGAAGGCGGAGCTAGAGGATGCGGTTGAACCAGAGCAGCGAGAGCATCGCCGAGAGCAGCGTGAGGACCGCCGCGGCGCCGGCGAAGAGCGCCGTGATCTCGCTCTTCTTCGTCTCCAGCACGACCTTGGAGTTGAGCGTCTTGTAGACCTTGTTCAGGTCGGGCGCGGAGCCCGCGTAGAAGTACTCGGCTCGGGTGAGGTCGGCGATCGTCTTGAGCGTCTCCTCGTCGAGCCGCACGTGCATGGACCAGCCCTCGAAGCCGACGATCTTGCCTTCGGTGGTGCCGATGCCGACGGTATAGACGCGCACGCCCTTGTCCGCGGCGAAGCGCGCCGCCTGGATGGAGTCGGGGCCGGTGGTGCGCTGCCCGTCGGTGAGCAGGATGATCACCGCGGAGCCGTACGAGCCGGGCGCCACGGCCTTGGAGGGGTCGCGGCGGCCGGGGCCGTCGGGCCCGGCGCCCTTCTTCCCCGGCTCCGGGTAGTTGCTGAAGGAGGAGACGTCGATGCCGTCCTTCGGGAAGATCGTCGCCAGCGAGACGAGGATCGCGCTGCCGATGGCGGTCGCGCGCTGCAGCTGGAAGCGGTCGATCGCCGCGATCAGGTCCTCCTTGCTCGTGGTCGGCGCCTGGGCGACGGTCGCGGTGCCGGCGAAGGCGACGATGCCGATGCGCACGTTGGCGGGGACCTCGCTGATGAACTGCTTGGCGGCGTTCTGCGCCGCCACCAGGCGGTTCGGCTCCACGTCGCTCGCGCGCATGCTGCCGGAGACGTCCATGGCGAGGATGACCGTCTCGTGCTGCGAGGGCAGCGTCACGGTGGCCTGCGGACGCGCGATGGCGACGATCATGACCGCCAGCGCGAGGAGGAAGATGAGCGGCGGCACGTGGCGCCGGAACCCCGGCCCCTTGCCCATGGCTTCGCGGATGATGTCCAGGCTCGCGTAGCGCACGGCGAACCTCTTCTTCCGCTGCAGCATCGCGATGTACGCCGCGACGAGGAGCGGCAGCGCGCCGAGCAGCCACAGCGCATCGGGCCAGATGAAGCTCATGCCGCCGCCGCCTTCGCCGCGATCCGGCTGCGGCGCTTGCGCAGCTCGATGAAGCGGCGGATGGAGTCGACGAGGTCCTCGTCGGTCGAGAGCTCGAGCGCGTCCACGCCGGCCTCGGCGAACGAAGCGCGCAGGGCCGTCTCGCGGCGGCGCGCGGCCTCGGCGAAGCGCTGCGCGAACGCGGGATCGTGGGTGTCGACGAGGAGCTGCTCGCCGGTCTCGGCGTCGCGGAACGGCACGAGGCCGAGGTCGGGCAGCTCCGACTCGAGCGGGTCGTAGAGGCGCACCGCGATCACCTCGTGGCGCTGCGCCAGGCGGCCGAGGAGGCCCGTCCAGCCGGGCTCGCTGTAGAAGTCCGAGACCAGGAAGACGAGCGAGCGGCGGCGGATCATGTGGCCGGCGGCACGAAGCAGCTCGGAGAGATCTGTTCTTTTGCTCCGAGAATCCTTTCGGGCCTGCATGGCGTGCAGGAGGCGCAGGACATGCGCACGGCCGCCGCCGGCCGGGACGATGCGGTCCACGCCGCTGCCGTAGAGCAGCGCGCCGACGCGGTTGCCGTGGCGCGTGAGCAGGCGCGCCACGGCGCCCACGAACTGCTCCGAGACGGCGCGCTTGCGCACCTCGCGCGAGCCGAAGTCGATGGAGGGCGAGAGGTCGAGCAGGAACCAGGCGGTGACCTCGCGATCCTCGTGGTACTCGCGCACGTACGGCGCCTGCAGGCGCGCGGTGACGTTCCAGTCGATATGGCGCACGTCGTCGCCGTACTGGTATTCGCGCAGGTCGGCGAGGTCGAGGCCGTAGCCGCGGAACAGCGTGCGGTAGTCCCCGTGCAGCAGGCCGTCGAGGCGGCGCAGCACCGTCCACTCGAGGCGGCGCAGCGCCTCCTCCGGGCTGCGGCGCGGCAGCGGGACGATCTTCCCGGAAGCGTCTTCCGGAAAGGAAGGCCTAAGCGTTCTGCGCAGCCACGCCAACATGCGCCTGGAGCGGCTTCTCGGGGGCGCGCACGTGCTGCATGACGCGCCTCATGATGTCGTCCGCGCTGACGCCCTCTGCGAGCGCCTCGTAGGAAAGGACCAGCCGGTGGCGGAAGCAGTCCGGCGCGAGGTCCATGACGTCCTGCGGCAGCGCGTAGTCGCGGCCGCGCAGGAAGGCGAGCGCACGAGCGCATTCGATCAGGTGGATGGGCGCGCGCGGGCTCGCGCCGTAGGTGAGATATTTTGCCAACTCTGGCAGGCCGTTCTCCTGCGGATTGCGCGTGACCGCCGCCAGGCGCACGGCATACTGCACGAGCGAGGGCTCCACGTACCCGCTGCGGCACTGCCGCTGCAGCGCGCGCAGCTCCTCGGTGCTCGCGACCGGCGCCACGTCGGGGAGGTTGCCGGTCACGCGCTCGACGATGACGAATTCCTCGCCCTCGGTCGGGTAGCCCACCAGCACCTTCATCATGAAGCGGTCGACCTGCGCTTCCGGCAGCGGATAGGTGCCTTCGGTCTCGATCGGGTTCTGGGTCGCCATGACGAGGAACGGATCGGGCACGCGGTGCGTCTCGCCGGCGATCGTCACCTGCCGCTCCTGCATGACCTCCAGCAGCGCGCTCTGCACCTTGGCGGGCGCGCGGTTGATCTCGTCGGCGAGGAGCAGGTTGCAGAACACCGGCCCCAGCGAAGTCGCGAAGTCGCCGGTCTTCTGGTTGTAGATGCGCGTGCCGACGAGGTCCGCCGGCACGAGGTCGGGCGTGAACTGGATGCGGCGGAACGAGCCGCGGATCGCCTGCGCGAGCGTCTTGATCGTGAGCGTCTTCGCGAGGCCGGGCACGCCCTCGACGAGCAGGTGGCCCTGCGCGAGGACGGCGACGAGCACCCGCTCGAGGAAGTGGTCCTGGCCGACCACGATCTTCTTCACCTCGAAGAGGATGCGCTCCATCAGCTCGGAGACTTCGGACGCGTCGCGATTCATGTCGCTCCTCAGAAGGGATTGAGGCCCAGCGCGCTCGCCGCGTTCTCGATCGGCACCGCGAATCCCAGGCCGACGAACACGCGTTGCTCCGTGGGGTTGAGCAGCCCCGTGACGATGCCGACCACCTCGCCGTCGAGCGTGACGAGCGGCCCGCCGGAGTTGCCGGGGTTCACCGCCGCGTCGAACTGGATCAGGTTGCTCAGCATTCGCTTGCCCTGCGATTCGTACTCGCGCTTCAGGCCCGAGACCACGCCGGAAGTGGCCGACGGGCCGATTCCGAACGGGAAGCCGATCGCGACGACCTCGTCCCCCGGGCGCAGGCCGCTCGTCGAGCGGACCGTCGCGGGCTGCAAATCGTCCGGAAGCCGGCGCGCCTGCAGCACGGCGAGGTCGTGCTCGGCACGCACGCCGATGATGTCGGCGTCGGCTTCCGTGCCGTCGAAGAAGGTGACCTTGATGCGCTTCGACCCGTTCACGACGTGCAGGTTGGTGAGGATGATGCCCGTCTCGACGATGACCACGCCGGTGCCAACGCTGCCCTCCCCGGTCGCCGCCTCGCTCGCGCCGGTGGAATTCTGGCCGCCTTCGATCGCCTCGTCCGGGTCGCTCATGAAGCCGCGCACGTGGACCACCGACGGCAGGACCTTCGCGTAGGCGTCGGCCGCCGTGGGCTTCGCGGGCTGCGCATCGATCGCGCGCTGCACCGCCGCGTCGACTTGCGACGCATCCAATCCGCGCGGCGCGAGCCAGAACGCGGCTGCAGCAACGATGGCAAGCGCGGCGATGCCCGCCAGCGCCTTGCGGTGGCGGCGAACGAAGGACTGGCGTTTTGCCGGCGCGACGGGTACTTCCGGCCTGGGACCCGGCTCGGTGCGCGTGCGCGACTCGTCCCGTGGGCGGGCGGACGAGTCACTGTAGACCACGACGCGTTTCATGGGGACTTCCTCGGCCAGTGTAGCAGCCTGAAACGTGCCCGCAATCCCCTATTCCCCGCGACCGCGTGTCATGCGATGCCTACAAGCACACCTCAGACTTCGAGCCATTCCTTGCGCATCGCCGCATTGGTGCGAACGTCCGCCGGCGTGCCTTCGAAGACGATGGAGCCGTGCCCCATCACGTAGAGCCGCTCCGAGATGTCGAGGGTGATGGCGAGCTTCTGCTCGACCAGCAGGATCGACACGCCCCGCTTCTTCACTTCCTGGAAGAGGTTGCCCACCTGCTCGACGATCTTGGGCGCGAGGCCCTCGGTGGGCTCGTCGATCATGACGAGGTCGGGATTGCCCATGAGCGTGCGGCAGAGGGTGAGCATCTGCTGCTCGCCGCCGGACAGCACGCCCGCCTGCGTGTCGGCGCGCTCCTTGAGGCGCGGGAAGAGCTCGAACATCTGCTCCATGCTCCAGCGGCCGCCGCCGCTCGAGCCCTTTTGCCCGAGGACGAGGTTCTGGCGCACGGTCAGCGTGGGGAAGATGTCGCGGTTCTCCGGCACGTAGCCCAGCCCGGCATGGGCGATCTGGAAGGCCTTCAGCCCGATGAGCTCGCGCCCGTTGAACTTGACCGAGCCGCGCCGCTGCACGAGGCCCATGATGGAACGGATGGTGGTGGAGCGGCCGACGCCGTTGCGCCCGAGGAGGCTGACGATCTCGCCCTCGCGCACGTCGAGATGCACGCCGCGCAGGATATGGCTCTTCCCGTACCAGGCGTTGAGGTCCCTCACCTCAAGCATGGTGGTGATCCTTTCCCAAGGCACCGAGATAGGCCTCCTGCACCGCCGCGTTGGCGCGGATTTCCTCCGGCCGCCCGGTCGCGATCAGCTCGCCGTAGACCAGCACCGAGATGCGGTCGGCCAGGTCGAAGACCACGCCCATGTCGTGCTCGACCATGAGGAGCGTCTTGCCGGCCGTCACCTGGCGGATGAGCTCGACGGCCTGCGCGGTCTCCGTGCGGCTCATGCCGGCGGTCGGCTCGTCGAGCAGGATCACGCTGGCGCCGCCCGCGATCGTCACGCCGATCTCGAGCGCGCGCTGCTCGGCATACGAAAGCGTCCCGGCCGGCGCGCTCGCCCGCCGCGTGAGGCCGATCCTGGCCATCACCTCTTCCACGCGCGCATTGACCTCGCCCAGCCTCGACAGGCGATGCCAGAAGGAATACTTGTAGCCCGCGCCCCACAGCACCGCGCAGCGCAGGTTCTCGTAGACCGAGAGGTTGTTGAAGAGATTGGTGACCTGGAAGCTGCGCGCGAGGCCCTTGCGGTTGATCTCGTGCGGCCGCAGGTTGGTGACGTCCTCTCCGTTCAGGCGGATCGACCCCGCGCTTACTGGGAAGCGGCCCGAGACCAGGTTGTAGAGCGTGCTCTTGCCGGCGCCGTTCGGGCCGATGATCGCGTGCCGCTCGCCCGCGGCGATGGCGAGCGACACGCCATTGATGATGCGCGTCGCGCCGAAGCTCTTGCGCACGTCCGCGAGCTCGAGCGCCGGGCTCATGGGCCCTTCAGCTCCGATTGCACCGCGTCCCAGCGCCCGCCGACCCAGCGGCCGGCGAAGCGCAGCGCCACGAGCCCCGCGGCGAGCAGCACGCCGGAAACGATCCACACGGGCGCCTGCGCGGCGTCCACGGAAAGGCCGGCGAGGCTCATGCGCGTTCCCTCGGTGTCGTCCGAGAGCCGGTACACCGATTCGACGATGCCGATGAGCCCTGCGAGGCAGACGAGGCCGGCGGCAAGCGCGGCGGCATACGGAAGGACGAGCCGGCCGAACTTGCGCGCGCGGACCACGCCGATCTGCGCGAGCAGAATCGACGCCACGCCCCCGGGCGCGTAGAGCACCATCGCGCAGAAAAAGAGGCCGAGGTACAGCAGCCAGGCATTGGTGACGCCGGAGAGCGCGGCGACGAAGAGGATGAAGATCACCGCGCCGAGCACCGGCCCGAAGAAAAGCGGGATGCCGCCGATGAAGGCGGCGAGCAGCACGCCGCCGGAACGCAGCGCCGAGACGTTCTCCGCGCTCACGATCTCGAAGTTGATGCAAGAGAGCGCGCCGGCGATGCCGGCGAAGAAGGCCGAAAGCACGAGCTGGAGGAACCGCACCTTCTGCGTGTCGTAGCCGATGAATTCGGCGCGCTCCGGGTTGTCCCGCACCGCGTTCGCCATCCGGCCGAGCGGCGTGCGCGTGAGCGCGTACATGGCGATCATGCACAGGAAGCACCACACGGCGACCAGGTAGTAGACCTGCAGCGGCGGCCCGAAGGTGAGGCCGAAGAGCGGCCGGCCGATGGAGCGGTTGGTCGAGATGCCCGCCTCGCCGCCGAAGAAGCCCGGCAGCATCAGCACGCAGGCGTAGACCATCTCGCCGATGCCGAGCGAGATCATGGCGAAGGTCGTGCCGGAGCGCTTGGTCGTCACGTAGCCGAACAGCACGCCGAAGAACATGCCGGCCAGCCCGCCGACGAGCGGCATGAGCGGCAGCGGCGTCGGGAAGGCGCCCTTGCCCAGCATGTTGATCGCGTGCACTGTGACGTACGCGCCGAGGCCCGAATAGACCGCGTGCCCGAAGGACAGCATGCCGCCCTGCCCGAGGAGCATGTTGTAGCTGAGCGCGAAGATCGCCAGCGTGCCCATCTGCGTGAGCAGCGTGAGCGCGAAGCTGCCGCGGAAGATCCATGGCGCGACGACGAGGATCACCGCCGTGACGACCCAGACGAGCGACGAGCCCATGCGCAGGGAGAGCTTCATCCTTCGCGAGTCCCCGCAGTCAACGCGCTCATCCTTCGCGCGTCCCCATCAGGCCCTTGGGCCGCAGGATCAGCATGACCACCATCACGAGATAGGGCAGCACGGGCGCGACCTGCGAGACCTTGTAGCCGAAGAGCCCCCAGTCGAGCGACACGGCGAAAGTCTGGACGAAGCCGATGAGGAGCGAGGCGACGAACGCGCCGCCCAGCGACCCCATGCCGCCCACCACGACGATGACGAAGACGATTGGCCCGAGCGCCGCCGCCATCCCGGGGTCGGTGACGAAGGCATTGCCGCCGATCACGCCGGCGAGGCCGGCGAGCGCCACGCCGCAGCCGAAGACGAGCATGAACACGCGCGGCACGTCGTGGCCGAGCGCCTCCACCGTCTCCGGGTGCGTGAGCGCCGCCTGGATGATCAGGCCGATGCGCGTCTTCTTCAGCACGAGCCAGATGGAGACGAGCATCGCCACCGCGACGAGCATCATGAAGCCCCGGTACATCGGGTACTGCGTGCCCATGATGGAGAAGAGCGGCCCGTCCAGCTCCCGCGGCACGCGGTATTCCACGGCCGAGCGCCCCCAGATGAGGTGCGTCGCCTCCTCGATCAGGTAGGCGAGGCCGAACGTGAAGAGGAGCTCCGCCACGTGCCCGTAGCGGTGCGCGCGCCGCAGCGCGAAGCGCTCGACCAGCATCCCCAGGAGGCCGACGAGGACCGGCGCGATGACGAGCGCCGGCCAGAAGCCGATCCAGCGGCTGACCTGGTAGGCGAAGTACGCGCCGAGCATGTAGAAGCTCGCGTGGGCGAAGTTCAGCACGCCCATGAGCGAGAAGACGAGCGTCAGGCCCGAGGCGAGCATGAACAGCAGCAGCCCGTAGCTGATGCTGTTCAAGGTCTGGACGAGGAAGAACTCCATCGCAAAAAAAAGGGGACCGAAGTCCCCTTTCTTTCAGCGTCCCGGCTTCAGGGCCGCGTCATGTTGCACGAGGTGAACTGCGCCGAGGTGAAGGCATCGAGCTTGGCGTCCGTCTTGAAGCCGAAGCCCGTGTTCTCCACGTCGTACTTCACTTCCTTCGGCCCGCCCTTGGAGGCCTGCTTCCAGACGGTGGAGAGATAGAGCGGCTGGATCATCTGGTGGTCCTGCTTGCGCATCTCCACCTCGCCGGTGGGCGTGTCCATGCGCATGCCTTCCATGGCATAGGCCACCGCCTTCGGGTCGTTCGACTTCGCCTTCTTCGCCGCCTCGGCGAGCATCAGCATCTCCGTGCGCACGCGCAGGTAGTAGAAGTCGGTCTTGTACTTCTTCTCGAAGTCCTGCGACCACTTCTCGATCGAGCTCGGCAGCACGTTCTCGTGCCATTCCGTCACCTGCTTCACGTGCCCCACGGCCGCCTCGCCCATGGCGGGCAGCGCGCCCAGACCGCCCGCGTAGTAGGTGTAGAAGTCGGCGTTCAGGCCGGCGTCCTTGGCCGCCTTGATGAGCAGGTTCATGTCCTGCCCCCAGTTGCCGGTGATGACGGTGTCGGCCCCCGCCTGCTTCATCTTCGCCACGTAGGGCGAGAAGTCGGTCACCTTGCCGAGCGGGTGCAGGTCGTCGCCGACGATCTGCACGTCGGGCCGCTTGCGCGCCAACATCTCACGCGCCGCCTTCTTGACCGCGTGGCCGAAGGAGTAGTCCTGGTTGATGAGGTAGACCTTCTTGATCTTCTTGTTCTGCGCCATCCAGGAGGTGAGCGACTCCATCTTCATGTCGCTGTTGGCGTCGAAGCGGAAATGCCAGAACGAGCACTTCTCGTTGGTGAAAGCCGGGTCCACCGCCGCATAGTTCAGGTACAGGATCTCCTTGCCGGGATTGCGCTCGTTGTGCCGGTTCACGGCCTCGATGAGCGCGCCGGCGACCGCGGAGCCGTTGCCCTGCGTGATGTAGCGGATGTCCTGGTCGATCACGCGCTTGAGCTGGTTCAGCGCTTCCTGCGGGCTCACCTTGTTGTCGAAGCCGATGATTTCGACCTTCTGGCCGTTGATGCCGCCTTTCGCGTTGAGCTCCTCGGCCATCGCCTGGAAGTGCTTCAGGCCGGCCTCGCCGACGTTGGCGAACGGCCCGGACAGCGGGTCGATGTAGGCGATCTTGAGCTGGGCGTGCGCGGCGCTCAGAAAGGACAACTGGCCGAGCAGCAGGGCCGCCGCGAGGGCGGTGTGCTTCATGCGGAATTCCATTGGGCCTCCTCCTCTGGAGCGGGTCATTGTAGAGGAGTCCCGCACGGGCGGGAACGCCGTTCCGGCGTCAGCCTTGTCCGGGGTCGGCCAGCTTCGCCTGCTGCTCGAGATCGCGGTAGAAGGTCTTCGCGCCGCAGCCGCCGCAGGTCAGCGCGCTGCCCAGGGGAAGCGGCTGCTCCGGGGGACGAAACTCCCGATGCCCGCATTCCGGGCACTTGACCTTCACCGCTTCCAGGATCAGCTGCACCCTTCCCCCTTTCCCGCATCCTACCAAGGCGGGAACGAGCGGGTGAGCGGAGGGCCGGCTAGGCGCCTTGCCGTTCGAGGACGCGCATCGCCGCGTCCTGGAGGCTCTTGTAGACGCGTTCCCAGTCGCCCGCGTGCGGCGAGACGAGGGCGAGCTGCCGGACGAAGAGCCGCAACTGCCGCAGCTCGGCGCGAAGCGCCTCCGCCTGCGCGGCGAGCTCGTCGTAGGCGGCGGCCGAGACGATCTCCACCGGCCGGTCGCTGCAGATGCCGACGCAGGTGGCCTGGCTTTCCAGCCGGCCGCAGCCGATGCACTGCCATGCCTTGGTACGCTCGTTCATGCGCCGATCATAGGCGGCCGCCTCGGGACGGATTTGATCCCGGTCAAATCCACGCCAGCGCGCCGCGCGGGTCGTGCGTGAGCGCGACCGAGACGATATACGCGGCAGAAGCGATCGCGAGCGCGAAGGCGGTCGCGCGCACGGCGAGCGTGCGTCCGCGCCGCAGCGCAATCGCGCCGAAGCCGATATAGGCGACGAGGCCCAGCACCTTCGCGGTCAGCCAGGAATCGCGGAAAGGATATTGGCCGATGAGGAAGCAGAGCCAGAGCGCGCTCGCGAGCAGCGCCGTGTCCACCACGTGCGGGGCGACGCGCACGATGCGCCGCTCGAGGAGGGGCGAGCCGGCGAGCATGAGCGCGCCGCGCGTCGCAAAGCCGGCGAGGCTCAGCAGGACGCAAGTCACGTGTATCGACTTCGCGAGGATCATCGGCGGCCGCCCGCCGCAAGGGTCACGGCGGTGCCCAGGAAAAGCAAGATGGCGGCTGCATTTCCCCATGCGCCGGCCGCGGTCAACGGCGGCGCCTCGGCGAGGTCGCCGATCACGCGCACGGCCAGCGATGCATGCAGCAGCACGAGCGGCAAGTAGAGGATCGACCGGTAGCGAACGGCGACGCGCAGCACGGCAGGCGCGATCACCGGCGCATGACCGAAGACCATGGACATGGCGAAGCCGAGGAACACCGCATGGAGCGCGGCATCGCGCGCCGCGCCCGGCACGAGCAGCGCGCCTCCCAGGGCGAGCAGCGCCCCGCCGGCGGCGAGCCAGAAGTAGCCGGCGAGCAGGCAGGCCGCGACGAAGCGCGGCAATCCTCGCTGCCGGACGGTGAAGCGCGCGAGGTCGAACGTCGCCAGCCAGGCGGCGAGCCCGATGCAGGCGAGTCCCAGCGCGAAGCCGGACGGCTCGGCCGGCGCGATCGCGACAGCGGCGGCGAGGACGATGAAGCTCCGATGCGCGAACGGGCCCTTCTTGAGGTAGCGCGAAAGCTCCAGCCGCTCGGCGCCGATCGTCAGCGCAAAGAAGGCGATCCACCACGGCGGCGCATCGCCTCCCCGCGCGAGCTGCACGTTGCCGGCGAGCCAGCAGGCGGCGCCCGCGAGCAAGACGGCCGTCTCCAGCGACGCCTGCCGCCGCATGACCGCGATGCCCGCGGCGCACAGCAGCACCCCTGCCGCGACGAGCAGCCACGCCGCTGCGCCGGACCCGGCGAGGATCAGGATCCCGCCGAGGCCTGCCGCGAGCGGCGCTCCGTAGGCCCACGTGCGGTCCACGGCCACCGCGCGCTCGAGGCCGATCACGGCGCCGAAGAAGCCGCCGGCCATCAGCGCGCCATGCCACATGATCGCCGGGCCGGGCGCCGGGAACGCCGGAGCGAGGCGCGCCAGGCCGCCCGCGAGGCCCGTCAGGAGCGCCGCGAATCCGAGGGCAAGGAGCGGCGCGCGCCAGAGCGGCGGCATGGGCCGCCTAGTCCCAGCCGAAGCGCGTTCTTGCCTCGGCGCTCATGCGTTCGGGTGTCCAGGGCGGCTCCCAGACGAGCTCGATCTCCACGTCGGCCTCTTCCGGCGCGACGGCCCGGATGGCGGCCTGCGCCTCCTCGACGAGGTAGCTGCCGGCGGGACAGGCGGGCGACGTCATGGTCATTTCCACGCGGATCTTCTTCTCTCCCATGACGACGGAATAGACGAGGCCGAGGTCGACGATGTTCATTCCGGCCTCCGGGTCCTCGACCGTGCGCAGCGCCTGCAGCGCGTCTTCTTCCGTCATGGCAGCCAGTTCACGGCAGAGTCGCCGCCATGGTTTTGATGTGCATCAAGCAAATCGGCGCCCGCCTTCACGGCGCGCCGGCCGGCGGGATCAGCGGCCGATGATCTTCAGCAGGCCCAGGGAAACGCGCGCGCGCTTCTCCAGCCCGTCGGCGATCGCCAGCGCATTGGCGCGGCGCGGATCGTAGGCGAAGGAAAGCGCGCCGCTCTCGACGGACACGCGCGCCGTGCCGCGCTCGACCCCCGGCGCCGACTCGACCGCGCGCTTGAGCGCCCCGGCGTCCTGCGCCGGCCCCTGCAGCGCGAAGAAGGCCACCTCCTGGCCGCGGCTCTGCGCGCGCGTCACCACCGCATAGTCGTAGCAGGCGGCGACCTTGTCCTCCACGCACACGCCGCACGCGAGCGCCTGCGCCGAAGCGAGCGCGAGCAGGGCGAGGAGCGCGCGCCTCATTTGTGATCCATCTTGATCACTGCGGAAGGCTGGACGCGGTCGTGCTTCGTCCCGCTGCCGGCCGTGAGGTTGTAGGGCGAGCCGCCCGCCGACAACGTCTCGTTCGGCGCCAAGGAGGCGCCCGGCTTCGACGGCGCAGGCTGCTGGCGCCCCTCGGGCTGCAGGTTGGCGTCGGCCCACTTGAAGTAGGCGATGTACTGCTGGATCTCCTGCTCGTTCAGGCCCTGGTTCGGCATCGGCAGCTTGTACTTGTCGAGCAGGGCCTTCGCGTCGGCGTCGCCCTTCAGCATGTCTTCCGGCGACTTCAGCCAGCGTGCGAGCCACTGGTCGTTGCGCCGCTTGGTCACGTTGTGCAGGTCGGGGCCGACGCGGTCGCCGCCGCCGATCGTATGGCAGGCGAGGCACTTGGTCTCGAAGTCGAGCTTGCCCTTCACTGCCACCGGATCGCTCGGCGCGGCGGTCGCCGGAATGTTGTGGTGCTCGGGATCCGCGCTCGCCGGCACGTCGCCCGCCTTGATGACCCCGATCGCGCCCTGCGAAGCGTTGGCGAAATGGTGGTCCACCATGACGTAGCTCCCCGCCTCGGGCAGCACGAATTCGACGATGGCGCTGTTCGACGAGCCGAGCAGCACTGTCTGCGAGCCGCGCAACTGGTTGTCCGGGTTGCCTTCAAGCCAGACCCGGTCGAAGATCGTCCCCACCACGTGGAAGCTGGAGGTGTTCGACGGCCCCACGTTCAGCACGAAGAGCCTGACTCGCTCGCCGGGCTTGGCGATGAGCGGCTTGTCCACCATGCCGTTGTAGCGGCCGTTGAAGACCGTGTAGGTGGGCTGCTTGCTGCGCACGCGGTCGCCGTCGAGGACGTAGAGCGGCTGGCCATCGACCTTGCGCTTGAGCGGATCGAGCTTCGTGTAGAACTCGCTCTGGATGACCACGTACTCCCGGTCGACCTTGGTCGGATAGCCCTCGCGCGGCTCGACGATCACGATGCCGTACATGCCCGAGGCGATGTGCTCGAGCACCATCGGCGTGCCGCAGTGATACATGTACACGCCGGGATAGTTGGGGGTGAACTCGAAGCTGATGGTCTGCCCCGGCGCGACGGAGCGGTATTTGTCGTTGGGCGCCACCATGGCCGCGTGGAAGTCCATGGAATGCATCATCGGCGCGGACATGACCTGCACGCCCGGCATGGCCTCGTCCGAGCGGTTCGTCATCGAGAACTTGACGCGGTCGCCGACGCGCACGCGAACCGTCGGCCCGGGGACCTGGTCGCCGAACGTCCAGGCCGCGAACTTCACGCCCGGGGCGATCTCGATCACCTTGTGCGTGGTGTCGAGGTGGATTTCCTTCGTCTGCGAAGCGACGAGCGGCTTCACCGCCGCATCGAGCGAGAGCGAGTCGCCGGAGTAGAACGGCCCCGTGTGCCGCTCATTCGACAGAACGGCGGGCTTGGGCTTCAGGTCCATCTTCGCCGGGTCGTAGGGATCGGCGGATTTCGGCGCTTCGCTCCGGCTGCAGGCGGACAACGCAAGCGCAACGGCCAGCGCGAACGAGAGGCGTAGGGTCGGCATGGGGGACGCGGCAGAATTGACGGCGGTCAATATTGCACCAACCGCCGCCGGCCCGCTACCCGCCTATCGCGCTACGAAACGGTGCTGGGCGTTCGTTCGGATGCGGCGGCAAACCAGGCGAGCCGCGCGCGCAGGCGCACCACCTCGCCGACGATGAGGAGCGCCGGAGGCCGCACTGCGGCTTCGCGCGCCTTGCCGGGCAGATCCGTGAGCGTGCCTTCGATGACGCGCTGCTCGGGCAGCGTTGCGCGCTCGACGATGGCGCAGGGCATGTCCGCCGCCATGCCATGCCGGACGAGCTGCTCGCAGATTCCGGCGAGCCCACCGACGCCCATGTAGACGACGATCGTCTGGCGCGGGCGGATCAGGCCTTCCCAGTCGAGCTGGACCGTTCCGTCCTTGTGGTGCCCGGTCACCAGGACGCAGGCATCGGCGCAATCGCGATGCGTGAGGGGAATGCCGGCGTAGGAAGCGGCGCCGGCCGCGGCCGTCACGCCGGGCACCACCTCGAACGCGACGCCCTGCGCCGCGAGCGCCTCGATTTCCTCGCCGCCGCGGCCGAAGATGAACGGATCGCCGCCCTTCAGGCGCACGACGCGCTTGCCCTCGCGCGCGAGCTTCACCATGAGCGCGTTGATGTCGTCCTGCGGCAACGCGTGGCAGTCCTGCTTCTTGCCGACGTAGATGCGCTCCGCGTCGCGGCGCGCCAGGTCCACGAGGCGCGGCGAGACCAGGTTGTCGTACAGCACCACGCTCGCCGCCTGCATGATGCGCAAGGCTCGCAGCGTGAGCAGGTCCGGGTCGCCCGGCCCCGCGCCGACGAGGCTGACGAACCCGTGCGGCGCCTCGCCCGGCGCGCGCATTTTTTCCTGGAGCGCCTTCTCCGCCGCCGCCTCGTTGCCCGCGAGAACCAGCTCGCCGATCGGCCCGTCGACGACGTCTTCCCAGAAGCGGCGCCGCGCCTCCGCATCCGGATAGCGCCGCTTGGACGCCTCGCGCAGCCGGCCGATGAAGGCGCCGAGGCGGCCGAATCCGGCGGGCACGGCCGCCTCGATCATCGTGCGCAGCTTGCGCGCCAGCACCGGAGACGTTCCGCCGGTGGAGATGGCGACCTGCAGCGGCGGCCGATCCAATACCGAGGGCATGATGAAGGTCGAGAGCGCGGCGTTGTCCGCGACATTCACCGGAATGCGCAGCGATTTCGCCGCCGCCGACACCGCCTCGTTCACGGCCGCATCGTCGGTCGCGGCGATCGCGATCTCGGCGCCGACGAGGTCGCCCGGCTGGAACCGGCGCGGCTCGCAGCGCACCGCGCCGAGCACCGCAAGCGAAGAGAGCCGCTCGCCGATCGCCGGCGCGATCACGGCCACCGCGGCACCCGAACGCAATAGCGCCTCGGCCTTGAGCGCCGCGACCCGGCCGCCGCCCACGACGACGGCCCGTTTGCCGCGCACGTCGAGGAACGCGGCGAAATACGCGCGGTCGGCTTTCGGCACGAGGCCCATGCACGCACTGTAGGGCGCGGCGGCCGCGCCGATTTGACACACGTCAAAGGGCCGCCCAAGCCCTGCGGCACTCTGGGCGCATGCGTCGATTCGCTCTCCTGGCGGGATGGCTCGCCGCCGGCCTGGCGTGGGCCGGCGAGCCGGACGCGGCGCGCCGGGCGCGCCTCGTCGAGATGGTGCGGCAGGACTGCGGCGCTTGCCACGGCATGACGCTCAAGGGCGGCCTCGGGCCTTCGCTCGAGCCGGCGGCCCTCGCGGACCGCGATGCCGAGATGCTGGGCTTCGTCATCCTCAACGGCCGGCGCGGCACGCCGATGCCGCCGTGGCGGAGCCTGCTGAGCGAGGACGACGCGCGCTGGATCGCCGGCGCGCTCAAGCAAGGACTGCCGAAATGACCCGAATCCCCCTGCTGCTCCTTTCGCTCGCCCTCTTCGTGCTGGCGGGCTGCGCCGCGCAACCGCTGCGCGGCACCGGCGACCTCGGCGTGGTCATCGAGCGCGCTTCCGGCAGCGTGCTGCTCGTCGACACGACGCGTCGCGCCGAGCTGCAGCGCATCGAAGGCCTGGGCGACGTCTCGCACGCCTCCGTCGTCTTCTCGCGCGACGCCCGCTACGCCTATGTCTTCGGCCGCGACGGCGGCCTCACGAAGGTGGATCTCCTGCGCGCGCGCATCGAGCGCCGGGTGATCCAGTCGGGCAACGCCATCGGCGGCGCCATCTCGCAGGACGGCCGGCTGCTCGCCGCGGCGAACTACACGCCGGGCGGCATCCGCATCTTCGACGCCGACACGCTCGAGCTCCTCTCGGACGTGCGCACGGAGGGCAAGGTCGTCGGCATCTCGGACGCGCCGGGGAACCGCTTCGTCTTCAGCGTCTTCGAGCTCGGCGAGATCTGGGTGGTCGACGCTTCCGAGCCGCGCCAGGCCAAGGTGGCGCAGATCGCGCGCGCCGGCAAGCAGCCGTACGACGGCTTCCTCACGCCCGACGGCCGCTATTACATCGCCGGGCTCTACGGCGAGGACGGCCTCGCGCTGCTCGACCTCTGGCACCCCGGCAACGGCGCGCGTCGCGTCCTGCAGGGCTACGGGCGCGGCGAAGAGCCGCTGCCGGTCTTCAAGATGCCGCACCTGCGCGGCTGGGCCTCCGCCGGCCGCTACATCTTCCTTCCCGCGGTCGGCAGGCACGAGGTGCTCGTCCTCGATCGCGCCAACTGGGGCGAGGCGGCGCGCATCCCCGTGCGCGGCCAGCCGGTGTTCGCCGTCGCGCAGCCCGGCGGACGGCGCGTCTGGGTGAATTTCGCCGTGCCGGACTACGACGTCGTGCAGGTCATCGACGTCGACACGATGCAGGTCGTGAAGGAGCTGCGGCCCGGGCGCGCGGTCCTGCACATCGAGTTCAGCCCGCGCGGCGAGCAGGCCTGGGTCTCCTCGCGCGACGACGACGCGGTCGTGGTCTACGACACCGGCAGCTTCGCCGAGCTCGCGCGGCTGCCGGCGAAGAAGCCGAGCGGCATCTTCCTCTCGGCGCGCGCCGCCATGACGGGATTCTGATGCTGGACGCCACCGACTACGCGCTCGCCAACCGCTGGCAGCGCGGCTTCCCGCTCGAGGCGCGGCCCTTCGCGCGCATCGCCGAAGAGGCGGGCGTGTCGGAAGACGCCGCGCTCGAGCGCTACCGGCGCCTGCAGCGTGACGGGGTCATCGACCGCATCGGCCCGGTCTTCCGCCCGAACGCGGTCGGCGCGAGCTCGCTCGCGGCGATGGCCGTGCCTCCGGAGCGCCTGGAGGCGGTCGCGCACTACGTCAGCGACCAGGCGGGCATCAACCACAACTACGAGCGCGAGCATCGCTACAACCTCTGGTTCGTCGCCACCGGCTCGAGCGCCGGCGAAGTGCAATGGACGCTGTCCTGCATCGAGCACGCCACCGGCCTGCGCGTGCTGCGCCTGCCGCTCCTCGAGGAATTCCACATCGACCTCGGCTTCGATCTCGGCGGCGAGGCGACGCCGCGGGCGCCCTCGCATCCTGCGAGCTATCCGCCCCTGGGCGCCGAGGAGCAGCGCCTGGTGCGCGAGGCGGTGCACGGACTGCCGATCGTCGCAGAGCCCTATGCCGCGGTGGCGGCGAAGCTGGGAAGCGACGCGGCGCACGTCATCGCCGCGCTCGAGCGCATGCTGGCCGACGGACGCATCCGCCGCATCGGCGCGGTCGTCCGCCACCGGCCGCTCGGATACCAGGCGAACGCGATGGCGGTCTGGGACATCCCCGACGAGCGCGCGGCGGCGGTGGGTCGCCTGCTGGCCGCCCAGCCTTCGGTGACGCTTTGCTACCGCCGGGCGCGCGCCCTCCCCGACTGGCCTTACAACGTCTACTGCATGGTGCACGGCCGCGAGCGGCAGCGCGTCGCCGCGGAGGTCGCCCGCCTCTCCGCGCTTTCCGGCGCCGAGGGGTTCGCGAGCGCGGTGCTCTTCAGCCGCCGCTGCTTCACGCAGCGCGCCGCCCACTACGGATGACGCGAGCGTCATGATGGATGAGACCGACCGCGGGATCGTCAACGCGCTGCAGGGAGGCTTTCCGCTGTGCGAGCGCCCGTTCGCCGAAGCGGCGCAACGGATCGGCATGACGGAAGGCGACCTGATCCTTCGCCTGAAGAAACTTCTCGAGCGAAAGGAGCTGACCCGCTTCGGCCCGCTCTTCGACGCCGAGAAGCTCGGCGGCGCGTTCTCGCTCTGCGCGCTGAGCGTGCCGGCGGCGGACTTCGAGCGCGTCGCCGCGCTCGTCAACGCGCACCCGGAAGTGGCGCACAACTACGAGCGCCAGCACGCCTACAACATGTGGTTCGTGCTCGCCTCAGACGACCCGCGCAGGCTTCCCGAGGTGATCTCCAGGATCGAGAAGGAGACCGGCTATCCGGTGCTGGACCTTCCGCGCGAGGAGGAATTCTTCGTCGAGATGAGGCTGCCGGCATGAACGGCGCCGACCACGCCCTCGTGCGTGCGCTGCAGGCCGGGCTGCCGCTCGTCGAGCGGCCCTACGCCGAGGTCGCCAAGGCAGCGGGCCTCACCGAGGACGAGGTGATCGAGCGCCTGCGGGAGATGCTCGCCGACGGGCGCGTGCGCCGCATCGGCGCGGTGCCCAACCACTACGCGCTCGGCTACACCGCGAACGCGATGTCGGTGTGGGACGTCCGCGACGACGCCGTCGCCGAGCTCGGCCGCCGCGTCGGCGCCCTGCCCTTCGTCACGCACTGCTATCGCCGGCCGCGCCGGCTGCCGCAGCCTGCGAGCGGGCTTCCCGCCTGGCGCTACAACCTCTTCGCGATGGTGCACGGCAAGGACCGCGCCGAGACCGCTCGCAAGATCGAGGAAATCCGAGCTCTTCTTGGCAGGCACTCAAGGGGACACGACGTCCTGTACAGCACGCGCATTCTCAAGAAAACCGGATTGAGGCTCGCCTGAAATGTTCCGCGTCTCCAGGTTCATGAACGAGCTGGTCCGCCCGACCCCTGCCGGGCCCCGCCGCGATCCGCCGGGCCCGGTCGTGATCTGGAACCTGATCCGCCGCTGCAACCTCACTTGCCTACACTGCTATTCGATCTCGGCCGACATCGACTTCCCGGGGGAGCTCTCGACCGAGGACGTCTTCCGGGTCATGGACGACCTGAAGGCCTTCCGCGTGCCCGCGCTCATCCTCTCGGGCGGCGAGCCGCTGCTCAGGCGCGATCTCTTTGAGATCGCCGCGCGGGCGAAGGCGATGGGCTTCTATACCGCGCTCTCGACCAACGGCACGCTGATCGATGCGCCCCTCGCGGCGCGCATCCATGCGACGGGCTTCGACTACGTCGGCATCAGCCTCGACGGCGTCGGTGCAACGCACGACAAGTTCCGGCGCAAGGAAGGCGCGTTCGAGAAGTCGCTCGGCGCCCTGCGCCTGTGCCGCGACCTGGGCGTCAAGGTCGGCGTGCGCTTCACGCTCACCGAGGGCAACGCGGCGGACTTCGAGCCGCTGCTCGACCTCGTCGAGGCGGAGGCGATCCCGCGCTTCTATTTCTCGCACCTCAACTACGCGGGGCGCGGCAACGTGAACCGCAAGAAGGACGCGCAGTTCGCCACCGCACGCCGGGCCATGGACGTCCTCTTCGCGCGCTGCTGGGCGCACGCGCAGGCCGGACTCGAGCGCGACTACGTCACCGGCAACAACGACGCCGACGGCGTCTATTTCCTATATTGGGTCCGCAACCACATTCCGCGCGCGGATCTTGTCCATGTCCGTAAAAAGCTCGTGGAATGGGGCGGCAACAGCTCGGGGGTGAACGTCGCCAACATCGACAACCTCGGCAACGTGCACCCCGACACGATGTGGTGGGACTGCACGCTCGGCAACGTGCGCGGGCGTCCCT
>JBLNDP010000151.1:0-4911 GCA_050261755.1 Clostridia bacterium
AGGGCATGATCATCGGCATCCACAGCCGCGACAACGACCTCGTGGTGAACCCGATCAAGACCAAGCAGCTCACCAACATCCGCGCCTCGGGCAAGGACGAGGCGATCGACCTCACGCCGCCCATCCAGCTCACGCTCGAGTACGCGGTTGAGTTCATCGGCGACGACGAGCTGGTCGAGATCACCCCCAAGTCCATCCGGCTGCGCAAGCGCTTCCTCAGGGAGCACGAGCGCCGCAGGGCGGACCGGGCCGCCGCCTAGCCGCCAAGGCGCCGCTCGCGGCGTAGTTTTCGTATCATGCCTCCCTCTGGAGGGAGGCACATGAACTGGATTCTTCGGCCGGGGATTCTCTTCTCGGTGCAGTTCCGAAACTCGATCCGCTTTCCGCTGTCCGGGGTGTTCTACGTGCTCCCGCTGGCGGTGGCGATCTACGTGCACCACGACCTGGTGACGGGGCCGGTGGGCCCGTGGGTGGTCGGCCTGCTCGTGCTGGCCGTGTACTACCAGGTGTGCATGTACTTCGGCTCGGAGGTCGGCTGGGGCATCGCCACGGCGTGGGCGAAGCGCCTCGCGGCGCGCGACTTGACCGAGCACGCCGTGAGCGCCGCGGCGGACGACGCCCTCATGCGCCGCGTGATGCGCGGGCAGTTCGGCTTCTTCGTGGGCGCGCTGTCCGGCGCGCACGCGAGCCTGCGCGACATGGTCGGCCAGGCGCGCGACAGCGCGAACGCGATCACCACGGCGGCGCGCGAGATCGCCGACGGCAACTCCAACCTCTCGCAGCGCACCGAGCAGCAGGCTTCGACGCTGGAGCAGACCGCCTCCGGCATGGAGGAGCTCGCCGGCACGGTGAAGCAGAACGCGGAAAGCGCGCGCGCGGCCTCGGATCTCGCGCGCAACGCCGAAGCGACGGCGACCCAGGGCGCCCAGGCCGTGCATCGCATGGTCGACGCCACCGGCGCGATCGAGCGCAGCGTGAAGCGGATGGCCGACATCCTCGGCGTGATCGAGGGGATCGCCTTCCAGACCAACATCCTCGCGCTGAACGCGGCGGTGGAGGCGGCCCGCGCCGGCGAGCAGGGCCGCGGCTTCGCGGTGGTGGCGGGCGAGGTGCGCAGCCTCGCGCAGCGAAGCGCCCAGGCCTCGAAGGAGATCCAGGCCCTCATCCAGGATTGCGTGAAGCAGGTGACGCAGGGCGGCCAGCACGCCGAGGCGGCGGGCAAGGTGATCAACGAGATCGTCGGCGGCGCGCAGCAGGTGAACCGCATCCTCGCCGAGATCGCCAATGCCTCGGCCGAGCAGCACCGCGGCGTCGAGGAGGTCGGCAAGGCCATCGTGCAGCTCGAGAGCATGACGCAGCAGAACGCGGCGCTCGTGGAGGAGGCGGCGGCGAGCTCGCTCGCCTTCCAGGAGCAGGCCGACCGCCTGGCCGCGATCGTGCGGCAATTCCAGATCGAGGCCGCGTCGCTGGCGCCCGGGGAGGCGCCGCCGGTGCTGCGCCTCAGGCCGCAGCTGCCGCGGGCGAGAGGGACTGCGCCTCGATAAAGATGTGGCGGATCTCCGGGTGGCGCGCCCGGATCGCCTTGTCGATGCGCTCCACCGCGGCCGCGGTCTCCGCGCCGGAGGAGCCGCGCCGGAACTCGAGCTCGAGCGTCAGCAGCACGTCGCGCGGCGCGAGGTGCATCGTCAGGAGCCGTACCACCCGGCTCACCTGCGGATCGGCCTCGGCGATGCGGCAGAGGCTGGCGCGGATCGCCGGGTGAACCGCTTCCCCGACCAGTAGCCCGCGGCTCTGGTGCGCCAGGAACCAGGCGACGCCGCCGAGCAGGACGCCGATCGCCACGGACGCCGCGCCGTCGAAGTAGGGGTTGTCGAGCCACTGGCCGAGGAAGATGCCGAGAAAGGCGAGGACGATGCCCGCCATCGCCGCGCTGTCCTCGAAGAGCACCGTGAAGGTCGTCGGATCCTTGCTCGCGATGACGGCGCCGAGCCATGACGCGTCGCGCTTGTGCGCGCGGAACTCCTTCAGCGCCACGGTCCACGACATGGCCTCGAAGACGAAGGACAGCCCCAGCACCGCGTACGCCCACGCCGGATCCTCGACCGGCTTCGGATGCTGCAGGTGCCGGATGCCTTCGACCACCGAGATGCCGCCGCCGACCGCGAAGATCATGATGGCGACGATGAGGCTCCAGAAGTAGAGCTCCTTGCCGTGCCCGAACGGATGCGTCGCGTCGGGCGGGCGGCGGCTGCGGCGTGCGCCGAAAAGGAGCAGCGCGCCGTTGCCGGTGTCGACAAGCGAATGGACGCCCTCGGCGAGCATGGCCGAGCTGCCGGTGAAGGCGGCGGCGACGAACTTGGTGACGGCGATCGCCACGTTGCCGGCGATCGCCGCGTGCACGGCGCGGGGCGGCTCGCTTGCCATCGTGACACCCGCAGCAAGCGGTATTCCCGCTTTTCTAGTCGAACTTCAGCCTGGCTTCGGCGGCCACGCGCCGGTTGGTGTCGATCGCCTGCGCGACCACGCGGCGGAACTCGTCCGGCGAATTACCCACGGGCGACGCCGCCACCGCTTCGAGCCGCTGCACGATCTCGGGCTGCGCCAGCGCCTGCGCGAGCGCGGCGTGCAAGCGCTCGGCGATCGGTGCGGGGAGATGCGCCGGCGCGACGAGGCCGAACCAGGAGGGGTCGTTGAGCGCAGGAAGACCGAGCTCGCCGAAGGTCGGCACGTCGGGCAGCGCCGGCACCCTTTTCGCCGAGGCCACGGCGAGCGCGCGCAGCTTGCCGGCCTGGATATGCGGCAGCGAGGAGGGCAGGTTGTCGAAGAGGACCTGCACCTGGCCGGCGAGCGTATCGTTCAGCGCCGGCCCGGCGCCCTTGTAAGGGACGTGCACGAGCTCCGTCTTCGTCGCCCACTTGAACGTTTCGCCCAGCATGTGCGCGAGGCTGCCGGCGCCCGGCGTGCCGTAGTTCAAGCGCCCTGGATTCTGTTTTGCGTAAAGAATGAGCTCGTTGAGATTCTTTGCGGGCACCGACGGGTGCACTGACACGACGTTCGGCACGGAGGCGATCTCGCTGATCAGCGTGAAGTCGCGCAGCGGGTCGTAGCGCAGCGCGTCGCCGCGCACGACGAAGTTGACCACGTGGGTGGAAACGGTGGCCATGCCGACGGTGTAGCCGTCCGGGGCCGCCTCGGCGATCGCCTTGGCGCCGATCGCGCCGCCCGCGCCGCCGCGGTTCTCCACGACGACCGGCTGGCCGAGCGCCTTGCCCAGTCCTTCCGCCGCGACGCGGCCGACGATGTCGGTCGAGCCGCCCGGCGGGAAGGGAACGATCAGCGTGAGCGGCTTCGCGGGATACGGCTGCTGCGCGACCGCGGCGGTGGCGCAGAGCAGGAGCGCGGCGACGAGGAGCCTCATGGCCGCGCAGGATATCAGAGATAAAATCGCGGCCTTCCTTTGGACGGACCAGTAGCCGTCCGTAAAGCAACCCGTGATCCGCTTCTCCCAAGTCACCCTCCGCCGCGGCGCCAAGGTGCTCCTCGAGCGCGCCGACCTCTCGCTCAATCCGGGCGAGCACGTGGGCCTCGTCGGCGCCAACGGCTCCGGAAAGTCGAGCCTGTTCGCGGTCCTTCGCGGCGAGCTGCACGCCGACAAGGGGGAAGTGGACTTTCCGGCGACCTGGCGCGTCTCGCACGTGGCGCAGGAGACGCCCGCGGTCGACCGCACCGCCGTGGACTATGCGATCGACGGCGACGCCTTTCTCAGGAATCTCCAGTCGAGGCTGGAAGAGGCGGAGCGCCTGAACGACGGCCATCTCATGGGGGAGCTGCATGCGGCGCTCGCCGATGCCGATGCGTACACGGTCAGGTCGCGGGCCGAATCGCTCCTCCTCGGGCTCGGGTTTTCCAAGGAGCAGCTCGAGGACAAGGTAGGCGAGTTCTCCGGCGGCTGGCGGATGCGGCTGAACCTCGCGCAGGCGCTCATGCGGCCCTCCGACCTGCTTCTCCTCGACGAGCCGACGAACCACCTCGACCTGGACGCGATCCTCTGGCTCGAGGACTGGCTGAAGCGCTACCCGGGCACGCTCCTCGTCGTCTCGCACGACCGCGACTTCCTCGACGGCGTCGTCTCCACGGTCGTGCACATCGACCAGTCGAAGCTGCGCCGCTACGGCGGCAACTATTCCGCCTTCGAGACGCAACGGGCGCAGAACCTCGTCCTTCTCCAAAGCCAGATCGAGAAGCAGGAGCGCGAGCGCGCGCACCTGCAGTCCTTCATCGACCGCTTCAAGGCGAAGGCGACCAAGGCGCGGCAGGCGCAGAGCCGCATGAAGATGCTCGCCAAGATGGAGGAGCTCGCGCCGCTGCACGTCTCGGCGCCGTTCTCCTTCGAGTTCCGCGAGCCCCTGCGGGCGCCCAACCCGCTCCTGGTTTTCGAGGATGTGGAGGCAGGCTACCCCGGAAAAAAGGTTCTGGAGAAGATCAACTTCTCGCTCCAGGCCGACCAGAGGATCGGCTTGCTCGGCGTGAACGGCGCGGGCAAGTCGACGTTCATCAAGACTGTCGCTGGCGTGCTGAAGCCCCTTTCCGGAAACATCGTCGTGAACAAGGGCCTGCAGATCGGCTACTTCGCGCAGCACCAGGTGGAGATGCTGCGGGACGACCAATCGCCGCTCTGGCACCTCGAACAGCTCCTGGAGAAGCGGGTCCGGGAGCAGGAGCTGCGCGATTACCTCGGCGGGTTCAACTTCCCGGGCGACATGGCGACCGGGCCCATCGAGCACTTCTCAGGCGGCGAGAAGGCGCGCCTGGCGCTCGCGCTCATCGTCTGGCAGCGGCCGAACCTCCTGCTGCTCGACGAGCCGACGAACCACCTGGACCTCGAGACGCGCGAGGCGCTCGCCGTGGCGC
>JBLNDP010000152.1:0-13415 GCA_050261755.1 Clostridia bacterium
GCGTCAACCTTCGCCAGCGGCTCGCCCCAGGCGTTCTCGGTCACATCGAGGTAGGCCTCGTCGAGGGAGAGGGGCTCCACCAGGGGCGTGCAGGAAAGCATGATCCGCCGGATCTCCTCCGACACCGCCCGATACGTCCGGAAATCGGGCCGGACGATCACGAGCTTCGGGCACAAGCGCAACGCCCTTGCCATCGGCATCGCCGAGCGGACGCCGAACTCCCTCGCCTCGTAGCTCGCCGCGGCAACCACCCCTCTTCCTTCCGGGCTGCCGCCCACGGCGACCGGCTGGCCGCGCAAGGCCGGCTTGTCGCGTTGCTCCACGGACGCGTAGAAGGCGTCCATGTCGAGGTGGACGATCTTCCTCATCCCGCTGGCCTCATTGGACAATTGTCCGCCACTACTGTATATATTGCCACCCATGGATGCCCTTACAGACCGGCAAAGCGAGATCCTCAAGCTGATTCGCGAGCTCATGGAGGTCTCCGGCTATCCCCCGACCCGGGCGGAGATCGCGGAGCGCATGGGCTTCAAGTCGGTGAACGCGGCCGAGCAGCACCTTCGCGCCCTCGAGAAGAAGGGCGCCATCGAGATCGCCGAAGGCGCCTCGCGCGGCATTCGTGTGCGCGACGCTCGCCCGGCGGCCCGCCATGGCCGCCTGATGGAGCTCCCGGTCATCGGCCGCGTGGCCGCCGGAAGCCCCATCCTTGCCGAGGAGCACGTCCAAGCCACCTACCAGGTCGACCCGAACCTTTTCACGCCGCGGGCCGACTACCTCCTTCGCGTTCGCGGCATGTCCATGCGCGACGCCGGCATCCTCGAAGGCGACCTCCTGGCGGTCCACAAGACCGACGATGCCCGCACCGGGCAAGTCGTGGTCGCCCGCCTCGGGGACGAGGTCACGGTGAAGCGCCTGCGCCGGCGCGGCCATGCCGTCAGCCTGCTTCCGGAGAATCCGGATTTCGAGCCGATCGAGGTCGACGCGCGCAGCGAGCCGCTCGCCATCGAAGGCATCGCCGTCGGCGTGATCCGAAACAGCAAGAGCTTGTAAATATTCCACGCTTCTCTCGCCGTGCGCGCACCCAGCGCACGCTGCGCCTCGCTTTTCCCCGATAGAATCGCTGCTGGGGATCGGTTGTACCAAGGGAGATGAACTACTCGCGCACCGCCACGGCGACCGGCGCCGACCGCACTGTGTCGGCCGGCATCCGCGATCGCGCCGATCCACGCCTGGTGCTGGCCGACCGCGTCGACCAGCTCTACGGCCAGATGTGGCTCGGCATCCTCGCGACCTTCGCGATCGGCGCCATCGCCACCTTCGAGTTCTGGAGCGAGCGGCTCAAGGAGCTCGTCCTTTTCTGGTGGGGCCTCGTGCTGCTCGTCACGGCGGCGAGCGCCGGCCTCCTCTACGCCTATCGCCGCAGCGCGGACCGCGCCGAGAACCCGGAGCAGTGGCTGCGCTGGTTCGGCATCGCCGCGCTCGCGAGCGGCGCGAACTGGGGCTTCGCCGGCGCGGTGTTCTTCCCTTCCCACACCGACGAGCAGCAGGTCTTCCTCGCCTTCCTCCTCGCCGGCATGATGTCCGGCGGCATCCCGGTCTACGCGGCGTCCTGGCCGATCTTCGCGCTGTACGCGGCAGGCATCGTGGCGCCGTTCACCTACGTGCTGGCCACGTTCGGAAACCGCCTCTTCACCGAGATCGCGCTGCTCGTGCCGATGTTCTACGCCATCAACGTGGCCGTGGCGTACCGGCTCACGCAGGTCTTCCACTCGGGCTACCGCTTGCGCCACGCCTACGGCAAGTTGACCGAGGACTACAGCGTCCTCAACCAGCGCCTCGAGCGGCAGCTGGGCGAGCTGGAAGAGGCGCGCCGCCAGGTCGAGGCGAGCGGCCGCAAGCTCGCCCTCTTCGCCGAGCGGGCGCCGATCGCCGTGCTCGAGCTCGACGCGGACGGCCGGATCACCCAGATCAACCCCGCCGGCGAGCTCCTCTTCGGCTATGCAAGCGCCGAGATGATCGGCAACCCGGTCAAGCACAAGCTCGTGTTGCCGGAGCTCCACGCCGAGTTCGACCGGCAGTGGGCTCAGCTGCTGTCCACCCGCGAGCCGGCGACCGGCTTGAGGATCCGCAGCCCGCGGCGCGATGGCCTGCAGGTCGTCTGCGAATGGACCGTCACCCCGCTCGTGAACCCCGAGGGCAAGGTCATCGCGCTGATCGCCCAGGGGCAGGACGTCACCCGCCAGCTCGAGGCGGAGCGGCTGAAGAAGGAGTTCACCTCGACCCTCAGCCACGAGCTGCGCACGCCCCTCACCTCGATCATCGGCTCGCTGCAGCTCATCAACTCGGGCGTCCTCGGCGACCTGTCGCAGGACGTGGCAGAGCTCACCGCCGTGGCGGAGCGAAACGACACCCGGCTCCTCGACCTCATCAACGACCTGCTCGACATCGAGAAGATCGAGTCCGGCAAGCTCACCCTGGTGCCCGAGGTGTTCAAGCTCGGGGAGCTCGTGCGCGAGGCCATCGTCCTCAACAAGGCGTTCGGCGAGCGCTTCAAGGTGCGCTTCGAGCTGCAGGGCGGGCCCGCGGACAGCGCGACCGATCGCGCCGTGCACGCGGACCGCAAGCGCCTCCTGCAGATCATGACCAACCTGCTTTCCAATGCCGCCAAGTTCTCGCCGGAAGGCGGCAGCGTCGACGTCACGCTGGAGGAGCGCGGCACCGTCCTTCGCGTGAGCGTGCACGACCGCGGCCCCGGCATTCCGGACAACTTCCGCAGCCGCATCTTCGGCCGCTTCGCCCAGGCCGATTCCGGCACCGCCCGGCAGAAGGGCGGCACGGGCCTCGGCCTCGCCATCTCGAAGCGCCTCGTGGAGATGATGCAGGGACGCATCGGCTTCGACCCGCGGCCGGGCGGCGGCACGAGCTTCTGGTTCGAGCTTCCTCGTTATGTATCCTGACCATCCGAGAGGCCTCGCATGCCCGATCGCCCGCTGAACAAGGTCTGCTACGTCGAGGACGACGAGGATATCCAGCGCATCGTGCGGCTTTCGCTCGAGCGCCTGGGCAAGATGACCGTCGAGACCGTGAGCGACCCGATGGTGGCCATCGACAAGATCAAGGCGTTCGCGCCCGACCTCGTCATGCTGGACTGGATGATGCCCGGCATGGACGGCCCGACGCTCTTCAAGAAGATGCAGCAGCTTCCCGAGGTGAGCGCCCTGCCCGTCGTCTTCATCACGGCGAAGGCCTCCGAGGTCGAGCTCAACGAGCTCACCCGCCTCGGCGCCGCCGGCACCATCTCCAAGCCCTTCAACCCGAAAGAGCTCCCGGAGCAGCTGCGCGCGATCTGGTCGAAGCTTCCCTGATCGGCCCCGCATCAAATCGGGGACGTCTACCGATTTCCTCGAAGCTAGGAACGGCCGGCCCGATGGGCGAAATCGGTAGACGTCCCCGATTTCGGGTTACTGCAGGCGCTCGGTGACGTCGGGGTTGGCGGCGAGGCCCTGGAAGTACTTCCGCGACATGAAGCCGAGGACTTCGTCGGCGTTGCGGAAGCGCGCGTCGCGATCCTTCTCGACGAGCTTGTCCATGAGGCGCTGGTACTGCGCGAGATGGTCCGGGAGCGAGGGGGGCGGGGTGTTGATGTGGTGCATCGCCACTTCGATGGCCGTCTCGCCGGTAAACATGTGCTGCCCAGTGAGCATCTGGAACAGAAGCACGCCGGCGCTGTAGATGTCCGTGCGCAGGTCGAGCGCCCTGCCCTGGACCTGCTCGGGGCTCATGTAGCGCGGCGTGCCCAGGATCTCGCCGTGGCTCGTGCGCTCGATCGCGTCGACGTGCTTGGCGATGCCGAAGTCCACGAGCGCGAGGCTGCCGTCGTTGCGGAACATGAGGTTCTGTGGCTTCAGGTCGCGGTGCAGGATGCCTTTCTCGTGGATGTCCCCGAGGGCAAACATGAGCTCGCGGAAGAGGCGCAGCGCGTCGTCGGCCTTGAGCGCCTTGTCGCCCAGCCGCTTGCTGAGGTCGCCGCCCTCGAAGAATTCCATGACGAGGTAGGCGTGCTCCTCCGAGATGCCGTGGCCGTAGATGCGCGCGACGTGTCGGCTCTGGATGCGCTCGACCATGGCGTACTCCTCCATGAAGCGCTGCAGCGCCTTCTTGTCCTTGAGGATCTCCTCGCGCAGCACCTTCGCCACGAGCGGCTCGTCGTCGGACTCCCGCGAGGCGAGATAGACGCGCGACATGCCGCCCTCGCCGATGAGGCGCAGGATCTTGATGCCGGGGATCTTGATGCGCGCGCCGAGCGACTCGCCGGCGATGCGCGCCGCCATTTCCGGCGGCAGCGTCTTCTCGTGCCCGTCGCGCACGAGCCCGCGGATCGAGGTGATCAGCTTCTCGCGCGTGAGCTCCTGCTTGCGCTGGTAGTCGTCGGCGCCGGCCTTCATGGCCCGCACGGCGATGATCTCGTTGCCGGCGCCCGTGAGGAAGAGCACCGGCGGGCAGTCGCCGCGCTTCTTGAAGGCCTGCAGCCACTGCAGGCCGTCGCCCCGGCCGAGCATGTAGTCGAGGATGACGACGTCGTAGGAGCCGAGGTCGAAGGACTCGTCGGGCATGTCGCGCTCGAGCGGGTCGAACTGCTCGACGAAGCTCTGCGGCCACTGGTCCTTGATGAAATGTGCGAGCAGCGTACGCAGATCGTCGTCGTCGTCGATCACGAGCACGCGCATGGCGCTAGCCCGCTCCGCCGAGCTGCACGGCGTAGACCGCCGTCGCTTCCGCCTTGCCGCGCAGCGCGATGTTGCCGCGCGCCGTGACGCCCTCCGCGGGAAGCGCTTCCTTGACGCGCTCGTAGACCGGCCCGGAAACGAGGATCTCGCCGGCCTGCGCCATCTGCATCAGGCGCGCCGCGGTATTCACCGCGTCGCCGATGATGGTGTAGCTCATATAGTGCGGCGAGCCGACGTTGCCGATGATCGCCTCGCCCGAAGCGATGCCGATGCCGATGCCGGTCGAGATGCCGCCCCGCTTGGTCCAGCGCGCGAGCACCGGCGCGAAGCCGGCGACCATGTCCTTCGCCGTGCGCCAGGCGCGCATGGCCGCGTCCTTCTGCGGGAACGGCACATTGAAGCCGACGAGGAGCGAGTCGCCCGCGAGGCTGAAGATGGTGCCCTCGTTCCGGTACGCCGCCTCGGTCGTGACCGCGAAGTACTCGTTCAGCATGTTCACGACCTTGTCGACCTCGATCGACTCGGTCAGGCGCGTAAAGCCGCGCAGGTCGGCGAACATGGCGACGACGGCGATCCGCTGCGCGTGCTCGACGAAGGGCGCCTGGTCGGTGCCGACCTGGGAGATGATGCGCTCGGCGAGCCGCGGCGAGATGTAGCGGGAGAAAGCCTTGCGGATCTGCTCCTTGCGCTCGACCTCGGCGGCGAGCCGGCGCGCCTCGAGCTCGCGGCGCGTCTCGTGCAGGCGGCGAAGCGTCTTCACGCGCGCGACGAGCTCCTCGGGCCGGACCGGCTTGGAGAGGAAGTCGTCGGCGCCGGCCTGGATGCCGCGCACCCGGCTCTGGTGGTCTTCCAGCGCGGTGACCAGCACGATCGGAATGAGCGCCGTGGCCTCGTCGGCCTTCAGCTGCTCGCAGATCTCGAAGCCGCTCATGCCCGGCAGCATGACGTCGAGCAGGATAAGGTCGGGCGGCGACGAGAGCGCCTGCACCATGGCCGCATTGCCGTCGAGCACGGTGTCGACGGCGAGCCCCTCCTTCTGCAGCATGCGCGCGAGGATCGCGCACATGTCCGGATCGTCGTCGACGACGAGGACGCGGAACGCGGTCGCCTGCGCCGGCTTCGCGGCAGCGGCCAGCTCACTCATAGACGACGCGCACCCTCGCGAGGTAGTCGCGGTACTTGGCCAGGCACCCTTCGAGCGCGGCGCGGTCGCCGCTGCGCGCGCCGTCCTCGATCTGCTTGCCGAAGATGGACACCTGCTCGAAGCCGTACGAGTTTCCGACCCCCTTCATGCGGTGGCCGATCTGCCGCAGCTGCTCGAAATCCTGCGCCGCGAGCGCCGCCCGCAACGACTCGACTTCCTTGTGCCGGTTCTTCATGAATGTCGGGATCAGGTCTTCGAGATCCTTGGCGACCTTTA
The DNA here is from genome assembly GCA_050261755.1 of Clostridia bacterium. Taxonomy (GTDB): domain Bacteria; phylum Pseudomonadota; class Gammaproteobacteria; order Burkholderiales; family SG8-39; genus SCGC-AG-212-J23. The sequence goes on from JBLNDP010000152.1 coordinate 6,148, forward strand.
CCTCGATTTGTTCTTCTGCCATGCGGGGATTATAGGGGGCCGGGCTTTTTCCCGGGTCCGCCGCCCCTGAACGCGCCTGTCAGCGTTTGTGAAGCAGCTCGCGCGCCCTCTCGAGGTGCGGATGCAGGGTAAGCGCCGCGAAGCAGGCGAAGCGCAGGTCCTGCGAAACAGCCTGCCCGCGCCCCTCGGCGAGGAGGATTTCGGCGAAGTGCAGCATCGCCGCGAAATGGCGCGGCTCGAGCTCGAGGGTCCGGCGGATGTCCTCCAGGCATTCCTCGTCCCGGCCGAGCAGGTAGTAAAGCGTGGCGCGCTTGTGCCGCGCCTCGGCGAAGGCCGGGTCGCTGCGAATCAGCGCGGTGAGGCGCGTCTCCGCGATGTCGTAGCGGCGGGCAGCGATGTCCCCGGTGGCCAGGCCGAGCGCCTCGGCGGCGGCGCGATGCGGATGGTGCATCCAGGCATCCCAGATCCGGTCCTCGGTCTGGAGCGCCTCGTCGGCCCGCGGCGAGGCGGCGAGGCGGGCAAACAGGGCATCGAGCGCCGGGGAGCGGCGGGCGGGCCGCCGGGCGCGCCGGGCGGCGATGAGGCTGAGGATCTCGACGGCAGTCGCCATCTCGAGGAGTCATCCTAGCACTCAGTGGAAATCGCGCGAAATGGCCGCCAATGGGCCGAGCAGGCTGCTGTAGTCCATGAGGCGCCGGGCCACCAGGTGCACCACGTCGCCGTCGCGCTCCACCACCCCCTGCACGGCGAGCAGCCGCGCGCCGATCGCCTCGGCGCGTTGCCGCTCCACGAGGGCCCGCCAGAGCACCACGTTGATGCAGCCGGTCTCATCCTCCAGCGTCACGAACACCACGCCGCTCGCCGTATCCGGCCGTTGCCGGCACGTGACGAGGCCGGCCGCCCGCGTCCGGGCGCCGTGGCGAAGCCCGCGCAGCTCCTCCGCCGTGACCAGCCGGTCCTTGCGGAGCCGCCGGCGCAGGAGCGCGAGCGGATGGCGCCCGAGCGTCAGGCCGAGGCTCGCGTAGTCCGCGACGATCTCCTGTCCTTCGGCCGGAGGCGGCAGCGCTATGGAGTCCTCCTTCGCGGAAAATTGCAAAGGCGAGCTGCGCTCCAGGCCGGCGGCCTGCCAGTGCGCCTGGCGCCGATGCCCGGCGAGCGACGCCAGCGCGCCTGCGGCGGCAATGGCCTTTGCATCCCTCCCATTTAGAAAATTCAGATCTTGAATGGAAGAAAACGGCTTTGCCGCCGCGATGCGCCGGCCGGCGGCTTCGGAAAGGCCCTTCGCCATCCGCAGGCCGAGGCGCACCGCCCCGCCCTCGAGGGTGCAATCCCAGTCGCTCGCGTTCACGTCGGGCGGGCGCAGCTCCACGCCGTGGCGGCGCGCGTCCTGGACGAGCTGCGCCGGCGCGTAGAAGCCCATCGGCTGGCTGTTGAGGAGCGCGGCGCAGAACGCCGCCGGATGGTGGCGCTTCAGCCACGCGGACACGTACACCAGAAGCGCGAAGCTGGCGGAGTGCGATTCCGGGAAGCCGTACTCGCCGAAGCCCAGGATCTGCCGGTAGACCGCGTCGGCGAACGCGTCGCTGTAGCCGTTGGCGCGCATGCCGGTCTTCAGCTTTTTCTCGAAAGGCTCCAGGCCGCCCTTGCGCTTCCAGGCGGCCATGGCGCGCCGCAGGCGATCGGCCTCGCCGGGCGTGAAGCCGGCGGCGACCATGGCAAGCTGCATCACCTGCTCCTGGAAGATCGGCACGCCCAGCGTCCTTTCCAGGACCCCTTTCACCGCCTCGCTGGGATAAGCAATTTCGTGGGAATTCTTTCTCCTGTTCCTTAGATAAGGGTGCACCATCCCGCCCTGGATGGGTCCCGGGCGCACGATCGCCACCTCGATCACCAGGTCGTAGAAATTCTCCGGCTTCAGGCGCGGCAGCATGCTCATCTGCGCGCGCGACTCGACCTGGAACACGCCCACCGTGTCGGCCGCCTGGATCATCTCGTAGGTCTTCGGATCTTCAGGCGGGACCTGGTCGATTTTCATTCCCACGAAATCGAGGCATTTGCGGATCGCGGTCAGCATCCCCAGCGCCAGGACATCCACCTTCAGGAGCCCCAGCGCCTCGAGGTCGTCCTTGTCCCACTGGATGACCGTGCGATCGGCCATGGCGGCGTTCTCGATGGGCACGAGCTCGGCGAGCGGCCCGCGCGAGAAAACGAAGCCCCCGGTGTGCTGCGAGAGGTGCCTTGGGAAACCCCAAAGCGCCGCGGCGAATTCGAGGATCTCGCTCTTTCCTCCCTGGGGCTTTTCCGAAAAAGCAAAATCCTTCGCCAGCCTGTCTATTTCATCCATCGGCGCGCCGAGCGCCTTGCCGACATCCCGCACGGCGCTCTTGGCCCGGTAGCAGATCACCGTCGCCGCGAGCGCCGCCCGGTCGCGGCCGTACTTGCGGTAGAGGTACTGGATCACTTCCTCGCGCCGCTCGTGCTCGAAGTCGACGTCGATGTCCGGCGGCTCGTTGCGCTCGCGCGAGACGAAGCGCTCGAAGAGCATGTTCATGCGCGCCGGGTCGACCTCCGTGATCCCGAGCGCATAGCACACGGCCGAGTTCGCCGCCGAGCCGCGCCCCTGGCAGAGGATCCCCCGCTCGCGCGCGAAGCGCACGGTGTCGTGCACGGTGAGGAAGAAAGGCTCGTATTTCAGTTCGGCGATCAGGGCCAGCTCATGCTCCACGAGGGTTTTGACTTTTCCATTGACACCCCCTGGGAAGCGCCAGCGTAGCCCCTCCTTCGTCAACTTGCGCAGATGGCTCGAAGGCGTCTCGCCGGGCGGGACGAGCTCCTCCGGGTACTCGTAGCGCAGCTCGTCCAGCGAGAAATCGCACCGCGCGGCGATCGCCGCCGCTTCCTCCAGCATCGCCCGCGGGTAGAGCTGCGCGAGGCGCATGCGCAGGCGCAGATGGCGTTCGGCGTTCGGGAAGAGCGCCTGCCCGCATCGCGCGAGCGGCTTGCCGATGCGCGTCGCCGTAAGGATGTCCTGCAGCTTGCGCCGCGAGCGCACGTGCATGTGCACGTCCCCTGCGGCGACTATAGGAATTTTTGTCTTTTCCGAAATTTTCTTTAAGTCATGAAGCCGAGAACGGTCGTTCGCGCCAAGATGAAGCTCGGCGGCCACCCACGCATCGGAAAACCGTTCGCGGATCCAGAGTCCCTCTTCCACCGTGCCGGGAATCCAGAGCAGCAACGCCCCGGAGTCGGACAGCTTGTCCAGATCCGCCCGGGAAAGCGAATACGAGCCTTTCTTGCCCCGCCGGCGGCCGGTGGTGACGAGCGAGGAGATCGCGCCGTACGACTTCCGGTCTTTCGCCAGGAGGACCAGCTTCATGCCGTCGGCCAGGGTCACTTCCGTGCCAAGGATGAGCCTCATGCCGCACTCCTTCGCGGCCACGTGCGCTCTCACCACGCCGGCAAGGGAGCATTCGTCGGTGATGGCGAGGGCCTCGTAGCCGAGGGCCTTCGCCCGCTCCACCAGCTCCTCCGGATGCGAAGCGCCGCGCAGGAAGGAGAAGTTGGAAAGGCAATGCAGCTCGGCGTACCGCGGCAGAAGATCAGGCAAAGAGTCCATGCAGGTACCAGGCGTCGTCCTCGCGATAAACCCAGACGAGCGAGGCGGCGCGCCGGGCGATGAAGTAGTCGCGCTTCGCCTCGTCGCCGTCCCACCAGCCGCATTCGATGCGTTCCGGGCCGGCCAGGAGATGGATGTCCCGATCGCCGATTTTTCTCGGCGGGTCGATGAGCCAGAGCGGCCGCGGCCCGGGCTGGCGGAACTCCCGCGGATCCCATTCGCCCGGCTCGACCGCGCGCCAGGCGTATTCCGGCCGGTGGTCGGGTTGCGTGGCGAGGCCGTGCACCGCTTCGCGCCCGAGCCGCGCCTGCAGGCGCTCGGCGAGGCGTCCCCATTCCTCCTCTTCCGCCCGCGCATCGCCGAACATGCCGGCATTGCGCCCCGGGAGCGGCGCGAAATCCGCCGCGCGCAGGCGCAGCGTTTCCACCGGCTCGCGCAGCGCGACGCCGGCAAGCTTCTCGCGCAGCACCTTGACGAGCCGATCGGTTTCGCGCGCCGGTGAGGCCAGGCGGATATCGATTTTCAGATTTGCCTTTTGAAATGAAATTAATTCGAGTTGAAAAGCACGAATGCCGGCATGTTTCGCGGCGAGGAGGCCCTCCAGGCGAAGAAGCAGCCGGCGAGCGGCGAAGAGCACGCCTTCGGCCTGCGCGACGCCGCCGCCCGGGAGCTCGAGCGCGGCGTCGAAGCTCTCGGGCGGCGCGAAAAACTCGCGCGCCTCGGGCAGCGCGCCGAGCGCGCGGTCGAGCTCATCGACGAGCGCCTGGCCGCAGCGGCGCGCGAGCCCGTGGCGCGGCAGGCGCAGCAGCTCGCCGAGCGTGCGCACGCCGACGTTCTTCAGGAATGGATCGCGCGAGGCGATCTCCACCGGCAGCGACTCCAGGTCCCGCCCGCGCCCCTTCGCCAGCCACAGCGCCGCGCGCGGGGTCGCCGCGACGGCGAGCGAAGCCGCGAAGCCAAGCTCCGCCACGCCGGCGCGCAACTTCTCGAGGAGCGCCTCCAGCCCGCCGAAGTAGCGCAGGCTCGCCTCCACCTCGGCGACGAGCGCGCGCGGCGGCTCGAGCGAAACCCTAGGCGTGAACTGGCAGGTCCAGGCGGCGATCTGCTCGAGCGTTCCGGGGGCGAGCGTCGGGAAATGCAGGGCGACCCAGAGCATGCACAGGGCGGTTCACTGGCAACAGGAAGGGCGCGGCGGCCGGCGGCCCGCGGCGCTTGAGGATGCGGACGGAAAGCCCCGCCTCGCTGCCTTCCAGGGCGAGGCGCAGGCACGCGGGCGAAGGCTCGCTTGCCGCGGCGGCCGGGCGGAAGAGCGCAACGAGGGCCGAGCTCGCCTCCGCGGCCACGGCGAGCCGGCGCAGCTCCTCGTACCTCGCGTGCCGCAGCCAGGCGAGCAGCGCGTGGCAGGGCCCGGCGCGCAGCACCTGCTCGGCGGCCCAGAGCGCATCCAGGCGCCCGGGCGCGCGCACCACCGAGAGATGCGTCAGGTCGATGCCGGCGGCGGCGAGCGCGGGCGCATACGGCAGGTGCGGTGGCGCGAGCCAGACGACGCGCTTCCCTTCGCCCGTGAGCCGCGCCAGCGCCGGGAGCACGGCTTGCAGCTCGCCGATGCCGGCCTCGTCGCCGAGGATCTCGGTCAGCGCGCCGGCCGGCCAGCCGCCGCCCGGCAGCCGCGCGTCGAGCTCCGCATAGCCGGTGGGAATCTTGCGGAAGACCGGCGCGAAACTCTCGCCGCGCCAGACGGCGTGCTGCTCCAACAGGGCATCGAGGGCGGGCATCGGCTGCATGGGCTGGGAGATACTGTACGCATATACAGTATCCCAGCCGCCCGGGCGGCGCAAGCCTTTATTTACCCGAGCGCCGCGAGCGTTGGCGGGACTTGGCGACGCAGCAGCGCGTTGCGCGCAGCCCACTCCTCTTCCGGCTGGACGGCCTCGAGGAAACGCACTTCCCCGCCGGAAAGCAACGCGAGCGGCACGCCGTCGCGGTAGAGCAGCCGGTTGCCGGTGAGCGAGGCAAGCCTCGGCCCCGGGGTCAGGATGCCGACGAGATTGAGCGGATCGGCGCCGCTCACGCTCACGAGCGCTCCGTCGCGCTCGGCGCGGCGCACGTCGCGCAGCAGGCCGATGGCCTCGGGCGCGGCGAACTGCTCGCCCGACACGCCGGCGACGAAGCGGCCGCCGCGGATCTCGCCGCGCGCCTCGAGCCGCCGGTAGCAGCGCAGGAGATCGCGCCACGGCGGCAGCCAGTCCGCCTCCCGCTCGGTGAGCCGCCAGAACACGACCCCGTAGCGCCGCAGCAGCGCCCGCGCGACGTGCTCGACGCCGTTGTCTTTCTCCATCACGTCCTTCTCCGATGACGGGCGCCTGAGCAACGACCATCGGCCGGCGTCCTCCAGGCCGAAGAGCGCGCCGCGGCGGCGGCGGCCGTGCGGCGAGCTGCGGCGGCGATCCGAAGGCACGAGCAACGCCCGCAGCCCGGCAAAGCTGTCCGCGCTCGCGAGTCCCAGCGCGACGAGCTCGCCGAGCGCCTCTTCCGTCTGGACGCGGAGCAACCCCGTGCCGTCGGCGAGCTCCTCGAAGAAGGAAGCGCCGTGCTGGCGCAGGTAGCCGGCCACCTTCTCCGCCTTCGACGAAAGGGCGATGTCCTCCGGGAAGCCAGCGATCGCGGTCCATGCCCCGAGGTGGCGCCTGGGCGCCAGGACGATGGGGGTGCTGCGCACCGGGCTCGGAACGCGCTCGGCGCTCGGGCGCGCGGGCAGGATGCGCGTCCAGGCGACGCGGCCGGCAAGGCTCAGCTCGTCCAGCCATGCGGGGTCGTACTCGTTCACTCGCGCCGGCAGGACCTCCGTCTCCCAGGCGGCCGCCGCGGCCTCGAAGCCTTCCAGCTGGGAGACGACGCCGGCAACGGCATCCGCGCCTTCCACGCGAGCATCCGGCGCGACGCGCTGCCAGTGGAAAAGGAAACGCACGAAGTCGCGCAGCTCCACCGGCTCGATCTCGCGCCGCAGGCGGTGGACGGTGTAGCGGTGGATGCGCGCGAGGACGCGCCGCTCGCACCACTCCTCCTCCGCCGCATCCGGCGTGAACCGGCCGCGCATGATCGTCCCTTCGGCCTCCAGGGCGAGAAGAATCGAGTTCGTTTCTTGCGCAGGCAAATTCAGGGGTGCACCGAGCGCCCGGGCCGAAATCGGCCCCGAACCTTGCAGGCGATCGCGCAGCACTTCGTGCCAGTTCTTCGCCGCGAACTCGGAGGCTCTCTCGGCGGCGAAGACGATCCCGCCTTGCTCGTGCGCCCTGTTCTGGCGGAAGAGCTCTTCCTTGAGCACCTGCCAGGGAGCGATTTCCTCCATCGTGAGGAAACCAAAGCTCATCAGCGCATCGTGCAGCTCGTCGGCGTTGCGCGGCTGCGGGCGAAGCTCCTCCACCGCGCGCTGGATCGCCTCCGCGTCGAGCTTGCCGAGGTCGGCGGCCGTCTGCGGGTCCATCCAGCGGCGCGCCATGACGGCCTGCGTGCGCCGCTCTTCCAGCGGCGCATCGTCGAGGTACGCGTAAGGACGCGAAGCTTCCCGAGCGCGCCCTATGGGGCGAATGGCTCGGCGCTCTGGAGGACCTGGCCACCCACAGCCTCGCCTGGCCTCGGACCGTTCACGAGT
>JBLNDP010000153.1:0-7718 GCA_050261755.1 Clostridia bacterium
CCCGCGATGCCGGCGAGCGCGCGCTCCAGCGCGTCCTGCACGGTGCCGCCGCCGGGCTGCGTCTGCCAGCCGAGGAAGCGGCTGCCGTCGTATTCGATTCCGAGCGCGATCCGCATGAAAAAGAAATGGGGGGCCGAGCCCCCCATTTTCCGCCAATCCGTTGTCCGTTAGCCGAGCTTCGCGAGGAGCTGCTGCGCCTGGCCCTTCTGCGCCGCGTCGCCGTCCTTCATCACTTCGTTGAGCAGCTCCCGCGCGCCGTCCTTGTCGCCCATTTCCTCGTACGCCTTGGCGAGGTCGAGCTTGGTGGCCACTTCCTGCCACTTCGGGTCGCCGCCGCCGGCCGGTGCGCTCGGCTCCGTTCCGCCGAGATCCAGGCTGATCGAGGAGAGGTCCATCGACGGCGCCGGCTCGGCTGGCGCTGCCGCCGCCTTGTCGCCGCCGCCCATGTCGAGGTTCAAGTCGAAGTCCAGCCCGCCGGTCGTCTCGGCCGGCTTCGGCGCCTCGGCGGGCGCCGCGGGTGCCGCCGGTGCGGCCGGAGTCCCGCCGCCGAGCCCGAGGTCGAAGTCCAGGCCGCCGGCCGCCGTGCTGTCGGCGCCCTTCGGTTCCATGATCAGCGTGCCCTCGGGGCTGAAATCGCTCTTCGGCGCCTCAGCCGGCGGCTGCGTGGCCGCGCCGAGGTCGAAATCCATCGAGCCGCCCCCCTGCTTGGGGGACTCGTCGAGCGTGATATCGGGCCCCGGCGCCGCGGCGGCTGCCGCGCTGCCGAGGTCGAAGTCGAGCGTCGGGGCCGCCGCAGCGGCGGCCGCCGGGGCCGCCGCGGGCGCGGCAGCCGCGCCGCTCCCGTAAAGGCCGTTTTGCGGATCGATGCCGCGGCCGAGGGCCGCGGCCTTGTCCCATTCGGGGCCCGTGCCGTTCGTCAGGCCCTTGAGCTTGAGCGCCGTCTGCTCGAACGATTTCGCGTCCTTGCGGTTGGCGTAGATCTCGAGGAGCTTCGCGTGCACGGGCACGCGGTTCGCATCCTTCGCGAGCGCTTCCTTGAGGATCTCCTCCGCCTGCGCGTCCCGCCCGTACGCCATGTAGACGTCCGCCTCGGCGATCGGATCTACCTCCTCGGCTTCCATGCCGGTCGGCGCCTGGCTGACCGACGCCTGCGAAACCGCCGCGGGCGCAGCGGCAGCGGCGCCCCCGAAGCCTGCCGCGCCGGCGCCGGAAGCGGCGTCCAGCACGCTGTCCTGGAACTTGGCCTGCGACGCCTTCTTGCGCCGCCAGGCCCATGCGCCATAGCCGCCGAGGAGAACGACGACGAGCGCGAGGCCGCCCAGCGCAAGCGGGTTGTCGAGGAATTGGTCGATGATGCCCGGCTCCGGCGGAGGCGGTCCCTTCTTCGCCGGCGCGGGAGCCGCTTTCTTCGCTGCCTCGGCCGGCGGCTTCGCCGGCTGCGGCGCAGGCTTGGGCGCTTCGGCGGCAGGCTTGGGGGCTTCGGCCGCCGGCTTCGCCGGTTCCGCCGCGGGCTTGGGTGTTTCGGCCGCCGGCTTAGGCGCTTCGGCGGCCGGCTTCGGTGCCTCCGCCGCGGCGGGCTTCGGCGCTTCGGCCGCGGGCTTCGCCGGCTCGGCCTTCGGCGCCGGCGCGGGAGCCGGAGCAGGTGCGGGGGCGCCTTTCTTTTCCAGTTGCGCGAGCTGCTGGTTCTTGAGCTCGAGAAGCTTCTGCAGATCCGAGACGTTCTTCTCGAGATCCGTCACGCGGGACTGCGCCTCCTGCAGGGCGCGCTGGCGCGCGGCCTCGTCGTCGGCGCTCGCCGCCCGGCCTCCGGCCGATCCGGCCTTGCCAGGCTCCGTCTTGGACAGGCGCAGCTGGTCCTGCTTCTCGGCGGGCGCGGGCGCCGGCGTCGGCTCGATGCGCCCGCTCACCTCGCGTCGGCCCGTCGAGGAATCGGCCGCCGCCGGTGCGGCGGCAAGGGCCTTGCGGTATGCGTTGAACTTCGAGGCGTGCGACTGGACGAGCTTTTTCGCCTCGTCGAGGTCCACCGTCGCAGCGGCGTCGGTCGGAATCGTGAGGATCTTGCCGCTGCGGACGAGGTTGATGTTGTCGCGGATGAACGCGTCCTGGTTGGCGCGGTAGATCGCGATCAGCATCTGGTCGAGCGTGACGCCGGCCGGCAGGTTCTCGCGGGCGATCTTGCCGAGCGTGTCGCCCTTCTTGACCTCGTACTGCTTGGTTTCCGCCGCGGGCTGGGCGGGTGCGGATGCGATCGGCCGCGATTCGATGGGCGCGGCCTGGGCCGGCTCGGAAGGCTTCTCGGGCGCCGCTGTCGCGGGCGCTTGGGGCGCGGGCGCGGCGGCGACCGCCGCAGGCGCCTTGTATTCCGGCGGATCCAGAAGGAACGTGTACTCGCGCACCAGCCTGCCGGTGCTTCCCTGCAGCTCGACGAGCATGTCCAGGAACGGCTCGTTGACCGGTTGCGTCGTGGTCACCTTGAGCACCGGCCGGCCACCGCGCTTCTCGATGGCGAAGCGCAAGCCGGAAAGCACCGGGTTGTAGTCGATGCCCGCCTGCCGGAAAGCTTCCGTAGCGCCCAGCTTGGCGACGAGCCCTTCTTCCTCTCCCGCCTGCAGCGAGACGATCTCGATCTCGGCATTCAGCGGCTGGCCGAGCGCCGAGAGAACGGTGAGCTTGCCCAGGCCTGCGGCGTGCGCGGCGAAGGGCGCGGCGAAGCCCAGTGCGGCCGCGATCACTGCAATGGCAATCCGTCTACCCACGGTTCCCCCGCCTGAAATTCTTCTTAGCTGGACCAACTAACATAACATCATGGTCTTACGCTTGCAAATCAAGAAACTCCGTGAATTGTTACCGCCTAAGTCTTTAGCGCATAAGCCCCGAATCCAGAAGGATGCGCACCATGCGCCGCAGCGGCTCGGCCGCCCCCCAAAGCAATTGGTCCCCGACGGTGAACGCGGCCAGGTAATCCGGGCCCATGGGCAGCTTGCGCAGGCGGCCCACCGGCACGGATAGCTTGCCCGTCACGGCGGCGGGGGTGAGCTCGGCAAGCGATTCATCCCGCCGGTTCGGAACCACCTTCACCCATTCGTTGGCCTCCGCGAGCATCCCCTCGATCTCGTCCAGCGGCAGCGGCCGGCGCAGCTTGATGGTGAGCGCCTGGCTGTGGCAGCGCATCGCGCCGATGCGCACGCACACGCCGTCCACCGGTATGGGGTCAAGCCCGCTTTTTCCGTTGAGCCGGCCAAGGATCTTGTTCGTCTCGGCCTGGCCTTTCCATTCCTCGCGGCTCTGCCCGTTCCCCATGTCCTTGTCGATCCAGGGCAGCAGGCTTCCGGCGAGCGGGTGGCCGAACGCCTCCTTCGGAAGCGCGGGCGAGCGGATGGCGTCGCTCACCGTTCGATCGATGTCGAGGATGCCCGAGGCGGGATCGTCGAGCAGGCGCTTCGCGCTGTCGCCGACCTTCGCCATCTGCGCGACGAGCTCGCGCATGTTGGCGGCGCCGGCGCCCGAGGCCGCCTGGTAGGTCATGCTCGTCATCCACTCGATCTCGTCGCGCTGGAAGAGCCCCGCCATGCCCATGAGCATCAGGCTCACGGTGCAATTGCCGCCGATGTAGTCCTTCACGCCCTTCTTGAGCGCGCCGTCGATCAACGGCCGGTTGACCGGATCGAGGATGATCACCGCGTCGTCGTTCATCCGCAGGGCGCTCGCCGCGTCGATCCAGTAGCCGTTCCAGCCGGCGGCGCGCAGCTTGGGATGCACTTCGTTCGTGTAGTCACCGCCCTGGCAGGAGAGGATGACCGGCAGCGACTTGAGCGCCGCGATGTCCGTCGCGCTCTTCACCGGCTCCACCGGCTTGCCGATGTCCGGCCCCTTGCCGCCCGCCTGCGACGTCGAGAAGAAGACCGGCTCGACGTGGTCGAAGTCCCGCTCCTCGCGCATGCGCTGCACGAGCACCGAGCCCACCATCCCGCGCCACCCGACGATTCCGACTCTTACCATATATGTCAGCAGTTTATAGCGCCGCGAGCACCGCGTCGCCCATTTCCTGCGTGCCGACCTTCTTCGTGCCCGCGACGTAGATGTCGGGCGTGCGCAGCCCGTCGCGCAAGGCCTTCGTCACGGCTCTCTCGACCCGGTCGGCGGCCGCCGGCTGGGCGAGCGAATAGCGCAGCATCATCGCCGCGGAGAGGATCGTCGCGAGGGGATTCGCCACGCCCTTGCCCGCGATGTCCGGCGCCGAGCCATGGATCGGCTCGTAGAGGCCCTTGCCCTTGTCGTCGAGCGCCGCCGACGGCAGCATGCCGATGGACCCGGTGAGCATCGATGCCTCGTCGGACAGGATGTCGCCGAAGAGATTTCCCGTGACGATGACGTCGAACTGCTTCGGCGTGCGCACGAGCTGCATCGCGCAGTTGTCCACGTACATGTGGGTCAACTCGATGTCTTTGTTGTTTTTCGCCTCTTCATTCAAAACCTCTCTCCACAGCTGCGAGGTCTCGAGCACGTTCGCCTTGTCGACCGAGCACACGCGCTTGCCGCGCTTGCGGGCCGCCTCGAACGCCACGCGGGCGATGCGGCGGATCTCCGACTCGCGGTAGCGCATGGTGTCGAAGCCTTCCCGCTCGCCTGCCGTGGTGCGGATGCCCTTGGGCTCGCCGAAATAAATGTCCCCGGTCAGCTCGCGAACGATGAGGATGTCGAGGCCCGCGACCACTTCGGCCTTGAGGGCCGAGGCGGACGCGAGCTCAGGATGCACCTGCGCCGGACGCAGGTTCGCGAAGAGGCCGAGCGCCTTGCGCAGGCCGAGGATGGCCTGCTCCGGGCGCTTGGCGCGCTCGAGGGCGTCGTACTTCGGGTCGCCGACGGCGCCGAAGAGCACCGCGTCGGCTTCCTTTGCAAGCGAAAGAGTCTTTTCGGGCAGCGGACTGCCGTGCGCGGCATAAGCGGCGCCGCCGACCGGCGCTTCCTGCATCTCCAAGTCGATCTTCAACTTGGAAAGAACGCGTTGCGCCTGCTGGACGATCTCGGGCCCGATGCCGTCGCCCGGAAGAACCGCGATCTTCACGGTCAGAAGTACCAGGGAAACTGCTGCTTGCGGCGTGCCTCGAACGCCGCGATCTTCTCCGCGTGGCGCAGCGTGAGGCCGATCTCGTCCAGGCCGTTCACCATGCAGTACTTGCGGAACGGATCGACCTCGAACTTGAACTTCTTCGAGCCATCGGTCGTCGCGACGACCTGCTCTTCCAGGTCGATCGTCAGCTTGAAGCCGGGGAACGACGCTGCGTCGTAGAAGAGCTGGTCCACTTGCGACTCGCTCAGCACCACGGGGAGGAAGCCGTTCTTGAAGGAGTTGCTGAAGAAGATGTCGCCGAACGACGGCGCGATCACCGCGCGAAAGCCGAAGTCGCGCAGCGCCCAGGGCGCGTGCTCGCGGGAGGAGCCGACGCCGAAGTTCTTGCGCGCGAGCAGGATCTGCGCGCCCTTGTAGCGCGGCTGGTTCAGCACGAAGTCCGGGTTCTTGCGCCAGTCGGCGAAGCAGCCGTCGGCGAAGCCGGTGCGCTTGATCGACGCGAGGTACTGCTTCGGGATGACCTGGTCGGTATCGACGTTCGCCCGGTCCAGCGGGGCCACGAGGCCGGTGACTACGGTGAATTTATCCATGTTCAGCGCCAGCTGCGGACGTCGACGAAGTGCCCCGCGATCGCGGCGGCGGCGGCCATCGGCGGGCTGACGAGGTGGGTGCGGCCGCCCACGCCCTGGCGTCCTTCGAAGTTGCGGTTCGAGGTCGACGCGCAGCGCTCGCCCGGATCCAGGCGGTCGGGATTCATGCCGAGGCACATCGAGCAGCCGGGCTCGCGCCACTGGAAGCCCGCGTCCCGGAAGATCTTGTCCAGGCCTTCCTTCTCCGCCTGCGCCTTCACCAGGCCCGACCCCGGCACGACCATCGCAACGCGGATGTTGGAGGCGATGCGCCGCCCCTTCACCATCGCGGCGGCCGCGCGCAGGTCCTCGATGCGCGAGTTCGTGCACGAGCCGATGAAGATCTTGTCGAGCTTGATGTCGGTGATGCGCGTGCGGGGCTTGAGCGCCATGTACTGGAGCGCCCGTTCCATCCCGTCGCGCCGCGTCGCGTCCTTTTCCTTGTCCGGGTCGGGAACCACGTCGTCGATCGCCACGACCATGTCGGGAGAGGTGCCCCAGGTGACGTGCGGGCGGATATCGCGCGCATCGAGATTCACCTCGCGATCGAACTTCGCGTCGGGATCGCTCTTGAGCGTGCGCCAGTAGGCCACCGCCGCGTCCCATTCGGCGCCCTTCGGCGCGAACGGCCGGCCCTTCACGTAGGCGATCGTCGCGTCGTCCACCGCGACGAGGCCGGCGCGCGCGCTCGCCTCGATGGACATGTTGCAGACCGTCATGCGGCCTTCCATCGACATCGCGCGGATCGTGCTGCCCGCGTACTCGATGGCATAGCCGATGCCGCCGCCCATGCCGATCTTGCCGATGATCGCGAGGATCACGTCCTTGGCGGTAACGCCGGCCGCGAGCGGCCCTTCGACGTTCACGCGCATGTTCTTCATCTTCTTCGTGACGAGGCACTGCGTGGCGAGGACGTGCTCCACCTCGGAGGTGCCGATGCCGTGCGCGAGGCACGCGAAGGCGCCGTGCGTGCTCGTGTGCGAGTCGCCGCAGACCACCGTCATGCCGGGAAGCGTCGCGCCCTGCTCCGGCCCGATCACATGCACGATGCCCTGGCGCTTGTCCAGGAACGGGAAGTACACCTTCGCGCCGAACTCGCGCATGTTGACGTCGAGCGTCTCGACCTGCAGCTTCGCGAAGGGGTCGCGGATGCCGGCCATGCCTTCTTCCCAGTGCTCGGTCGGCGTGTTGTGGTCGGCGGTCGCGACCACGGATTCGGTGCGCCACGGCTTGCGGCCGGCGAGCTTCAGGCCCTCGTAGGCCTGGGGGCTCGTCACCTCGTGGACGAGGTGGCGGTCGATGTAGAGGAGCGCGGTGCCGTCTTCCTCGCTGTGGACGAGGTGGCTATCCCAAAGCTTGTCGTAGAGCGTTTGTCCCATTTGCGGCAGTGCGCAAATGGGAAATTATCTCACGGATACGGGGGCTTATTACTTCCCTGCGGAGGCGGAGCCGCCCGATTTCGCAGCCTGGTAAAGGGGCATGACCTTCTCGGTGATGGAGGCGAGGTCCTTGAGGCGCGCCGCATCTGACGGGTGGGTCGAGAGGATCTGCGGCGGCTTCGAGCCGCCGAGTTTTTCCATCTTCTGCCAAAGGGAGATCGCTGCGCGCGGGTCGTAGCCTGCGCGTGCCGCCAGCTCCACGCCGACGCGGTCCGCTTCGCTTTCCTGGGCGCGGGAGTGCGGCAGGTTGAAGGTCACGTCGAGGACCGTCGGCGCCAGCTGCTGGACGATGTCCGGGACATTGAAGACCGCGCCCACGACGCCGAGCGCCAGCTGCTCGCCCATCTGGCGCGAGGCCTGCTCTCGCACGTGCTCGCGCAGCGCGTGCCCCATCTCGTGTCCGAGCACCGCCGCCAGCTCGTCGTCGCTCGGCTTGATCTGCTCGATCAGGCCCGTGTACACGGCGACCTTGCCGCCTGCCATGCACCAGGCGTTGACCTCCTTGGACGAAAGCACGTGCACTTCCCACGGCCATTTCGGCGCATCCGGGCGCAGCGCGCCGGTCGCAGGAATGAGGCG
>JBLNDP010000154.1:0-6424 GCA_050261755.1 Clostridia bacterium
CTCCAGCGCGCGCAGCTCTTCCGCGACGCGCATCTGCACGTCGAGGAAGCGCGAATTCACCGAGCGCAGCTCGAGCGAAAGCCGGCCGCCGGCGCCCTCGGCGCTGGCCGCTGCGTAGCCGGTCATGCTCTGTATCATTCTTGACAATTGGTCCGCAGAATCGGTCGGCCGAATCGCGCTCGGTAGTAGTCGATCGAAGGAAAACGCACGGGAAAGCGTGCGGTTTTACGGGGAGTCGCTCGACGGCGAGGCGCTATCATAGGGTACATGGCAGCGCAAGCCAACCAGCCGCTTCCCGAGGGCGCGAAGCTCGAGAACTATCGCGTCCTGCGCGTGCTCGCGGCGGGCGGCTTCTCCTTCGTCTACCTCGCGCACGACGAGAACGAGGTGCCCGTCGCCATCAAGGAATACCTGCCCTCGACGCTCGCCTTGCGCACCAACGGGACGGCGGCGCCGGCGGTCGCGGACGAGAATCTGTCGACGTTCCGCTACGGCCTCAAGTGCTTCTTCGAGGAGGGAAGGGCGCTCGCGGGGCTCTCCCATCCCAACGTCGTTCGCGTGCTCAACTTCTTCCGCGCGAACGAAACCGTCTATCTCGTCATGCGCTACGAGCGCGGGCGCACCCTGCAGCAGCACATCGTGCATCGCCGCGGCGCGCTCGACGAGGCGTGGCTGCGGCGCACCTTCGCGGAGCTCCTGAACGGCCTGCGCGAAGTGCACAGCAACAAGCTCCTGCACCTCGACATCAAGCCGGGCAACATCTACATCCGCAACGACGGCACGCCACTGCTCATCGATTTCGGCGCGGCGCGCCAGACCCTCACCGGCGAAGGCGCGAAGCTGCCGCCGACCTACACGCCCGGCTTCGCTTCCCCCGAGCAGCACGCGAGGCGGGACGATCTCGGGCCCTGGAGCGACGTCTATTCCGTCGGCGCGACGATGTACGCGTGCCTGGGCGGCACGCCGCCGCTGCCGGCGGACCAGCGCAGCACGAAGGACACGCTCGTGCCCGCGCGCC
The DNA here is from genome assembly GCA_050261755.1 of Clostridia bacterium. GTDB lineage: Bacteria > Pseudomonadota > Gammaproteobacteria > Burkholderiales > SG8-39 > SCGC-AG-212-J23. The sequence goes on from JBLNDP010000154.1 coordinate 1,019, forward strand.
GCGCCTGGTCGGGCAAGTACTCGACGGAGCTCCTCGAGATCGTCGATTGGTGCCTTCGGCTCGACCACCTCGAGCGGCCGCAAAGCGGCTTTTCCCTGCAGAAGGCCCTGCTCGGCGAGAAGCCGCCCGAGCGGCACGCCGAGGCTGCGGCGCCGGCGCTCCTCGATCAGCTGCGCGACGCGTTCAGGTTCAGGCGGCAGTGACGATGAAGTACTCCCTCATCAAGGAAAGCCGCATCGGCGCCCGCAAGCTGAACCAGGATCGCGTCGCCGACTGGGCTTCCGGCCGCGCGGTGCTCCTCGCCGTGGCCGACGGCCTCGGCGGCCATGCGCACGGGGAAGTGGCGGCGCAGATGGCGGTGGACCACCTCGGCCGCGCCTTCGGGCAGGAAGCGAAGCCGGCGCTCGCGCAGCCTGAGCTCTTCCTGCCGCGCGCGCTCGCCGCGGCGCACGTCGCGATCCTCCGCGAGGCGGAAAGCCGGCGCATGCGCGAAGTGCCGCGTACCGTGATCGTCGCCTGCCTGGTGCAGGACGGGGTCGCGCACTGGGCGCACATCGGCGACAGCCGGTTCTACCTGTTCCGCAAGGGGCGCATCGTCGTGCGCACGAAGGACCATTCGCTCGTCCAGCAGCTCGTGGACGAGGGCCGCATCCGCGAGGAGGCGGCTGCGTCGCACCCGGACCGCAACCGCCTGCTGCAGTGCCTGGGCGGCGTGCAAGCCCCGCGCGTCGATGCCGGAAGCGAGCGCCTCGAGAAGGACGACGTGTGCTTGCTGTGCTCCGACGGCCTCTGGGGGCCGCTCACGCAGAGGCAGCTGGTTCACGCCCTCAGCACCCAACCGCTGCCGCAGGCCGTCGCCTCGCTGCTCGAGCTCGCCGAGGCGCGTGCGTCGCACGAGGCGGACAACACTTCCGTCGTGGCCATGGCCTGGGGCGAGGAGAAGGTGGCGTCCGCCGACGACGGCCCGGCGACGGTCCCCTATGCCGAGCTGCGGACCGACGTGCATGATTTCACCGCCACGGACATGGATTTCCTCCGCATGAGCGACGAGGACGTGGAGAAGGCCATCGCCGAGATCAAGGCGGCGCTCAGGAAGACGCCGCCGCAAAGGTAGAATCGCCGGCCCATGAGACCCAGCGGCCGCCGCGCCGACGAGCTGCGCCCCGTGCGCCTGACGCGCCGGTACACCAAGCACGCCGAGGGCTCGGTACTCGTGCAGTTCGGCGATACCCACGTCCTTTGCACCGCTTCCGTGGAGGAGCGCGTGCCGCCCTTCCTGCGCGATACGGGGCGCGGCTGGGTGACCGCCGAATACGGCATGCTGCCCAGGGCGACGAATACGCGCACCGATCGCGAGGCGGCGCGCGGAAAGCAGTCCGGCCGCACGCAGGAAATCCAGCGCCTGATCGGCCGCTCGCTACGCGCGGTGGTCGACCTCGCCGCGCTGGGGTCGCGCTCAATCCAGATCGATTGCGATGTCCTGCAGGCCGACGGCGGCACCCGCACCGCGGCGATCACGGGGTCCTTCGTCGCGCTGCATGATTCCCTCACTCACCTGAAGAACAAGGGCCTCATCAGCTCGATCCCCGTAAAGGATTTCGTGGCGGCGGTCTCGGTCGGCGTCTACCAGGGGATGCCGGTGCTCGACCTCGACTACGCCGAGGATTCGAGCTGCGAGACGGACATGAACGTCGTCATGACCGGCGCCGGGCGCTTCGTCGAGATGCAGGGGACGGCGGAAGGCGCGCCTTTCTCGCGCGCCGAAGCCGATGCGCTCCTCGGCCTCGCCGAGCGCGGCATCGCGGAGCTCGTCGCGCACCAGAGAAGGGCCCTTGCCGCTTCCTAGGAAGCTCGTCCTCGCCTCGAACAACCCCGGCAAGCTGCGCGAGATCGGCGAACTCCTCGCGGGCCTGAATTTCGAGGTGCTCGCGCAAGGCAGCCTCGGCATCGCCGAGGCCGAGGAGCCGCACGACACCTTCGTCGAGAATGCCCTCGAGAAGGCGCGCCATGCCAGCCGGGCCGCCGGACTGCCTGCGCTCGCGGACGACTCCGGCCTTAGCGTGCCGTCGCTTGGGGGAGAGCCCGGCGTGCACTCCGCCTACTATGCTGGCCGGCACGGCAGTCGGGAGGAGCGCGACGCGCGCAACAACGCGAAGCTCCTTGCGAGTCTCTCTGCTGGCGACCGGCGCGCTTATTACACGTGCGTGCTCGCCTACGTCCGCAACGCGGCCGATCCGCAGCCGATCATCGCCGAGGCGCGCTGGCACGGCGAGATCGCCGTCGCGCCGCGCGGCGCCAACGGCTTCGGCTACGACCCGCTTTTCCTCGTGCCGGAGCTGGGCAAGACGGCCGCGGAGCTCGATCCCGCGCAGAAGAATCGCCTTAGTCACCGTGGCCAGGCCCTGGCGAAGCTCGTCGGCCTGCTTCGAGATGCCCGCGACGATTGACGCGCCAGGCGCGGTGCACCTTGCGGCGCTGCCGCCGCTCGCGCTGTACGTCCATATTCCGTGGTGCGTGCGGAAATGCCCGTATTGCGATTTCAATTCCCACGAGCACGGCGACGGGCTGCCCGAGCGCCAGTACATCGCCAAGCTCCTCGCCGACCTGGAGGGGCTTCTTCCCTCGGTATGGGGCCGGCGGCTGACCAGCGTCTTCATCGGCGGCGGCACGCCGAGCCTCTTCTCGCCCGAATCGATCGACGAGCTGATCGCCGGCGTTCGCGCTCGCCTGCCGCTCGAGCCGGACGCCGAGGTCACGCTCGAGGCGAATCCGGGCACCGTGGAAGCCGGACGCTTCGCCGGCTTTCGCGCGGCGGGCGTGAACCGCATCTCGATCGGCGTGCAAAGCTTCGACGACGCCATGCTGCGCGCCCTTGGGCGAATCCACGATGCCGGCGAGGCCGCCCGAGCGATCGATGCGGCGCTGGCGAGCTTCGACAACGTCAACGTCGACGTCATGTACGGCTTGCCTGGACAGGAGGTGGCGCAGGCCCGCCGGGATGTCGGTGCCGCGATCGCCTCCGGCGTTCCGCACATTTCCGCGTACCAGCTCACCATCGAGCCCAATACCGTCTTCTATAGCCGGCCACCGCGCTTGCCTGAGCACGATGCGTGCGCCGACATGCAGGTCGCGATCGAGGAAATCCTGGGTGAAGGAGGCTTCGAGCACTACGAGACCTCGGCCTTCGCGCGCCCGGGCCGGCGCGCGCGCCACAACCTCAACTATTGGCAGTTCGGCGACTACCTCGGCATCGGCGCAGGGGCTCACGGCAAGATCAGCTTCCCGGACCGTGTCACGCGGCACGCGCGCATCAAGCAGCCTCGTGAATATCTTCTTTCGCGGGATTCCAGAGTGGAGGACCGCGCCATCCCGGCAACGGAACTGCCGTTCGAATTCATGCTCAACGCCCTGCGCCTCGTCGAGGGGTTCGAGGTGCGCCTGTTCTCCGAGCGAACCGGGCTGGCGATTGGGTCGGTCGAGAAGCCGCTTCGCCTAGCCGAGGACAAGGGCTTGATCGAGCGGGATTGGCGGCGCATCCGTCCCAGCGAGCGTGGGCGGCGCTTCCTCAACGAGCTGCTGGAGCTCTTTCTCGGCGAAAGTAAAGGTCGCGGATAGCGTGGCCGAGGCGCTGCCCGCGCGCCTCGAATTTCGTGACCGGCCGCTCGACGAGGCCGCTCCCCGTCGCCTGGAAGAAGCCGCTGGCGCCGAGGACCGCCGCGATCTGCTCCGCGTACTCCGGCCAGTCCGTCGCGGCATGGAAGATGCCGCCTTGCGCGAGCTTCCGCGCCGCGAGCTCGGCGAAGGCCGGCTGGACGAGGCGGCGCTTGTGGTGGCGCTTCTTCGGCCACGGATCCGGAAAGAACAGGTGCAGGCCGGCGAGCGTGCCATCGCCGATCATCTTTTCCAGGACCTCCGAGGCGTCATGGCGAATGACGCGCAGGTTCGTGAGCCGCTCGGCGGCGATGCGGTTCAGCAGGCTGCCGACGCCCGGCCCGTGCACCTCGATCGCCAAAAAGTCGACCTCGGGGTGCGCCTGGGCAATCGCCGCGGTCGTCTCGCCCATGCCCGAGCCGATTTCCAGCACCAAGGGGGCATCACGGCCGAACGCGTTCTTCTTGTCTAGGAATTTTTCTTCAAAGGAAATGCCATAGCGTGGATACAGCTCGTCGAGCGCCCGTCTCTGCGCCGGGGTCGTGCGACCCTGCCGCAGCACGAAACTCCTGACGGGGCGATTCAAGCCGCCTTGGATTTCGGCGCGATCTTGCCTTCGACCGGCGAGCTGGGTGCGGCGCTGTAGAGCTTTTTCGGCATGCGCCCGGCCAGGAATGCCTCGCGGCCGGCCTCGACCGCCTTCTTCATTGCCGCGGCCATGCGCACCGGCTCGCGCGCTGCCGCAATCGCCGTGTTCATCAGGACGCCGTCGCAGCCGAGCTCCATCGCCACCGCCGCATCCGATGCCGTGCCGACGCCCGCGTCCACGAGCACCGGCACCTTGGCCTTCTCGATCACCAGCTGCAGGTTCCAGGGATTGAGGATGCCCATCCCGGAGCCGATGAGCGAGGCGAGCGGCATCACCGCCACGCAGCCCATGGATTCGAGCATCTGCGCCTGGATCGGGTCGTCGGAGCAATACACCATGACCTGGAAGCCTTCCTTCACCAGCTGCTCGGCGGCCTTCAAGGTCTCCGGCATGTTCGGGTAGAGCGTGTGGGGGTCGCCGAGCACCTCGAGCTTGACGAGCGAATGCCCGTCGAGCAGCTCGCGCGCGAGCCGCAGCGTGCGCACGGCGTCTTCGGCGTTGTAGCAGCCGGCGGTGTTGGGCAGGTAGGTCCAGCGCGAAGGCGGCAGCGCTTCCAGGAGACTGGGCTCGTTGCGGTTCTGGCCGATGTTCGTGCGGCGGATCGCCACGGTGACGATCTCTGCACCGGAGGCCTCCACGGCTGCGCGCGTCTCCGCGAAATCGCGGTATTTCCCCGTCCCGACGAGCAGGCGCGACGAGTACCGCTTGCCTGCAATGATCAACGGATCGCTCATCCTTCAGCCTCCGCCGACGGCCACGACGATCTCGAGCTGGTCGCCGTTCTGCAGCACGGTCTGTCCATGCAGGCCCTTGGGCACGATCTCGCCGTTGCGCTCGACGGCGAGCTTTTTGCCGGCCATCTGTAGTTTCTCAAGCAGTGCGCTCACGTTGGCGGGCGGTTCCAGGCGATGCGCCTGACCGTTGACGATCACTTCGATCACGACGCGATTGTACTGCTGATCGTCCTGATAAAATTCAATGCGTTAGCGGGTGTAGTTCAATGGCAGAACGGCAGCTTCCCAAGCTGCATACGAGGGTTCGATTCCCTTCACCCGCTCCACCGGCTCCGCGCGGAGCCCAAAAGAAAGACCCCGCCGCAGCGGGGT
>JBLNDP010000155.1:0-7970 GCA_050261755.1 Clostridia bacterium
GCCACCTCGGGGTCCACCACGTCGCTCGCCAGCATCGTGTTCGCGTTCTTCGCCATGCGCTGGGTCAGCATGACCAGCTGGCCGGTGATGGCGTTCTGCCGCGCCGATCCGTTGGACTGCACGCTGAGCGCGGAGATCTCGTCCGCGAGCTCGGCGAGGGTCGGGTTGTTCGCGTTGATGGAGCGCACGGCCTCCCCGAGCGCCACCAGGTTGCGCTCCTCGCCGATCACGAGCGAGGCGTTGGCATCGGTGCGCTTCCACTGCCCGTCGAGCTTCTCGAGGGCGGGACGGGCCTCGCCGCTGGTCGCCGGCACCGTCGTGCCGCCGGCGTCCCCGCCGGCCAGCAGGACCTTGATGGCCTGGTCGAACTCATCGCGGCTCGCCTTCAGCTGCTTGAAGGCCTCGCGGTTGCCCTGCGAGGCCTGCTGCGCGGCCTTGGCGAGCCGCTGGGAGAGCATGCGGATCTTGCCGACCGTGGCGATGTAGGCGGTCGACACCGTGCCGCGGTAGGCGTCGTAGACCACCGTCGCGCCGTCGGCGAGCAGCAGCACGACGAGCACGCTGGTGAGGATGCGCAGCTGCCGGCCGAAGGCCATCTTGCCGAGCAGGGGCAGCGGGCTTCCCATGACCGAGGACGGCCCCGCGGCCGCAGCGGCTTCCTTTTTCGCCGCGCCGCCGAAGGGAAGTTTGATTGCGAGCTTGAATGCCATGTCTTTTCTCCCGTCCTTTGCTCAGTGCAGGAACTTGCCGTCGTGGGCGATGATCGTCAGGTCGACGAACTTCGAGCCCTGGTGGTTCTTCGGCGAATAGCCGACGAAGAAGCCGCCCAGGTCGACGTCCTGCATCTTCTCCATCGCGTCGATGAACTTCTCGCGCGTCAGGTCCTTGCCGGTGCGCTTCAGGCCCTCGACCATGACCTTGGCCGTGAGGAAGCCCTCCAGCGCGCCGAAGTTGTAGTCCGTGAACCCGGCCTTCTTGGAAAGCTGCTGGTATTCCTTCACCACCGGCAGCGACAGCGCCCAGGGGAAGGGCACCACCTGCGAGATGGCGACTCCGACCCCGTCCTTGCCAAGCGCGTTGGCGAGCGACGTCGAGCCGACGAACGAGACGTTGTAGAACTGGGAGCCGCTGCCCGCCTTCTTCATCTGCTTGATGAACTCGGCGCAGGCCGTATAAGCGCCGATCATCACGACCGCGTCGGGCTGCGCCGCGTTCAGCGTCTTCACCGCCTCCTCGACCTTGACCGTATTGCGCTCGAACTTGCCGAGGGCCGCCACCTTGAGGTTGCGCTTCGTCATGGCGATCTCGGTGCCCTTGAGGCCGGCCTGGCCGTAGGCGTCGTCCTGGTAGAACACGGCGATCTTCTTGCCGCCGGTGGACACCACCTGCTCGACGATCTTGTCGGTCTCGTCGTAGTAGCTCGCGCGCACGTGGAAGACGTAGCGGTTGAACGGCACGCGCAGCGCCTCGGCGCCGGTGAACATGCCGACCAGCGGCACCTTCGCCTGCGTGACCACGGGGAGGTGCGCCACGCCGGTCGGCGTGCCGACGTAGCCCATGAGGGCGAACACTTTCTGCTCCTCGATGAGCTTCCTGCTCGCGGCGGGCGCGGCGGCCGGCTCGTACTTGTCGTCCTCCGTGACGAGCTTGAGCCTGCGTCCGTTGACGCCGCCCTTCTCGTTCACTTCCTTGAAGTACGCCTCGATGCCGTTGCGCATCTGGATGCCGAGCTGCGCGGCCGGGCCGCTGAACACCGCGGCCTGCCCGAGCAGGATCGTGTCGCTGGTGACGCCGGTTTCCGCGGATGCCTGCGCCGCCGCTGCCGCCAGCGCCAGGCCGCACAGCAGGCCCTGCAAGGACTTGGTACGCATAACGCTTTCCCCCTCAATCACTTTCACGGCGGCTTTCACGCCGCACTGACCATTAGGAATTCCTGATCGACCACCAGGTGTCCGAGATCGAGCTCCTTCCACGGCCGCCCTTCCTCGTCCACGTACTTGCCCTTGAGCCACGCGGCGCCCTCGCCGCGCGGCGCCTGCTTCAGCTGCGCCGGATTTCGCAGTCCCATCGAACGGTCGACGAGCAGCGCCGCGCCGGTGCGGAAGCGCTCGCCGATGAGCAGCAGCCGCGACTGCTCGCTCAGCGCCACGCCCGCGCCGCCGAGGAAGGCCGGGAAATCGACCACGGTGAAGAGGTTGCCGCGGATGTTGGTCACGCCCTTGAACCACGGCTTGGTGAGCGGCACTGCCGTGATCGGCGGGACCGGGATCACCTCGCTCGCGTCGGCGAGATCCACCAGCCAGCCCTCCTCGCCGATCTGCAGCGCGAGCATGGAGCTCGCGCGCGCGCCGCCGGCGGCGCGCAGGCGCTCGGCCAGGTCGCGCTGGTAGTCGCGGAGGGAGAGCTTCTCGGCCATGGCGCGGCGCTCGCGTCCTTAGCCGAGGGCGGAGATCTTCTTGAGCAGCTCCGCGCCGTTGACGGGCTTCGTCACGTAGTCGCGGGCGCCCTGGCGCATGCCCCACACCTTGTCGGTCTCCTGGCTCTTGCTCGTGCACAGGATGACGGGGATGTTCTTGGTCGACTCGTCCTTGGAGAGCTCGCGCGTGGCCTGGTAGCCGTTATGGCCCGGCAGCACGACGTCCATGAGCACGAGGTCCGGCTTGGTCGCCTTCACCTTCGCGATGCCCTCCTCGGCGCTCGCGGCCGTGGAGACGGCGTAGCCGCCCTTGGAGAGGATGTCGGTGAGATGCTGGCGGTCGGTGGGAGAGTCGTCTACGACGAGTACGTTCTTGATGGTCATGTGAGCCTCTGCGGTTAAGACGGACGCGCCGCCCGGGCGTGCTGCTGCACGGCCTCGAGGAGCGCCTCCTTGGTGAAAGGTTTGGTGAGGTAGCGGTCGGAGCCGGCGAGCCGCCCGCGCGCGCGGTCGAACACGCCGTCCTTGCTCGAGAGCATGATGACCGGCGTCGACCGGAGCGCGGGGTTCTGCTTGATGAGCGCGCAGGTCTGGTAGCCGTCGAGCCGCGGCATCATGATGTCGACGAAGATGACCTGCGGCTCGTGATCGGAGATCTTCGCGAGCGCGTCGAATCCATCCTCGGCGAGGATGACTTCGTATCCCGCTTGGCGCAGGAACATCTCGGCGCTGCGACGAATCGTGTTGCTATCGTCGATCACCAGCACCTTGATCCGGCCCGCCGCTGCATCACTCACAGCGATCGTCTCCTCTCCCCATTTATTTTTTATTCCCTCGGCGTTCCTCCGGGCACGGCGGAATAACTTCGTGCCCGGGAAAACCTTTGTTGTCCAGCCTTTAGTGCGACTATTTCAAGTGGCACTATAGCGTAGACGTCAGGATAAATCCAAGCCGCGGCGAAGATAAACCGCGCCTTTCGGACGGCGTGCAAAAAAGTGTGGCGCCCGCGCCTGTTTGCGCCGCAGCATCGGCTTCGGCGAGGAGCTTTTTACAACGGCCGGCGGATGAGGCGCGCCACCTCGCCGACGATGCCACGCCGGAAGGTGAGCACGCAGGCGGCGAAGATTGTTCCCTGTACGACAGTCACCCAGCCGCCCAGCTGGGCAAGGTAATTCTCGAGCGCCACGACGACGAGCGCGCCGACCACCGGACCGAAAATCGTTCCCAACCCGCCCAGGAGCGTCATGAGCACGACCTCTCCGGACATCGTCCAATGGACGTCGGTAAGGGAGGCGAGCTGGAAGACGATCGCCTTCGTGGCGCCGGCAAGCCCGGCGAGCGCTGCCGACAGCACGAACGCAAGAAGCTTGTAGCGCGTCGTGTCGTATCCCAGCGAGGTGGCGCGCGCCTCGTTCTCCCGGATCGACTTGAGCACCTGGCCGAACGGCGAGTGGATGACGCGGTAGATCAGGAGGAACGCACCCAGGAAAATCCCGAGCACCGTCGCGTACATCGCCCAGATGTTGCCCAGGTCGACCAGGCCGAAGAGCCGCCCGCGCGGCACCGCCTGGATGCCGTCTTCGCCGCCGGTAAAGGGCGCCTGCAGGCAGAAGAAGAAGATCATCTGCGCGAGCGCGAGCGTGATCATGGCGAAGTAGATGCCCTGGCGGCGGATGGCGAGCAGGCCCGTGACGATGCCGAGGAGCCCCGCGCACAGCGTCCCGAAAAGGATGGCGAATTCCGGCGGGAAGCCCCACGACTTCGCCGCGTACGCCGAGGCGTAGCCGGCGGTGCCGAGGAACATGGCATGCCCGAAGGACAGCAGCCCGCCGAAGCCGATGAGGAGGTTGAAGGCGCACGCGAAGATCGCGAAGCACATCACCTTCATGAGGAACACCGGATAGACGACGAGCGGCGCCAGCGCGAAGAACGCCACCAGGACCGCGAACGGCGCGCGCTGCTCCCTCATTTCTGCGTCCCGAAGAGGCCCGCCGGCTTGATGAGCAGCACGATCGCCATGATGATGAAGATGACCGTGTTGGACGCTTCCGGATAGAACACCTTGGTCAGGCCCTCGATGACGCCGAGCCCGAAGCCGGTGACGATGGAGCCCATGATGGAGCCCATGCCGCCGATGACCACCACGGCGAAGACGACGATGATCAGGTCGGCGCCCATCTGCGGGCTCACTTGGTAGATCGGCCCGGCCATCACGCCGGCGAAGGCCGCCAGCGCCACGCCAAACCCGTAGGTGAGCGTGATCATGCGAGGCACGTTGATCCCGAAGGCCTGGACGAGCTGAGGGTTCTCCGTCGCCGCGCGCAGGTAGGCGCCGAGCTTGGTCCTCTCGATCACGAACCAGGTGCCGAGGCAGACGACGAGCGAGACGAGGATGACCCAGCCGCGATACACCGGGAGGAACATGAAGCCGAGGTTCTTGCCGCCGCTCAGCTCCGCAGGAATGGGATAGGGCTGGCCCGACGAGCCGTATTCGTTGCGGAACAGGCCCTGGATGATCAGCGCCAGGCCGAAAGTGAGCAGCAGGCCGTAGAGATGGTCGAGCTTGTAGAGCTGCTTCAGCATGGTGCGCTCGATCACCACGCCGGTGGCGCCGACGACGACCGGCGCGATGAGAAGCGAAGGCCAGTACCCGAGGCCGGTCTTGTTCAGCAGCAGGTAGGCGCAGAAGGCGCCCATCATGTACTGGGCGCCGTGCGTGAAGTTGATGATGTTCAGCAGGCCGAAGATGACCGCCAGGCCCAGGGACAGCAGCGCATAGAACGAGCCGTTGATCAGCCCGATCAGCAGCTGCCCCATGAGGGCCTGGATGGGAATGCCGAAGATCTCGGTCATCTTTGCCTTTGCTTCTTACCGTTACTTGACCAGCGAGCAGCCGCCTTCCTTCTCCGGCCGGAACGCCTGCTCGGCGGGGATGGTGGCGCGCAGCTTGTAGTAGTCGTACGGGCCCTTCGACTCCGACGGCTTCTTCACCTCGAAGAGGTACGCCGGGTGCAGCTTGCGGCCGTCCTGGCGGATGCGGCCCTTGCCGAAGAGGGCATCGTCGGTCGGCAGCTTCTTCATCTCCTCCACCACTTTCGTGCCGTCGTCCGTCTTGGCCGCATCGACAGCCTTCAGGTAGTGCAGCACGCTCGCGTAGACGCCCGCGTGGTCCATGCTGGGGTACTTGCCGCCGTTCGCCGCCGCGAAGCGCTTCGACCAGGCGCGCGTGCCGTCGTTGAGGTCCCAGTAGAACGTCTCGGTCAGGACGAGGCCCTGCGCCTTGTCGAGCCCGAGGCTATGGACGTCGGTCAGGAACACGAGCAGGCCGGCGAGGTTCTGCCCGCCCTTGACGATGCCGAACTCCGCGGCTTGCTTGATCGAGTTGATGGTGTCGCCGCCGGCGTTGGCGAGGCCGATCACCTTGGCCTTCGAGGCCTGCGCCTGCAGGAGGAACGACGAGAAGTCCTGGGTGTTCAGGGGGGCGCGGACTGCGCCGAGCACCTTGCCGCCCGCCGCCTTGACCACCTCGGAAGTGTCGCGCTCGAGGGCATGGCCAAAGGCATAGTCGGCGGTGATGAAGAACCAGCTGTCTCCGCCCGTCTTCACCATGGCGCCGCCGGTGCCGTGCGCCAGCATCCACGTGTCGTAGAGCCAGTGCACCGTGTTCGGCGAGCACGCCTTGCCGGTGAGGTCGGAGGTCGCGGCGCCGGTGTTGATGAACGCCTTGCCCTTCTCGCGCACCACCTGGTTCACCGCGAGCGCGACCGACGAGGTCGGCACGTCGAAGATGGCGTCCACGTGGTCCACGTCGATCCACTGCCGGGCGATCTGGGAGCCGACGTCGGGCTTGTTCTGGTGGTCCGCCGAGACGACCTCGACCTTGAGCTTCGACTTCGAGCTCTTCAGGTAGTCCTCCACCGCCATCTTGGCGGCGACGACGGATCCGGGGCCGCCGATGTCGGCATACAGGCTCGACATGTCGTTCAGGACCCCGATCTTGACGACGTTGTCGGAAACCTGCGCCTGCGCGCCGACGGCGGCGAACGCGAGCGCGACTGCTGCGGTGATTTTGCTGACGGCTTTCATGACTGCTCCTTCTCCTTCGTGGTTGACCTTCAGACGCCCAGGTACTCGTGCACCCGGCCCATGTTCGCCTCGAGCTCCGCGCCGGGAACCATCTCCACGACGCGCCCGTGCTCGACGATGTAGTGCCGGTCGGCGACCTTCTGCGCGAAGCGGAAGTTCTGCTCGACCAGCAGGATGGTGAAGCCCTCTTTCTTCAGCCGCTCGATGGTGCGGCCGATCTGCTGCACGATCACCGGCGCCAGGCCCTCGGTCGGCTCGTCGAGGAGCAGCAGGCGCGCGCCGGTGCGCAGGATGCGGCCGATGGCGAGCATCTGCTGCTCGCCACCCGAGAGCTTGGTGCCCTGGCTGCGCAGGCGCTCCTTGAGATTCGGGAAGAGCTCGTAGATCTTTTCCAGCGGCAGGCCGCCCGGCGCCACCTGCGGCGGCAGGAGCAGGTTCTCCTCCACGTCCAGGCTGGCGAAGATGCCGCGCTCCTCGGGGCAGAACGCGATGCCCAAGCGGGCGATGGCGTTCGACGGAAGCCGGATCAGCTCCTTGCTCTTGAAGGAGATCGAGCCTTCCCGGCGGGCCACCATGCCCATGATCGATTTCAGCGTGGTCGTCTTCCCGGCGCCGTTGCGGCCGAGAAGCGTCACGACCTCGCCTTCCCGCACCTCGAAGTCCATGCCGTGCAGCACGTGCGATTCGCCGTACCACGCGTTCAGGCCTTTCGCGGAGAGAAGAGTCTCAGCCATGGCCGGACCCCAGGTAGGCCTCGACGACCTGCGGATTCTTGGAGACGCTCGCGTAGTCGCCTTCCGCGAGGATCTCGCCGCGCTGCAGGACGGTGATGCTGTGCGAGAGCGTCGACACGACGGAGAGGTTGTGCTCGACCATCAGCACGGTGCGGTTCGCGGAGACGCGCTTGATCAGCGCGGTGATGCGCTCCACGTCGGCGTGCGTCATGCCGGCCGTGGGCTCGTCGAGCAGCATCATCTCCGGGTCGAGCGCGAGCGTCGTGGCGATCTCCAGCGCGCGCTTGCGCCCGTAGGGCAGCTCGACGGCGACGGTTTCCGAGAATTCGGACAGGCCGACGGCCTCGATGAGCTCGCGCGCTGCTCCATCCAGCTTCTTGAGTATCTTTTCAGAAACCCAGAAGTCAAAAGACGCGCCGTGGTCCTTGCGCTGCAGGGCGATGCGCACGTTCTCGAGCACGGTGAGGTGCGGGAACACCGCGGAGATCTGGAACGAGCGCACGAGGCCCATGCGGGCGATGCGCGCCGGCGGCGAGCCGGTGATCTCATGGCCCTTGAAGAAGATCTGGCCGCGCGTCGGCTCGAGGAAATGCGTGAGCACGTTGAAGCAGGTCGTCTTGCCGGCGCCGTTGGGGCCGATGAGCGCATGGATGCTGCCGCGCTTCACGCGAAGCGAAACGTTGCTGACCGCTACGAAACCCTTGAACTCCTTCGTGAGGCCGCGGGTCTCGAGA
>JBLNDP010000156.1:0-5652 GCA_050261755.1 Clostridia bacterium
TCGCCTGCCGCATAGAGGCCGGCGACGCAGGTCTGCGCCGTCTCGGGATGAACCCGGATGCCACCCGGCCCATGGCGATACCTGCCGTCGGGCTCGAATTGCGCGAGCTCCATGTCGGCCAGCTCCGCCCCGGCCCGCAGCGCGAGCGCGAAGGCGTCGCCGGTCGCATCGGCGGTACCCGAATTTTTCTTCCACGCGCGCGCGGCGCTTCCGGCGGCCAGGACGACCGCCTTGCAGCGAAAGAGCACCAGCTCGCCGGTCGCGCGCCGGACTCCGAGAGCGCCCATGATCCTGCCCTTGGCCACGAAGAGCCGCAGGATGGCGCATTCCATGTGAATGTCGACGTTCTCTTGTGCGACCGCGCGATGTTGCAGCGTGCGCAAGACCTCCAGTCCGACGCGGGCACCGGCGAATAGCGCACCCCATGAGCGCAGCTCCTCGATCCGTTCGGGCGCCTCCCGCGCGAGGTCGGCGACGTCCCCGGTCGCGAGGAGCGTGCCCGCCTTGCCGAGCAGCGACTTGCATGCGACCGCGACGCGGGCGCCGGCGCTGCCGGCGGCAATCGCCGCGCGCAGGCCGGCGGCGCCCGCGCCCACGACGAGCACATCGCATTCGCGATGGCGCCAGGCCGCCGTCATCAGAAGAGCCTCGGGTCGTGCAGCACCCCGGATGCCAGCAGGCGGATGTACAGGTCGGCGGCGATCACCGAGGCAAAGCTCGCCCAGGCGTATTCGCCATGGCGCTCGTTCAGGCGGGAGACGATCTTCCAGGCGCGGTGGCGGATCGGCGCGCCGTGAAAGGACTTGCGATGGCCTCCGCAGACGTGGCGGCAGGAATTGCACGAGGCGGCATAGGCCGAGAGGAGCGCCGCGTTGGCGAGCAGGAGGATCGAGCCGAGGCCCACGCCGAAATGGCCCTGAAAGCGGAACGCGGCGACCGCGTCCTTCCATATGAACGCGAGGACCGGAAGCGAGAGGTAGAAGAAATAGCGGTGGACGTTCTGCAGCACGAGCCATCCGCGCGCCTCGCCGCCATAGCCGCCGCCTCGATCGGCGACGCCGCACGCCGGGGGCGACCAGAAAAGCCCGCGATAGTAGACCTTGCGGTAGTAGTAGCAGGTCGCGCGCAGGCCGATGGGTATCCAGAGGGCGATCCACGCCGGCGACGTCGTGTAGAGCGGCGAAAGATAAGGGGCAAAGAAGTAATCCTTGCCCTGGAGCGCCGCCCAGACCGAGTAGCCGGCGAGGACGGCCAGCGCGAGCATCGTGGCAAGGGGCGCCATCCACCAAGGGTCGGTGCGGCCCGCCCCATCGCCGGGCGGCAGCGGGCGCAGCGGAATGGTCTTGGTGTGCATCGCGCCGCTATTTCGCGAGCCCGAGCTCCCGGATCAACGCCCCGTGGATCTCGTAGTCGCGGGTGAGGCGCTTGCGGCTCGCGTCGCTGTCGAGGTACTCGATCGGCAGGTCCGCCTTGTTCGCCCGGTCGATCACCTGCGGATCCTGCAGGGCATCCCGGAACGCCGCGCGCAGCTTCGCCAGCACCGGCTCCGGCGTGCCTTTCGGAGCGAAGAGCATGTTGTAGAAGCCGGCTTCCACGTCCGTCCCGAGCTCCTTCAGCGTCGGAACGTCCGGAAGCGTCGCGAGGCGATGGGCGGCGAAGATGCCGAGCGCCCGGACCGAGCCGGCGCGGATCTGCGTCGCGACGGCCGGCAGGTCCGCCCCGGCGGCATCGAGGTGGCTGCCCATCACGGAGGTCACGATCGCCGCGCTGCTCTTGTGCGGGATGTACGTGAACTTCACGCCGTGGAGCTTCTCCACCTGCACGAGCGGCAGGTGGATCATCGTGCCGATCGAGGTGATCCCCACCTTGAGCTTGCCGGGCCCGCCCTTCTTCGCCGCCTCGATGAGCTGGGCGTAGGTCTTGATCGGGGAATCGGCCGGCACGATGAGCACGTTCGGGATGAACGAGATCTGCGCAATGGGCACGTAGTCGTCGGGCTTCCAGAGCACCGCGGAGGGCTCGATGTGCGGCTGGACGGTCAGCGTCGCGGTGGTGCCGATGGCGAGCGTGTAGCCGTCGGGCTGCGCGCGGACGAACTGGTTGAAGGCGACGATGCCGCCCGCGCCCGGGCGGTTCGTCACGACGATCTTCTGGCCGAGGCGCTTGGCGGCGCCGTCCTCCACCATGCGGATGGAGAGGTCACTCCCTCCCCCGGCTCCGTAGCCCACGATCACCTCGATGGGCCGGGACGGGAAGTTTTGGGCCGCGGCGAACGGCGCGAGCAGCGCCAGGCACGCGGCGAGGATCCTGCGGGACAGTCTTTTCATGCGTTCCTCCGGACGGCACATAACCCATTCGCTTCGAAATCTCTCCCGCCGTGGCGACGACCGTCGCCGCCAGGCGCCGCACCGTCGCCGGCGCGGCCCGGTAGGCCGGCATCGAGATGCCCACGGCGGCGATCACCTGGCCCTCGTGGCCCCAGATCGGGGCTGCGATGCCCACGACGTCGTTGCGGAACTCGCTCTGGTTCACCGAGTAGCCGCGCTCGCGCGTGGCCGCCAGGTCCTTTTCCAGCGCGGCCACGTTGGTCAATGTCCCCTTCGTATAGGCGCGCAGCGACTGGGCCGCCAGCCGCCGGACCACTTCCGGCCGGTGCGCGAGCAGCGCCTTGCCCGTGGCCACGCTGTACGAAGGAGAACGCACTTCGCCCGACACCGAAGCCCGCACGGCGTGCTGCGTCTCGACGCGGTCGATATAGATCACCCAGCGCGGATCGACGTTGTCGAGGATTCCCAGCCGCACCGTCTCGCCCGATTTCGCGCAAAGCGCCTCGATGAACGGGCGGGCGCGCTCCCGGACCCCCATGTGGTTGATCGCGAGCGAGCCCTTCTCCCACAGCTTGACGCCAAGGCGGAACTTCTTCGATTCCAGGTCCCGGTCGATCCATCCGCCCTTGATGAGGGTCGACATGATGTGGTGGACGGTCGGCTTCGCCATCTGCACCTTGCGCGCCAGATCGGCGAGCGACCACTCCGGCTCCTCGAGCGTGAACGCGTCGAGCAACGTGAACACCTTCTCGAAGGAGCGGAGCATGCGCTACAGGTGGAGGAAGTCGCGCGCGTTCTCGAAGCGCAGCCGCTGCTTGTCGCGCTCGCTGATGCGCTCGTTCTTGGCGAGGAGCTCGACGTCCTGGAACTTCATGGCTCCGCCCGGATCGTCGTGCGGGTAGTCGGTCGCGAAGAGGAAGCGATCCGCGCCGAGCAACCCGATGGAGTCGGGCAGCCCCGGCTCCTCGGTCTCGATGGTGAAGAAGAAGTTGTTCTTGAAGTAATGGCTCGCCGGTTTCTTGTTCTTCTCGAGATACACCTCGAGCGGCTCCAGGGCGCGGGCGCGCTGCAGGTTCTCGTCCCCGTGGCGCGGTCCGCGCCCGCGGAAGTAAGGCGTCGCATCCTCGTTGTCGTAGTCGACAAGCGCCGTGCCGAACGCCTTGTCCAGCTTCTCGACGAGCGGGCGAATGAACTCGGTGCCGGCCTCGGTGAAGATGAACTTGAGCTTGGCATGCTTGTCGAGGAGGCCGCTCGTGAAGAGGGAGATGAGCGAAAGCTGCCCCTCGTTGGGAGCGAAGAGGTCGAGGCCGTCCTTCTGGAACCACGGGTTGTTGCTGACGCGGTGGCCGTGCTGGACGGTATGGAGGTAGATCGGCATGTCGAGGCTCTCGCAGGCCGAGAAGAAAGGCCACAGCTGCCTCTGGCTGCCGAGCCCTTCGCTATAGGCGTGCGCGTGGACCGGGAAGACCTTGTCCACCGCGACGCCGCCGAAGCCTTGCTCCTTGGCCCACGCCATCTCCTTGGTCGCCGCCTCCGCGTCTTGCAGCGCAACGAGCGCGATGCCGCTCACGTGCTTCGGATATTTCTTCTGCAGCTCGAGGACGGACAGGTTCCACGCATGCGCCATCGCGGTCGCGAGCTCCGGCTCGATGAGATAGGACCACCAGCCGGAGAACTGGGCGAGCAGGCACGTCCGCTCGATGCCCATGTCGACGTAGTCCTTCAGGCGCGCCTCCATGTCGCACATGCCCGGGTACTCGGAGCCGGTGCCCGGCGCCTTGAGCGGCGTGGCGCGCGGCAGGGGCTTGGGGCGGCCGGGAAACTCCATGCCGACGTAGATGCCGTTCTCGTCGAACTGCAGGCGCGGCCGGACGGAGTCGAATTTCGCCGGCATGCGCTCGAACGCATCGCGCGGCATGTAGTGGGTATCGCAGTCGATGATCATCGGGTGCTCGTCCTCGTGGGGCAGTGTTTCATGATATTGAATACGGTTCCATATTTTATAATCTCAGCGATGGAAGCCTCCAAGAACAAAGTGCGCGTCGCCTCGGAGAAAGACCTCGCGGAGGGCACGTCGTCGATCGTCGAGGTCGCGGGCCGCGCGGTCGCGCTCTTCCGCGTGCAGGGTCGCTGCTACGCGACGCAGAACGCCTGCCCGCACATGGGCGGGCCGCTCGGCGAAGGCAGGCTCAAGGATCACGTCGTCACCTGCCCCTGGCACGGCTGGACCTGGGACGTGCGCACCGGCGCGAACCTCCGCAACCCGAAGCTGCGCAAGCTCGAGTGCTTTGCCGTGACCGTCGAGGACGGGGAAGTCTTCATCGAGCCGCCCGAGCCGCCCGCCGAGGCGCCGGCGCAATAAGGCGCACGAGCTCGCCGATGTCGGCGAGCTGCTCCAGCCGCGTGACGCAGTCGTAGATGGCCTGCGCGTCCGGCACCGTCGACTCGGCGCCGAACGATGCGCATTCGGCGAGCTTTCCCAGGAGCTCTGCGTGGCCGTAGGCGCGGCTCGGGTGCCCGCGCGCCGTCTTCACACGCCTTGATCGCTGCGTGCCGTCCTGCAGGGTGACCGTGACCGTATTCGCAGCCTGCTCGTCGACGACCACGCGGACCCGCCGGGCGTAATCGATGACGGCGCGATCATGGAGCGCGTCGTCCTGGAAGTCCTTGAGGCCGAGGGAGCCGCGCACGAGGGTCGCCGCGATGACGTATTGCATGCTGAACTGCGCATCGACCTGCGCGCAGCTGCGCGGCTCGTACGCGCGATCCACCAGCCCGGCCGCGTGCCGCGACGCCACGCTGACGACCACCTCCTTCACCGCGCCCGCATCGAATCCCGGCTCGTGAGCGAGCTCGGTGGCCGCCTCGATCGGCTCCTGGCTATAGCTGCAGCATGGATACGGCTTGAGCGCGAGGTCGAGCATGCGGAACTCGCGCCCGAGCCCATCGAGCAGGTTGCGCGGCTCATAGTCCGCGCCGTAGTAGGACGGATAGAGGCCGTAGCGCCCCTCGAGGACCTCGGTTGCGCCGGTGACGCCCTGCGAGGCAAGCGCGACCGCGGCGACCCCGGCTTGAGCGGACAGCCCGGGCTGCAGGCGCTGGATCATGGCGCCGTCGAGAAGCCCTTGCCGGTTTCCTCCGGCGGAGCTATAGGCAATGCCGACGGCATGCCGGAGCGTGGCTTCCGGCAGCGAGCGCACCCTTCCGGCCGCGAGCGCCGCCCCCAGCACTCCGAAGAGCGTCGTCGTCAGCCACGGATGGTTGGCTCGGTTCGTCGCCGCGAGCGTCATGCGGCACGCGATCTCGAGCGCGGAAACATAGGCGG
>JBLNDP010000157.1:0-3488 GCA_050261755.1 Clostridia bacterium
CAGGTAGGCGGCCCCTACGTCGCCGCTGGCGAGGACGCCGCCGTTTGCCTGCGAGGCGATTTGCGGGGAGGAGATTTCGACGAAGGCTCTCAAGCGCTCGGTGATGCGCTTGTTGAGCACGGAGCCGAAGATCGTCGACATGAACCGGTGGCCATCGTCGCGAGCGTCGTATTTGATCCCCGGCATGATGCCCAAGGCGAAATCGCCGGGCAGCTCCCAGGTGACGACCGAGCGCAACGAGGGGCGCACGCCCACGCCCCTGAGCTCGCGGGTGCCCGAAGGCGTGTCGAAATGCAGGATCCACGAAATGGCGGGGATCCGCTTCTCCGCATCCCGGTCCTGGGCGTGCCATTTGATCCCGACCGCGGTATCCCCGAAGCCGGAAGCGCCGTCCTGACGCAGATAGCCATCGGGCGCGATGCGCAGCTCGAAATTCTCGGCAAACCCGTACTTCAGGAGTATCGGTGTCGACAATGAGGGGCTGGTCGGCCGCGACGGCCGGTTCCGCGCCGAAGTCAAATCCACTTCGTATTGAACACCCCCAAGGCGAACGACCTCGGAGGATTCGACGAAATCGGGCCCGTCCGTATCGATGGGATCGAGCGCCATTGCGCTCGAGCTGAAGAGGAAGGCGGCAGCGGCCGGCGCAAGGAACGCGCCGGCGCGCGCTGCTATCGCCCCCAAGCCTTGGCCGCCGCCAGTGCCAACCTCGAGGGGTGTGACGGCTGGGACGCGGCCGAATCGCCCCGGGCCAGCCTGAAGCTGCCGACCGCCCGGATGAGGGCCGCCGCTTGCTCCTCCAGCGAGGCCGATGCGGCCGCCACCTCCTCGACCATCGCCGCGTTCTGCTGCGTCACCTGCTCCATCTGCTGCACCGTGCCACTCACCTGCGCCACGCTCTGCGACTGCTCCTGCGAGGCCGTCGAGATCTCCGCCATCAACCCGTTGACCCGCCTCACGGACTCCACGATCTCGTCCATGGTGCGGCCTGCCTCGGCGACCTCCTTGGAACCCGCATCGATGCGCTTCACCGAGTCGGAGATCAGCTGCCGAATCTCCCTGGCGGCCGCGCCGGAGCGCTGCGCGAGGCTCCTCACCTCCGAAGTCACGACCGCGAATCCCCGCCCCTGCTCCCCTGCGCGCGCCGCCTCCACGGCGGCATTCAGGGCGAGGATGTTCGTTTGGAACGCGATGCCATCGATCACGCCGATGATGTCGGCGATCTTCTTCGACGAGGCCGAGATTCCCGACATCGTGGTCACCACCGCCTCCACCACCTTGCCCCCGCGCTCGGCCACCTGCGAGGCCGCGGAGGCATGCTGGCTCGCCTGCTTCGCGTTCTCCGCGTTCTGCGACACCGTTGCCGAAATCTGCTCCATGGAGGCCGCTGCCCGCACCAGCGACGAGGCCTGCTCCTCGGTCCGGCTCGACAGGTCGGTGTGGCCCTGCGCGATTTCACTCGACGCCGTATTGACCGTATCGGCGGCGCGACGCACGTCGTCAATCATCCGGCGCAGGGCGTGCTGCATGGCCGAGAGCGCCGTGCCCATCTCCGCCACCTCGTCGCGACCCTGCACCTCCAGCTCGCGCGTCAGGTCTCCGGCGGCGATCCGCTCCGCGGCGCGCCGCGCCTCCCCCACTGGACGGACGATCGAGCGCGCGATCAGGACCGCCGCGACCAGGGCCGTAAGCAGGCCCACCATGATCATGGCTCCCATGGCCATCCGGGCGTCGAAAACGGCGCGATCCGCCGAGTCCTTGACTTGATCCAGGTGGCGCTGCTGGAGGACCGCGAACGTGCCGACGGAAGCGAGGTAAGCCTGTGACAAGGGCTCCAAACGCCTGCCCAGATCGTCGCGCACGTCTTCCCCGGCCGCCCTTCGCTTGATAAGGTTGTCGCGCTCCCTGACATAGGCCTCGCGCCGCTCGGCAATGGCGGCGAACAAGCGGCTTTCCTCGTCCGTGTCCAGAGCGGCGTTGATTTCTTTCCCGATTTCCGCCACCTTCGCCGCCGCCGCCGCCATTTCGCCGCGGACCTTGTCGGCGTCGATGCGGTCGTCGAGCAGCAGCGCGGCATGAGCTCGCTCGCGCTCCAAGCCGGCGTACTTTTCCCAGCGCTCCGCGAGGACGATCATGACCGCATCCTCGGCCACCAGGCGGCCCACGATCGCCCTGATCGTTCCGAGCCGCCATACACCGGTCAGCGCGCTAGCGCTCACCAGCGCGAAGACGAGCAGGAAACCGATCTTCAGGCGGAGCGAAACACCCAGATTGTCGAGAATCACTGCGCCCCCCTTTGAGCTTCCCCGGACCTCCGCCAGATTGACCGCAACCCAGCCGCTTTTATT
Organism: Clostridia bacterium; assembly: GCA_050261755.1. Classification (GTDB taxonomy): domain Bacteria; phylum Pseudomonadota; class Gammaproteobacteria; order Burkholderiales; family SG8-39; genus SCGC-AG-212-J23. The sequence goes on from JBLNDP010000157.1 coordinate 2,349, forward strand.
CCCGCGGCAATTGCGAAGGAATAAAACGGCACGTCGCGAGGTCTGTCGGCAATCGGGAGTCGATTCCATTTCATCCCCGGGAAGACTGCGAAGTCGCCGGGCGAATGCAAGGTGGTCGAGGGACCCATGAGTCCCCACGGCCACTGTCTCGCCTTTACAGCGAAGCCCGTGCGCGGCTAGGCCTTGCACCGCGTTTCGCGGCGAGCTTCGCCTCGTAGTCCACCCTTTCGTATTGCGGTCCATCCCGGCGCCCGCCCGTATGCAGGACACGGTGGCAGGGGATGGCGAACGCGAACCAGCTGCGTGAGCACGAGCTGGCGACCGCGCGAATGGCCTTCGGCTTGCCGATCGCGGCGGCGATCTTCGCGTAAGTGGAGGTCTGACCGAAAGGGATCTTCCTCACTTCCTCCCAGACGCGCTTCTGCAGCTCGGTGCCGCGGATGTCGAGCTCGAGCGGGAACGGCTTGAACGGCGCGGCGATGTATCGCGCCACCCGGCCAACCGTAGCCTTGCTCCCTTTCTCGTCGTGGAGGAGCCTCGCCATGGGGAAGCGCGCGGCGAGGTCGCGAAGCAGCTTCGCCCGGCTCTCGCGCACCATGATCGTCACGATGCCGCGCTCGCTCGATGCCACGAGGAGCGCGCCGAGCGCGCAGCGGCCGGTCCCGTAGCGAATCTCCTCCGGCGGCCTGCGAGAGAGCGGTCCGTCCCTGAACATGCTTGCGGTAAATTACCACTCATGATGATCATCGACTCGCAGGTCCACGCATACGAAGCCAACACGCCGAAGCGCCCGTGGCGGACCGTGCCCAACTGGCCGCCGCACGTCACCGGCGACGAGATGGTCGCCGCCATGGACAAGGTCGGCGTCGACGGCGCGATCTTCATCTCGGCCATGTCCCTCTACGGCTTCGACGCGAGCTACGCGGTCGAGGTCCAGCGCAAGCACCCCGGGCGCTTCGCCATCGTCAAGCCGGTCGATCCGGCCGACCCGGCCGTCGGCGACGTGATCGCCGAATGGAAGAAGCAGCCGGGCGCCGTCGCGGTGCGCATCATGATGACGCCGCGGGAGGACACGGTGCGGCCGGACGATCCGGGCATCGACCGCATCGCGCGCGCCGCTTCGCGAAACGGCCTTCCCGT
>JBLNDP010000158.1:0-3948 GCA_050261755.1 Clostridia bacterium
GGACCTCGCGCATCCCTTCCGCCTGATCTGCCACAACGGCGAGATCAACACCGTGCGCGGCAACCAGAACTGGGTGCGCGCGCGCCAGGGCGCCATCTCCTCGCCGATCCTCGGCAAGGACATCGACAAGCTCTGGCCGCTCATCTATGACGGCCAGTCGGACTCGGCCTCCTTCGACAACGCGCTGGAGCTGCTCGTCATGGGCGGCTACTCGGTCGCGCACGCGATGATGATGATGATCCCGGAGGCATGGGAGAACCATGCGCTCATGGATCCGGCGCGCCGCGCGTTCTACGAGTACCACGCGGCGATGATGGAGCCTTGGGACGGCCCCGCTTCCATCGCATTCACCGACGGCCGCCAGATCGGCGCCACGCTCGACCGCAACGGCCTGCGCCCGTCACGCTACATCGTCACGGATGACGACCTCGTCATCATGGGCTCGGAGTGCGGCTGCCTGCCGATCCCCGAGGAGCGCATCGTCAAGAAGTGGCGGCTGCAGCCCGGCAAGATGTTCCTCGTCGACCTGGAGAAGGGCCGCATCGTCGACGACAAGGAGCTCAAGGACAGCCTGGCGAGCGCCAAGCCCTATGCCGAGTGGATCGAGCGCATCCGCGTGCGCCTGGACGAGGTGGAGACGGAGAAGACCGCGCCGCTCAAGTCGCCGGTGCGCCTCCTCGACCGGCAGCAGGCGTTCGGCTACACGCAGGAAGACCTCAAGTTCATCATGCAGCCGATGGCCGCGGCCGGCGAGGAGCCGATCGGCTCCATGGGCAACGACTCGCCCGTGGCGGTGCTCTCGAACAAGAACAAGACCCTCTACAGCTACTTCAAGCAGCTCTTCGCGCAGGTCACCAATCCGGCGATCGACCCGATCCGCGAGGAGCTGGTGATGTCGCTCGTCTCCTTCATCGGGCCGAAGCCCAACCTGCTCGGCATCGACGAATTGAATCCGCCGCTGCGCCTCGAGGTGTCGCAGCCGGTGCTGGACTTCTACGAGATGGAGAAGATCCGGCACATCGAGCGCTATACCGGCGGCAAGTTCAAGTCGCACGAGCTCGACATCACCTACCCCGTCGCCTGGGGAAAGGAAGCCGTGGAGGCCCGCCTCGCCTCGCTATGCGCGCAGGCCGAGGACGCGGTGCGCTCCGGCTACTCCATCGTGGTGATCTCGGACCGCCACGTCGACAAGGATCGCGTCGCGATCCCGGCGCTCCTCGCGCTTTCGGCCATCCACCAGCACCTTGTCTCGAAGGGCCTGCGAACCTCGACGGGGCTCGTGGTGGAGACCGGCAGTGCGCGCGAGGTCCATCACTTCGCCCTGCTCGGCGGCTACGGCGCGGAGGCGGTCCATCCGTACCTCGCGCTCGAGGCCATTCTTCACCTGAACCCGAACGACAAGGCTGCCGCGTCGAAGGCGCTCAAGAACTACGTGAAGGCGATCGGCAAGGGCCTGAAGAAGGTCATGTCGAAGATGGGCGTCTCGACGTACATGTCCTACACGGGCTCGCAGCTCTTCGAGGCGGTGGGCCTGTCGGCGAGCCTCGTGCAGAAGTACTTCCGCGGCACCGCGTCGAACGTCGGCGGCATCGGCCTCTTCGACGTGGCCGAGGAGGCGATTCGCATCCACCGCGACGCCTTCGACGAGGAGAACCCGGTCCTGCGCAACATGCTCGACGCGGGCGGCGAATACGCCTGGCGCGTGCGCGGCGAGGAGCATGCGTGGACGCCGGACGCGATCGCGAAGCTGCAGCAATCGACGCGCGCGAACTCGTACGCCACGTACAAGGAATACGCGCAGATCATCAACGACCAGTCGCGCCGCCTGCTCACGCTGCGCGGCTTGTTCGAGCTCCGCTTCGACCGGTGCCAGCCGGTCCCCATCGAGGAGGTCGAGCCGGCGAGCGAGATCGTCAAGCGCTTCTCCACCGGCGCCATGTCGCTCGGCTCGATCTCGACCGAGGCGCACACCACGCTCGCGGTGGCGATGAACCGCATCGGCGGGCGCTCCAACACGGGCGAGGGCGGCGAGGATCGCAAGCGCTACGCGATCGTCAAGGAAGGCGAGACGCTGCAATCGCGCCTGGGCAAGGGCCGGGTCGAGACCGACATCGCGCTCAAGGCGGGTGACTCGCTCAAGTCGAAGATCAAGCAGGTCGCCTCCGGGCGCTTCGGCGTGACGGCCGAGTACCTCGCCAGCGCCGAGATGATCCAGATCAAGATCGCCCAGGGCGCGAAGCCGGGCGAGGGCGGGCAGCTGCCCGGGCGCAAGGTGTCGGAGTACATCGCGGAGCTTCGCTTCTCCACGCCCGGCGTCGAGCTCATCTCGCCGCCGCCGCACCACGACATCTACTCGATCGAGGACCTGGCGCAGCTCATCCACGACCTGAAGAACGCCAATCCGTCAGCGCAGGTTTCGGTGAAGCTCGTGTCCGAAGTCGGCGTCGGCACCATTGCCGCGGGCGTCTCGAAGGGCAAGGCGGACCACGTGACCATCTCGGGCCACGACGGCGGCACCGGTGCTTCGCCCTGGAGCTCGATCAAGCACGCGGGAACGCCTTGGGAGCTGGGGCTCGCCGAGACGCAGCAGACGCTCGTGCTCAACCGGCTGCGCGGACGAATCGCCGTCCAGGTCGACGGCCAGATGAAGACCGGCCGGGACGTCGTCATCGGCGCGCTCCTCGGCGCTGACGAGTTCGGCTTCGCCACGGCGCCGCTGGTGGTCGAGGGCTGCATCATGATGCGCAAGTGCCACCTCAACACCTGCCCCGTCGGCGTGGCGACCCAGGATCCCGTGCTGCGCCGCAAGTTCAGCGGCAAGCCGGAGCACGTGGTGAACTACTTCTTCTTCGTCGCCGAGGAAGTGCGCGAGCTGATGGCCCGCCTCGGCGTGCGCACGCTGAACGAGCTCATCGGCCACACGGAGCTGCTCGACACGCGCAAGGGCATCGAGCACTGGAAGGCGCGGGGCCTCGATTTCTCGCGCATCTTCCACGCGCCCGACGTGCCGGCCGAAGTTGCCCGCTACCGCCGGGAGGCGCAGGACCACGGGCTGGAGAAGGCGCTGGACAACCGCCTGATCGAGCTCGCCAGGCCCGCGCTCGAGCGCGGCGAAAAGGTGACCATCGAGACCCCGATTCGCAACATCAACCGCACCGTGGGCACGACGCTGTCGCACGAGATTGCCAAGCGCTACGGCCACGAAGGACTGCCGGACGACACGATCCACGTCCGCCTGGCAGGCTCGGCCGGCCAGAGCTTCGGTGCCTTCCTGGCCAAGGGCGTGACCCTCGACCTGGTCGGCGACACCAATGACTATTGCGCCAAGGGCCTCTCCGGAGGCCGAATCACCGTGCAGCCCTCGCCGAAGTTCCGCGGCGAGCCGACCGAGAACATCATCACCGGCAACGTCGTGCTCTATGGCGCGATCGCCGGCGAGGCGTATTTCCGCGGCGTCGCCGGCGAGCGCTTCGCGGTGCGCAATTCCGGCGCCGCGGCGGTCGTGGAGGGCGTCGGAGACCACGGCTGCGAATACATGACCGGCGGCACGGTGGTCGTGCTGGGCGAGACGGGCCGCAACTTCGCTGCCGGCATGTCGGGCGGCTTCGCCTACGTGCTCGATCTGCAGGGCGAGTTCAATAAGCGCTGCAACGCGGCGATGGTCGACCTCGAGCCGGTGATCGACCCCGACGACGACGCGCGGCTCAAGCGCCTGATCGAAAATCATGCGCGCTACACCGGTTCCAAGCGCGCAGCCGAGATCCTCGCCGACTGGGCGAAGTACCGCGCCAGGTTCGTAAAGGTCTTCCCGAAGGAATATCGCCGCGCACTCGCCGAGCTCGCGCAGAAGAAGGTCGCCGCCTAGATGGGCAAGGTCACGGGTTTCCTGGAATACACGCGTCTCGACGAGCCTCACGAGGAGGTCGAGAGCCGCAAGAAGCACTATCG
>JBLNDP010000159.1:0-6830 GCA_050261755.1 Clostridia bacterium
GGGAAGCCGCTCGCCATCGGATACGTTCCGTAGTTGAGCTGCGAGAGGGCCAGCTTCGGCCCATCCTCGACGTCGAGCATGTAGGCGCGATCCGCCGCGAGCGCGAGCTCGAGCAGGGTCCCGGCGAAGCACGAGCCCGGCTCGATGACCGCGAAGATGGAGCGCGACGAGACGTCCAGGCGCGAAAGGGTGCGGCGGAGGAGGCCCAGGGTTTCGCGAACGAACCAGTCGCCCTGGTTCTTCGACAGGAGATCGTCCATCGCGAGCACCTTCTGGACGTCTCCTTGCGTCTTCAGCAACCAAAGGCCGACGTCGAGATAGTTGGTGCGCAGGTCGAGGATGGCGCGGTCGAGCTCGCGTGCAAGGCGCAGCGGGTACCAATCGGCATTTCTTTCGACCGTACCGCCGCCCTGCGGGCCCTTCACCACTATTTCTGCAAGTCTTTTTTCTTCTTCGATTCTTACCTCGACAATCCGGTTCGGCCCGAGCGGAGTCAAAGCCACTCCGGCGCCGCCGGGGCGATCGGAAAGCTTGGCGAGCTCCAGCGCGCGCTCCTTCACCGCTTCGGCGAATTGCTGCGGCTTTGCGATATGGTCGACGAGCTTCCATTCCTTGGCACGGTCGGCGCGCACGCCTTCGGCGGTCGTGCAGAAGACGTCGGCGAGGTCGCGGCGCACTTTGCGCTTGTCGACGATGCGCGTAAGGCCGCCGGTGCCGGGAAGCACGCCCAGGAGCGGCACCTCGGGGAGGCTTACCGTCGAGGAGCGGTCGTCGACGAGCGCGATCTCGTCGCAGGCAAGCGCGAGCTCGTAGCCGCCGCCCGCGGTGGTGCCGTTCAGCGCGGCGAGGAACTTGAGGCCGGAGTGCTGGCTCGAGTCCTCGATGCCGTTGCGCGTCTCGTTGGTGAACTTGCAGAAGTTCACCTTCCAGGCGTGGCTGGAGGTGCCGAGCATGTAGATGTTGGCGCCGGAGCAGAACATGCGGCTCTTGCCGCTCGTCACCACGACGCTCTTCACTTCGGGATGCTCGAAGCGGATTCGGTTCAGCGCGTCGTGCAGCTCGATGTCGACGCCCAGGTCGTAGCTGTTGAGCTTGAGCTTGTAGCCCGGCACGAGGCCCTTGTCCTCCGCGACGTCGAGGGTGAGCGTGGCCACCGGCCCGTCGAAGGCGAGCTTCCAGTGGTTGTAGCGGGAGGGGTCGGTCTCGAAGCTGATGGGGTTCATGCGATCGATCGTTTCAGGTGTTCGAAGGTCTGGCGCAGCGACTTGCCGGAGGTCTCGATGGTGAGGTCGGCGCGGGAGTAGAGCGGGTCGCGGTCCTCGAGGAGCTTCTTGATTTCGCCGAGCGCGGCGGAACGCCCCTTGAAGGGACGCATGTCGCCCTGCGCCATCACGCGCGACATGTGCTCTTCCGGCCTGGCCTTGAGCCAGACGCAGTAGCAGCTCTCGCGCAGCAGCTCGTAGGTGACCGGATCGTTGACGAGGCTGCCGCCCGCCGCGATCACGGCCTGCGGCTGCTCTCGCAGCACGCGCTCGAGCGCGCGGCGCTCGAAGCGGCGGAAGGCTTCCTGCCCGTACATGGCGAACACTTCGCCCAGCTTCTGCCCGGCTTCCTTCTCGACTTCCTGGTCGAGCTCGACGAAGGGCAGGGCGAGCGCCTCGGCGAGCTTGCGCCCCAGCGTGGACTTGCCGGCGCCGCGCAGGCCGAGGAGGGCGATGCGGGCCGGGCGCGCCGGGCGCTCCTCCTCGCGCACGAGGCTTTCGACGGGCACGCCCATGGCGCGCGCGACCTTGCGCAGCAGGAGGACGGAAATGTTGCCCTCGCCGGATTCGAGCTGGGCGAGGTAGCGCTCGGAGACGCCCGAGCTCGCCGCGAGCGCCTTGCGCGTCACGCCGGCGGCGTCGCGCCAATGGCGCACGCGGTCGCCGAGCCGCTGCAGGAAGGCGGCTTCGGCGCCCTCGCCGTCTGGCGAAAGGCGGGGCGCAATGCGCGGCGGGTGGCGGAGGGGCGCGTTCATGCAATATCTTGCTTGACGTCAATTCTAGATGTGCATTATATTTGGTGTCAACGTGAAACCCCTGCCCATCACCATTCTGGTCGGAACCATGACCGGGACCGCGCAGCTCTGCGCCCAGGAAATGGAGCTCGCCCTCGACGACGGCGAGACCGCCGTCGAGACGCTGCTCATGGACAAGCTCGACGCGTCGGTCTTCTCCCGGCCGGGCGTGTTCCTCGTGTGCACCTCCACGTACGGGCAGGGCGATGTGCCGGACAACGCCCGCGCCTTCTACGAGGACCTGAAGGCGAAGCGCCCGGACCTCTCCCAGGTGCGCTACGGCGTCTTCGGGCTCGGCGATCGCACCTACGCGGAAACGTTCAACTTCGGCGGCAAGCGCTTCGACGAGCTGCTCGGCGAGCTCGGCGCGCAGCGGATCGGCGAGCGGCACATGCACGATGCCTCGAGCGGCATCCTTCCGGAGGAGACCGCGCTCGAGTGGTGCCAGGAGTGGCTGGCCAAGGTGAAGGAAAGGCTGGCCCAACCGGCCTAAGCCCGGCCGCGGCCGGCGGCACAGAAGTTGCGAGACCCGCGGCATGCGGGCCCTGCGCTGGATCCTCGGCATCTTCCTCGTGCTGGTGGTCGGCGGGGTTCTATTCCTTTTCTTCGGCTTGAATACCTTGCGCGGGCCGATCGCGCGCGCGGTCGGCAATGCCACCGGCCGCGAGCTCGTCATCGGAGGCAGCATCCGCCCTCGCTGGGACTGGATCCATCCCAGCTTTCGCGTGGAGAAGGTGAGCTTCGCCAACGCTCCCTGGGGCAAGGAGAAGTACCTCTTCCAGGCCGAGGCGGTGGACCTGACAATCAGCGTGACGCCGCTTCTTGCCGGCCGCGTGAGCCTGCCGCGCGTGAACCTCGAGCACGGCATCGTGCACCTCGAGCAGGATGCCGAGGGGCGCAAGAACTGGATCCTCAAGAGCGACGAGCCGCACAAGGAATCGCGCATCCACATCCGCGAGCTCGCGCTGGACCACGGGCAACTCACGTATGACGACGCGGGGCGCGACATCCATCTTGCCGCGGACCTCTCGACGGACCGGACCGGGGTGAACTTCGCCGTGAAAGGGACCTATTCCGGGCAACCGGCGACCGGCTCGGGCCACGGCGGCCCGGTCCTCGCCCTGCGCGGGAATACCGGCGCGCCGTATCCGCTCAAGGCCGTCGCGCAGGTCGGCGCGACCACCGCACAGGTCGACGGAAGCATCGCCGAGCTGGTCGGCCTGCTCGGCCTCGACATCAAGGTGACGCTCTCCGGACCGTCGATGGACGACCTCTACGACGTGATCGGCGTGGCGCTCCCCAGCACGCCGGCGTACCGGACGTCGGGCCGCCTGATCCGCGATAAGACGCTGCTCCGCTACGAGAACTTCAACGGCAAGGTGGGCGAGAGCGACCTCTCCGGAACGCTGCAGGTCGATACTTCCGGCGACCGGCCGGTGATGACCGGCGACGTTCGCTCCAACGTGCTCAACCTTGCGGACTTGGGCCCGACGGTCGGCACGCGCAAGCAGAAGGGCGGGGGCGTCCTGCCGGATGCGCCGTTCGATCCCAAGCGCTGGCGCAGCGTGAACGCCGACGTCAAGATCCACGCCGGCACGATCAAGCGCCCGGAGCAGCTTCCGCTCGAAGACTTCACGGCGCGCATCCGCATGCAGGACGCGGTCCTCACGCTCGACCCGCTCGAGTTCGGCACGGCCGGCGGCAAGCTTGCGGGCGTCATCAAGCTCGACGGGCGCAAGGAAACGATCCGCGGCGATGCCGACATCCGCGTGCAGGCGCTGCAGCTGGCGAAGCTCTTCCCGACCGTCAAGGTGACGCGGGCGTCCGTCGGAGACCTGAACGGCGCGATCGAGCTCTCGGGGACCGGCAATTCCGTGGCGCGGCTGCTCGGCTCGTCGAACGGCAAGATCGGCCTCTTCATGGAAGGCGGCCAGGTAAGCGAGTTCGTCATGCAGGCCGCGGCCATCAACCTCTGGGGCATGACGAAGACGAAGCTCGAGGGCGACCGGCAAATCCCCATCCGCTGCGTCGTCGGCGACTGGGGCGTCAAGGACGGCCTCATGGACACGAATGCGCTCGTCTTCGACACGGACGTGGTCGTCGTGCACGGCAGCGGCACGATCAACCTGAAGAGCGAGCAGCTCGACCTCACGCTCCGCCCGGAACCGAAGGAAGGCAGCATCGCCTCGCTTCGCTCGCCGCTCTACCTGCGCGGCTCCTTCTCGCACCCGCATCCTTCGGTCGACATCAAGTCCATCGCCGCGCGAGGCGCGGGCGCCCTCGCGATGGGCATCATCAATCCTCTGCTCGCCCTCCTGCCGCTCATCGACAACGGCCCCGGAAAGGACAGCGCCTGCGGGCGGCTCATCGCCGACCTGTCCGCCTCGGCGAAGTCGGCGTCCACCGGCCCGAGCAAGGCGCAGCCGAAGCGCAGGAAGGGGCGCTGATCTTCCGGGCGGCGCGCGTATCATTGCCGCCATGCCCGTCTCGCACATCGAGCATTTCCTCGTCGCCTCGGATGACATCGACGCGACGCGCGACTGGTACGCGCGCGTGCTCGGCATGCGCGCCGGGCCGCATCCCGACTTCGGCTTCCCGGTCCACTGGATGTACCTCGGCGACGTGGACGTGGTGCACATCGGGCCGAGCGCGAAGCAGGCGGGCGAAATCCAGAAGAAGTACCTCGGCCGCACCTCCTCCGACACCGGGACCGGGACCGGCGCGATCGACCACATCGCGTTCCGCGCCTCCGGGCTCGCGCAGATGATCGCGCACCTCAAGGCGGAGAAGATCCCGTTCACGCAGCGCCGCGCGAGCGGCCAGGCGCTCTTCCAGCTGTTCTTCTACGATCCGAACGGCATCAAGATCGAGCTGAACTACGCCGCCGCGGAGGCCGAGGGCATCGCCCCGGAGCTGATGGCGAGCGACCTTATCCGGCAGCAATAGCCGCGCGCACGCGCGCGTAGACGTTCTTCCAGCCCCACGCGGTGCCCAGCACGGCGCATACCGTGGCGACGTAGACGAGCCCACGCCCGAAAGGCCAGTCGTCGAAGCCATGCGCAAGGAGCGGGTCGGCGGCGATCATGCCTGCGGCAGTCCAGGCGATGACGGCGGCGCCTGCGGTCAGCAGCCAGGGAAAGCGCTCGATCGCGCGCAGGAAGAAGCCGGCGCCCCAGGCGACGATCGGCACGCTCGCCAGCACGCCCGCCACGGCAAGCGCAAGGTTGCCTTCCGAGGCGCCGGCGACGGCGAGCACGTTGTCGACGCCCATGGCCGCGTCGGCGACCAGGAGCGTGCGCATGGCGCTCCAGAAGTTGTCGGGCGTGCGAGCGCGTCGCCCTTTCCCCGGGACGACGAGGCGGTAGGCCACCACGGCGAGCAGGCCGCCGCCAAGGGCGAGGAAGCCTGGGTGTTCGAGCACCTTGACCACGGCGATGGCGAGGACGGGCCGCACGGCAGCAGCGGCGAGGATGCCGCAGGCAACGGCCCAAAGGCGGGTCGCTCCGGACAGGTTGCGCGTCGCCAGCGCGATCAGCACGGCGTTGTTTCCGGCCAGGACCAGATCGATGACGGCGATCGTCGCCAGTCCGCCGAGGAGCTGAACGTTGTCCACGGTTAAATTTTCGCGCGCTCCGCAGTGCGGCACGTTCGGGAATTGCGATGCGATCGCAAAACGCGATCGCGTTTTGGGATATCATTGCGCGATCCGCAGGGGAGTAGCTTCCGCGGGATGGTCGTCATCACGGAGGGTTCGCCCTCCCGGTCATCCCGGCAGCCGCCAGGCTGCTAGCGAGACCTCGGTCTTCAGAAAAGGAGAACCGATGTCGCGACGCAAGCTGAACCGCTATTTCCGCCATGGCATGCTCCCGCAGCTCATCGCCTTCGACGCGGTCGTCCGCGCCGGCGGCGTGACCCGCGCCGCCGAGGAGCTGTGCCTCGCCCAACCGACCGTCTCGACGATGCTCAAGAAGCTGAGCGATGCGCTCGAGGTGAGGCTCTTCGAGAAGTGCGGCCGGGGCATGCAACTTACTGCAGCCGGCGAGGCCCTGTACGAGGACTGCGCCGGCATCCTCGCCGCGGTCGAGCAGGCCGAGGCGCGCCTTGACGCCCTGAGGCGGCCCGCGAACAATGCGGCCTCCTACGGGAGCAGGGCATGGACATCCCCCGCAGCTACAACGCAGCCACCGACCTGATCGGCCGCAACCTCGCCGCGGGACGCGGCGGCAAGGCGGCGTTCATCGACGACGCCGGCCAGGTGACGTACGACGAGCTCGCCGCGCGCGTGGACCGTTTCGGCAGCGGCCTCCTGCAGCTCGGCCTCGAGATGGAGAGCCGAATCCTCGTCGCGATGGTGGACACCATCGACTGGCCGGTCGCGTTCCTCGGCGCCATCAAGGCCGGCATCGTGCCGATCGCGGTCAACACGCTCCTCACGACGAAGGACTACGAGTACATGCTCTCGGACAGCCGCGCGCGCGCGCTGCTCGTCTCCGAGCAGCTCCTGCCCCAGTTCGCGCCGATCCTCGAGAAGTGTCCCTTCCTCAAGCACGTCATCGTCTCGGGCAAGAATGCCCACGGGAAAATCCCGTTCGACGAGATTCTGAAAAAAGGAAGAACCGGCTTGGCCCCGGCGCCAACCACCCGCGACGACGCCTGCTTCTGGCTCTATTCGTCCGGCTCTACGGGCATGCCGAAGGGCACGGTGCACGTGCATTCGAGCATGGCGCTCACGGCGGAGCTGTACGCGCAAGGCGTTCTCGGCATGAAGGAGACG
>JBLNDP010000160.1:0-3331 GCA_050261755.1 Clostridia bacterium
CCCACTCGACGCGGCCGGACGCCGGAGCGATGAGCCCGTGCATCAGGCGCATGAGCACGCTTTTCCCGGCGCCGTTCGCGCCGAGGATGATCGTGCTCGGCCCCGAATCCAGGACGAGCGACAGTGGCGCGAGGATTGCCTTCCCGCCCGCCTCGTAGGTGACTTCCCGCAGCGCCAGGGGGAGGATCACCCGTACCTCCGCTCCGCCGCTTCCCTGACCAGGTAGGCGGCGGCGTTGAGCAGCACGACGATGCAGATCAGGACCACCCCGAGCCCAAGCGCGAGCGGCAGGTCGCCCTTGGACGTCTCGAGCGCAATCGTGGTCGTCATGACGCGCGTAACGCCATCGATGTTCCCGCCGACGATCATCACCGCGCCGACTTCGGCGCTGGCGCGCCCCAGCCCGGCCAGCACGCCGGTCAACAGCGAGAAGCGCGTATCCCAAAGCACCGTCATCGCTGCCGCAACACCGTAGACGCCGAGTGAGCGGAGCTGCTCGTCATACTCCCGCCAGGCATCCTCTACTGCCTGGCGGCTAAGCGCCGCGATGATGGGGAGGATGAGGACCGTCTGGGCGAGCACCATCGCGGCCGGGGTGAACAGGATGCCGAAGGCGCCGAGCGGCCCGGCGCGCGAGAGCATGAGGTAAACGACGAGCCCGACGACCACCGGCGGCAGGCCCATCAGCGCATTGAGCAGCACCACGATCACGTGGCGGCCGGGAAAGCGGCCGACCGCCAGGGCCGCGCCGAGCGGCAGGCCCAACAGCGTCGCCAGGCCGACTGCGGAAAGGCTGACCTCGAGGCTGAGGGCGACGATGTCCCACAGCCGCGGCTGCGCAAAGACCTCAAGCATTATGCATGGTCATGCATATATCGATTACTCTTCGTAACTTTACAGGGCCATCCGCTGCAGATTAAATATGTCCGTCCATGCATAACAGGGTGGAAATCCGGTTCGATCCGGGCTGGCTAGCGGCCAAGGGCCTTCCGCGCGAGCGCAGCCGGGCGCTTCTGCGCCTGCTGGCCGATCTCGAGCGCTCGCCTTCCCTGCGCGAGGCGGCCCGCTCGGTCGGCGTGTCCTATCGCTTCGCCTGGGGCGCACTCGGCGAAGCGCAACGGGTGTTCGGCGCGCCCTTGGTGGAGCTGCAGCGGGGACGCGGTGCGCGCCTGACGCCGCTGGGGCGGCGCGTCGTCGAAGTCGACCGCAAGGTCCGCAGCGAGCTTGCCGAGCACTTCGAGCGGCTGCGCGCCGAGATCCCGGCGCTGCTGGGCGCGACCGACCATATGCCGCGCCACCACCTCGTACTGCATGCGAGCCACGATCTCGCGCTGGAGGCGCTTGCGGAGCGGTGCCCGATGGACGTCCAGCTCGACGTGGTGTTCCGGGGCTCGGACGACGGCCTGGCGGCCCTGGCACGCGGCGAATGCCAGCTTGCGGGGTTCCACGTCGCGGACGCGCTGCCCCGTGCCGCGGCGGCTGCCGCGGCGCTGGGCAAATGGCTCGACCCGCGCAAGCACGTCCTGCTCCATTTCGTGACGCGGGAGCAGGGCCTCATCGTCCGGCCCGGCTCCCGCATTCGCGGCGTGCACGACCTTGCCCGGCCCGGCGTTCGCTTCATTCACCGGCAGACGCCGGGAACGGGCGCAGAATCGGTCGCCGAGCTCGTGGCGGCCGGCCGCGCCGACGCCGGGTTCGGGTTGCGCGCCGACGCGAGCCGCCTCAAGCTCTCTTTCGTGGCACTGGCCAAGGAGCGCTACTTCCTCGCATGCGCCAAGGCTTCCCTGAAGACGCCGCCGATGGTGGCTCTGGCCGCGGCGCTCGCCGGCCGCGCCTTCGCCGCCGAGGTCGCGAAGCTTCCCGGCTACGACGCGAGCGAGGCCGGCCGGCGCGAGACCATCGATGCCGCGCTGGCGTGGGTCGAGGGAAAGCGTCCGTGACGCCGAAATGATCTCGAGCGAGAGAGCCGCGTACGTCCTGGCAGGGGCAGCTCTCGTCGCCTTGACGCTCCTCGCCTTCGCGGTGGGCCGCTATCCCGTGGCGCTCGGCGACCTCTTCTCGCTATTTGCGGCGAAGCTCACCGGCAGCCAGGCCGCGCTGCCGGCCAATGTGGAGACGGTCATCCTGCAGGTGCGCGGGCCGCGCGTCCTCGCGGCGCTCCTCGTAGGGGCGGCGCTCGCCGCCGCGGGAACGGCGTACCAGGGCATGTTCCGCAACCCGCTCGTGTCGCCCGACATTCTCGGCGTATCGACCGGCGCGGCGCTCGGAGCGGTGCTCGCGATCTTCCTTTCCCTCGGGGCCGTGGCGGTGCAAGGCTTCGCCTTCGCCGGCGGCCTCGTCGCGGTAGCGCTCGTCTACTGGATCGGCGCCCGGCTGCGCGGCCACGAGCCGCTGCTCGCGCTCGTGCTGACCGGCGTGGTCATCGGCACGATGCTCGGCTCGGCAATCGCGCTCCTCAAATACCTGGCGGATCCGTACAACCAGCTGCCGGCGATCACCTATTGGCTCCTCGGCAGCCTGGCGGCGGTGGCGCCGCGGGATTTGGCCGCCGCGTCGCCGCTCGTGCTGGCAGGCGTCCTGCCCATGCTGCTCCTTCGCTGGCGGATGAACCTGCTGGCGCTGCCCGACGACGAGGCACGCGCCCTCGGCGTGGACACGCGCAAGCTGCGCATGGTCGTGGTCGCGGCGGCGACGCTCATGACGGCCGCCGCGGTCGCGATCAGCGGCATCATCGGCTGGGTGGGCCTGCTCGTCCCGCACGCGGCGCGCCTGCTCGTGGGCCCGAACTTCGGACGGCTGCTCCCGCTCGCCATGTTGCTCGGCGCGGCTTTCCTCGTGGCCGTGGACACGCTGTGCCGCACGCTCGCCGCCATCGAGGTGCCGCCCGGCGTGCTCACCGCCCTGCTCGGCACGCCCTTTTTCCTGTGGCTCTTTGCCCTCTCGCGGAGGAGCTGGTGATCCTCGAGGCGCGCGCGCTCGACTTCGGCTTCCCCGGGCGCACGGTCGGCCGCGACATCGGCTTTTCCCTGGATGCCGGGGAAGTGATGTGCGTGCTCGGGCCGAACGGGAGCGGCAAGACGACCCTCTTCCGCACGCTTCTGGGCTTGCTGGCTCCGCAGTCCGGCGAGATCCTCATCGAAGGCAAACCCCTGGGGTCCCTGCCGCGGCGAGAGATCGCGCGCCTTGCCGGTTATGTTCCCCAAGGCCAGGCGGCCGGCTTCGCCTGGACCGTGGCGGACTTCGTGGCCATGGGACGCACCGCGCACCTCGGCGTCTTCTCGTCGCCCGGCCGTGCAGACCGCGACGTCGCCGCGCGGGCGCTGGAATCGCT
>JBLNDP010000161.1:0-44130 GCA_050261755.1 Clostridia bacterium
GAGCCGGATCAAGCGGAGGAAATCGTTTCCTCCGGCAAGGCGGACATGGTCGCCATGGCGCGCGCCTTCCTCGACAACCCGCGCTGGGTCTGGCACGCGGCCGAGCATTTCGGCGTGAAGCTCGACTATCCGCCGCCTTACGCGAGAAGCCATCCGGCGATCTGGCCTGGGACGAGGCTCGCGCGGCCGGCGCAGCGGTTTCCCGCTTGATCAGGCTATGAAATCCCCGACACCCCGCCCACCGGACGAGGCGAAGATCGCCGGCCTCGTGCGCCAGCTGCTCCTCGAGCTCGGCGAAGACCCCGATCGCGAAGGCCTGCTGAAGACGCCCGAGCGCGTGGCGAAGGCGCTCGCCTTCCTCACTCACGGCTACCGCACCAAGCTCGGCGCGGTCATCAACCAGGCGCTCTTTACACAGGCGACGAGCAGCATGGTGATCGTCAAGGACATCGAGGTCTACAGCCTCTGCGAGCACCACATGCTGCCGTTCTTCGGCCGCTGCCACATCGGCTACATCCCGGACGGCAAGGTCTTCGGCGTCAGCAAGCTTGCAAGGTTGGTCGACCTCTACGCCCGGCGGCTGCAGCTGCAGGAGCGGCTCACCGAGCAGATCTCGCGGGTGGTCATGGAAGAGGTGGGGGCGAGAGGCGTAGGGGTCATGATCGAGGCGCGCCACCTGTGCATGATGATGCGCGGGGTGGAGAAGCAGAACTCCACCATGGTGACCTCCTCGGTCCTCGGGGTCTTCCGCGAGCACCTCGCGACGCGCGAGGAATTCCTGAACCTGGTCGGCAGGCGCGCCGGCTGACTTATACTTCCCCCCCATGCGCAATGGGGAGGCGGCATGCATCCGGCGATAATGGGGGCACTGGCGGGCCTGGGTCTCGCGATCGTCATCTACTCGATCGACTACATGGTGGTGAGCCGCAACGCCGCCGAGCGCGCCGCCCGCTACAAGAGGAAGCCGGAATTCGAGCCCACCGAGAAGACGGCGCTCGCCTCGCTCTTCCGCTTCCTGCTCCTCCTGCCGCCCGCCGGGGCGCTGCTCTTCTGGGTGCTCAGCTAGCGAAGATCGCCGCGACGCCGCGCGCGTCGAAGCGGTACTCGTGGTTGCACATCTCGTTCCGGATCACGACCTCGCCTTTCTCGGCGAGGATCGACTCCACCTCCTCGCGGCCGAGGCCGCGCAGCATGTCCTTCACCTTCTCCACGTCATAGGGGCAGTGGTACTCGACCGCGTATAGGCGGAAGACCCGCATGAGCTCCTCCGGGAAGAGGCGCGTGAGGAGGTCGTAGGGCTGCGCGTCGCGAGTCTCGTCGAGCTGCAGCGTGCCGGCGAGGTGCCTGACGCGGTCCCAGCCGTCGGGATCCTTCTGGTCCGCGCCGGGCAGCTTCTCGAGGAGAAGCCCGGCGACCGCGTCGCCGTCCGCGTAGAGCCGCAGCCAGGAAGAGAGCTGCTCCGACTGCGAGAGATAGTGCTCGAAGATGTCCTGCAGGCTTTCGCCCTCGAGCGGCACGAGGCTCTGGTACAGGCGGCCGGTGCTCTGGTCCTCGAGCGTGACGGACAATCGCCCGTCTCCCAGGAGGGTCCTCTCCGTTTTTTCTTCCGAAAAAACGCCGTCGTATTGCGCCATTCCCCGGATCTTCAGCTCGGCGGTGCAGTCGGCCACGAGGAGGCGAACCGGGCCTGAACCTTGCACCTGCGTCGTGATTCGACCGGAACCCTTCTGGTTCGCGCCGAGGAGGACGTTGAGCGCAGTGGTGTGGCCGAGCAACGACACGATGCCGCCGGGATACGCGCGCCCGTCGAGCATCTGCCGCCACGCGCCGGTGAGGCAGACGAGGCGCCCGCGGATGTCGAGCTCCTCGAAGATGAAGCGCTGGACGTAGTCAGTCTGCATGTCGATGAGGGCGCGGTAGCTCGTTCTTTTTTCTGATGATAAACCTCGAAAAGCGATGAAAGCCGCCATTGCCCCGGGGCCGGCGCTGACCGGCCATGACCAGTACCTCTTCCGCGAGGGCACGCACACGCGGCTCTACGAGCGGCTCGGTGCGCACGTCGTGAAGGACGGCTCGCGCGAAGCCGCGCATTTCGCGGTCTGGGCGCCGAACGCGCAGTCCGTCTCGGTCATCGGCGACTTCAACGGCTGGGACCCGCGCGCGCATCCCATGGAGGGCAGCGACGCGGGCGTCTGGCGGGCGCTGGTGCCGCAGGCGAAGAAGGGAACGGTCTACAAGTACCACATCGTCGCGCGGGGCGGCGCCTGGCGCGGCGACAAGGCCGACCCGTACGCGTTTCGCTGCGAGCTGCCGCCGCGCACCGGCTCCATCGTCTGGGACCTGGACTACCAGTGGGGCGACTCGCAGTGGATGCAGTCGCGCGCGCACGCGAATGCGCTCGGGTCGCCGTGGTCGGTCTACGAGGTGCACCTCGGCTCGTGGCGGCGCGATCCGTCGCAGCCCGGAAGGCTGCTGAGCTACGAGGAAGCGGCGCCGCAGCTCGCCGCCTACTGCAAGCAGATGGGCTTCACGCACGTCGAGCTCATGCCGGTGATGGAGCATCCGTTCTACGGCTCCTGGGGTTACCAGACGACAGGCTACTTCGCGCCGAGTTCCCGCTACGGCTCGCCGCAGGACTTCATGCGCTTCGTCGATCTCCTGCACCAGCAGGGGATCGGCGTGGTGCTCGACTGGGTGCCGTCGCACTTCCCCTGGGACGCGCATGGCCTCGGCTATTTCGACGGCACGCACCTCTACGAGCACGCCGATCCTCGGCAGGGCCACCATCCGGACTGGGCCAGCGCGATCTTCAACTACGGAAGAAACGAAGTCCGGGCATTCCTCGCCTCGAGCGCCCACTTCTGGCTGCAGAAGTACCACGCCGACGGACTGCGCGTCGACGCGGTCGCCTCGATGCTCTACCTCGACTACGGGCGCAAGCACGGCGAGTGGATCCCGAACCGCTTCGGCGGCCGGGAGAACCTCGACGCGATCGAGTTCCTGCGCTTCCTCAACGAGAGCGTGTACCGCGACTTCCCGGACGTGCAGACGATCGCCGAGGAATCGACCGCCTGGCCGCAGGTGTCGCGCCCGACGTACCTCGGCGGCCTGGGCTTCGGCATGAAGTGGAACATGGGCTGGATGCACGACACGCTCAACTACTTCAAGAACGACCCGGTCTTCCGCAAGTACCGCCACGACGAGCTCACCTTCAGCCTCGTCTACGCCTTCCACGAGAACTTCGTCCTGCCCCTCTCGCACGACGAGGTGGTGCACGGCAAGGGCTCGCTCATCGGCCGCATGCCGGGCGACGCGTGGCAGCAGTTCGCCAACCTGCGCCTGCTCTTCGGCTACATGTGGGGCCACCCGGGCAAGAAGATGCTTTTCATGGGCGACGAGTTCGGCCAGCGCCGGGAGTGGACGCACGAGCAGAGCCTCGAGTGGCACGTGCTCGGCATGGATTCGAGGCACGAGGGCGTGCAGCGCTGGGTCGCGGATTTGAATGATCTTTACAAGAAAGAAGCTTCCCTCCACGGGAACGACTTCTCGCATGAAGGGTTCGAATGGATCCGCCGCGGCGACTGGGAGCAGAGCGTCCTCGTGTTCCTGCGCAAGGCGCACGGCGAGAAGCCGGTGCTGGTCGCCTGCAACTTCACCCCCGTGCCGAGGATGAACTACCGCGTCGGCGTGCCGTGCGGCGGCTACTGGCGCGAGCTGCTGAACAGCGATGCGCCGGTGTACGGCGGCGGCGGCGTCGGCAACTACGGCGGCGTCGAGGCGCAGTCCGTCTCGTGCGACGGCCACGGCCATTCCCTCTCGCTCAACCTGCCTCCCCTTGGAGCGATTTTCCTCAAGCCTGCATAAGCTCGCCGCCGGAACGGAGCACGCGCCCGGGCGCGCCATCGTCGAGTCGGTGCGCCCGGAGGTCGACTGCGGCCGTTTCCCGGTGAAGCGCGTCGTCGGCGAGCAGGTCCTGGTCGAGGCCGACGTCTTCGCGGACGGGCACGATGCCGTCCAGGCCGAGCTTGTCTATAAATTCGAGAAAGAAAAGACGTGGAACGCGATCCCCATGCAATTCCACGGGAACGACCGCTGGAGCGCGTCGTTCACCGTGGAGAAGATGGGCCGCTACCAGTACACCGTGCGCGGCTGGACCGATCCGTTCCTCACCTGGCAGCGTGACCTCGTGAAGCGCCGCGAGGCGGGGCAGGACCTGTCGACCGATTTCCTCATCGGCGCCGGGTTGGTCCCTTCGCCTCTCAAGGATCTCCTTTCCGATCCAGGCAAGAGCAGCGACGAGCGCTACGACGCTGCACTGGCGGCTACGCCGGCCCCTCCGGACGCTTCACGCGTTACGACATATGAAAGGGTCCTGGAGGTTTCAGTGGACGCCGTCAAGGCGAGGTTCTCGAGCTGGTACGAGATGTTCCCGCGCTCCGCGCGCGGCGACGGCGTGCACGGCACCTTCCGCGATCTGGCCGAGCGGTTGCCCTACGTGGCGGAGCTGGGCTTCGACGTGCTGTACCTGCCGCCGATCCATCCCATCGGCATGACGGCGCGCAAGGGCAAGAACAACGCGGTGGCGGCGGAGCCGGGCGATGTCGGCAGCCCGTGGGCGATCGGCGCGAAGGAGGGTGGGCACAAGGCAGTCCACCCGGCGCTCGGATCGCTCGCCGATTTTGAATTTCTGGTTAGTGAAGCAAAAAAACAAAACATCGATGTCGCGCTCGACATCGCGTTCCAGACGTCCCCCGACCACCCGTACGTCACCGAGCACCCGAAGTGGTTCCGCTGGCGGCCGGACGGAACGGTGCAGTACGCGGAGAACCCGCCGAAGAAGTACCAGGACATCTATCCGTTCGAATTCGAGTCGGAAGAATGGCCGGAGCTCTTCGACGAGCTGAAGAGCGTGTTTGCCTTCTGGGTCGCGAAAGGCGTCCGCATCTTCAGGGTCGACAACCCGCACACCAAGGCCTTCGCGTTCTGGGAATGGGCAATCGGCGAGCTGAAGCGCGAGCATCCCGAGCTGATCTTCCTCGCCGAGGCCTTTACGCGCCCGCGGGTGATGCACCGGCTCGCGAAGCTCGGCTTCAACCAGTCCTACACGTACTTCACGTGGAGGAATTCCAAGCACGAGCTGGTCGAGTACTTCACCGAGCTGACCCAGGACGCTTCGCGGGAATACTTCCGCCCCAACTGCTGGCCGAACACGCCCGACATCCTGCACGAACAGCTCCAGCACGGCGGACGGGCGATGTTCATCTCGCGCCTGGTGCTCGCATCGACGCTGGCGGCGAACTACGGCATCTATGGCCCGGCGTACGAGCTGATGGAGCACGCGCCGCTCAAGCCCGGCAGCGAGGAGTACCTCCATTCCGAGAAGTACGAGATCCGCAAATGGGACTTCGCGCGCTCCGACAGCCTCGCGCCGATCGCCTCGCGGCTGAACCGGATCCGCAAGGAGAACCCGGCCCTGCAGTCGGACTGGAGCCTGCGCTTCCACAACATCGCGAACGACCAGCTGATTTGCTACACCAAGAAGTCAGGCGAGAACCTGGTCCTCACTTGCGTCAACCTCGATCCCCACAACGTCCAGTCCGGCTGGCTCGAGCTCCCCCTTGCCGAGCTCGACATCCCGGCGGGCGAGGAATTCCTGGTCGAGGACCTCCTGGGAGGCGGCCGCTACCTCTGGAAAGGCGCCTGGAACTACATCGAGCTCAGCCCCTTCACGCTTCCCGCACACGTCTTCCGTGTACACCGGCGATCTCATTCCGGATCCGGCTTCGACTCGTTCGCCTGAGCCGACCGCAGTCACGGCCGGGGAGGACGCGCTCTGGTACAAGGACGCGGTCGTCTACCAGGTGCACGTCAAGGCGTTCTTCGACTCCAACAACGACGGCATCGGCGACTTCCGCGGCCTGACTTCCAAGCTGGACTACATCCAGGACCTCGGCGTCAGCGCCGTCTGGGTGCTGCCGTTCTATCCCTCGCCGCTCAAGGACGACGGCTACGACGTCGCGGACTACACCGACGTTCATCCGCACTACGGCACGCGCGCCGATTTCCGGCATTTCGTGCGCGAGGCGCAGCGGCGTGGCCTGAAGGTGATCACCGAGCTCGTGGTGAACCACACTTCCGACCAGCACCCCTGGTTCCAGGCTGCGCGCCGCGCACCGCCCGGCTCGCGGAAGCGCAACTGGTACGTCTGGAGCGACAGCGACCAGAAATACAGCGGCACGCGCATCATCTTCACCGACACGGAAGCGTCGAACTGGACGCTCGACCCGGTGGCGAAGCAGTATTTCTGGCACCGCTTCTTCAGCCACCAGCCCGACCTCAACTTCGACAACCCCGCGGTGCTGAAGGCGGTGTTCCGCGTCATGCGCTTCTGGGCCGACATGGGCGTGGACGGGTTCCGGCTGGACGCGATCCCGTACCTGATCGAGCGGGAGGGCACGAACAACGAGAACCTGCCGGAGACGCACCAGATCCTGAAGAAGCTGCGCGCGGCGCTCGACGCCCGCTACAAGAACCGCTTCTTCCTCGCCGAGGCGAACCAGTGGCCCGAGGACGTGCGGCCGTACTTCGGCGACGGCGACGAGTGCCACATGGCGTTCCATTTCCCGCTCATGCCGCGCATGTACATGGCGATCGCGCAGGAAGACCGCCATCCGCTGGTGGAGATCATGCACCAGACGCCGGACATCCCGGACAACTGCCAATGGGCGATCTTCCTCCGGAACCACGACGAGCTGACGCTCGAGATGGTGACGAGCCGCGAGCGCGACTACATGTACAAGATGTACGCCGCCGACGCGCAGGCGCGCCTGAACCTCGGCATCCGCCGGCGCCTCGCGCCGCTCATGGAGAACGATCCGCAGCGCATCCGGCTGATGAACAGCCTGCTGCTCTCCATGCCCGGCTCGCCGATCCTGTACTACGGCGACGAGATCGGCATGGGCGACAACATCTACCTCGGCGACCGCAACGGCGTGCGCACGCCCATGCAGTGGAGCCCGGACCGCAACGCCGGCTTCTCGCGCGCCGATCCGCAGCGGCTGTACCTGCCGCCGAT
This sequence comes from Clostridia bacterium, assembly GCA_050261755.1. Classification (GTDB taxonomy): domain Bacteria; phylum Pseudomonadota; class Gammaproteobacteria; order Burkholderiales; family SG8-39; genus SCGC-AG-212-J23. The sequence continues at coordinate 7,076 of JBLNDP010000161.1, forward strand.
CATGGACCCGATCTACGGCTACGAGGCCGTGAACGTCGAGGCGCAGGCGCGCGACCCGAGCTCGCAGCTCAACTGGATGAAGCACATGCTCGACGTGCGCAAGGGCAGCCGCGCGTTCGGGCGCGGCAAGCTGTCGTTCCTGCGACCCGGGAATCGAAAGATATTGAGCTACATAAGGGAAACGGACGACGAGGCGATCCTGTGCGTCGCGAACCTCTCGCGCACCGCGCAGCCCGTCGAGCTGGATCTCAAGCGCTTCAAGGGGCGCGTCCCCGTGGAGATGCTCGGCCGCACGGCCTTCCCGCCCGTCGGCGACCTGCCGTACATGCTGTCGCTGCCGGCGCACGGGTTCTACTGGTTCCGCCTCTCCAGCCAGGCCGAGCCGCCGGCGTGGCACAAGGATTTCCTCATCGAAGAAGACACGCCCTTCCTGGTGCTCTTCGATGGGTGGCTGTCCCTCTTCCGCGACAAGGTGGTGCCCTGGCGCATCGCCATGGCGGAGCGGCTGCGCGAGCAGCTCGAGGGCGCCGTGCTGCCCGCATACATTCCGCGCCAGCGCTGGTACGCGGCCAAGGGGCATGCGGTGGAGCGCTCGCCGATGGAGGACTGGGCGATCTGGGGCGCCTGGCTCATCGCCATCTGCCGCGCCGGCGATGCGCGCTACTTCCTGCCTCTCGCCATCGCATGGGAAGAACAGGAGGAAGAGCGCATCCTGCAGCTCGCCTCCGTGACCGTGGCGCGCGTGCGCCAGCAAGCGAACGTCGGCATCCTGGCCGAGGCGATTCCCGACGAGCGCTTCTGCCGCGAGGTGATACGGGGCGTCTGCGCCAACCGCGAGGTCGCGACGGAGCACGGCAAGCTGCGCTTCTTCTCGACTTCGCATTGCGCGCAGGCGGCGGGCGACGTCGAGGAGCTCGGCGTCTCCCGGGTGCATGCGCAGAGCACCAACACCTCGGTCACCCTGACCGCGCAGAAGGACGGCGACCGGCTCTTCCTCAAGTGCTACCGCCGCATCCGCCCCGGCGTGAACCCGGAGCTCGAGGTCGGGCGCTACCTTACCGAGGTCGCGCATTTCACCCACTGCGTTCCGCTACTGGGCGCGGTGGAATATGTCGTCTCGAACGAAGGAACGAAGGAAGCGTCGACGGCGACGCTTGCCTTGCTGCAGGGCTACGTCCCGAACCAGGGGGACGGCTGGAGCTACACCCTCGGCTACCTCGAGCGCTTCCTCGAGGACCATCGCTCGACTTCGCGTCTCGAGCACGAGGTCGATCCGCACGGCGCCTTCCGTTCGCTCATGGAGACGCTGGCCACGCGCACCGCGCAGCTGCATGGCGCGTTCGCCCTGCGCTCGGGCGACCCGGCGTTCGAGCCGGAGCCGTTCACCGCCGAGGATTTCGCCCAGTGGCGGGCGCGGGTGAGGGGTGAGGCGCAGCAGACCCTGGCCCTCCTGAAGGATTCGTCGGTTTCTCTCTCGCGGATCGAGAAGAAGATCGAGAGCCTGAAGCCGCCCGCCAAGGCCTCGCTGAAGACGCGCCATCACGGCGACTATCACCTGGGCCAGGTGCTGATCGCGAACAACGACTTCGTGATCATCGACTTCGAGGGCGAGCCGAACCGGCCGCTGGACGAGAGCCGGCGCAAGGCCGCGCCGGTACGCGACGTGGCCGGGATGCTGCGCTCGTTCAGCTACGCCAAGTGGAGCGCGGCGAAGCGCCTCGCCGAGGGCGAGCCGGCGCGGGAACGCCTGGCGGTGCTGCTCGACGCCTGGGAGGACGAGACCCGGGCCGCGTTCCTGAATTCCTACTTCTCCTTCCTGAAGCAGGATGCCGGCGACCTGCGCGGCCTGCTCGAGCTCGCGGAGCTGGAGAAGGTGCTCTACGAGCTGCGCTACGAGGCGGCGAACCGTCCCGACTGGCTGCACATCCCGCTGCAGGGGCTGCAGGGCTTGCTGGAGCGGCAATGAACGGCATCGACGTCCTCATCGAGCCTCTGCGCGCGTTCCTGCACCAGGTCGGCGACCTGCTTCCTCGGCTGCTCATCGCGCTTATCGTGGTCATCGCCGGCTGGGTGCTGGCGAAGGCGATGCGCTACGCCGCCATGCGCGGCCTGCGCGCGGTCAACTTCAACGTGCTGACCGAGCGGGCCGGCCTCGACGGCTTCCTCCGCAACGGCGGCATCCAGGCAGACACGACCGAGATCGTGGCTCGCCTTTGCTACTGGCTGGTCATCCTCGCCGCGCTCCTCATCGCCTTCAACAGCCTGGGCCTCGTCTACGTCACGGACCTCCTCGGCCGGGTGCTGCTCTTCGTGCCGCGCCTGCTCGTGGCGATCCTCGTCCTGGCTTTCGGCGCCTACTTCGCGGGATTCGTGGCCAACGCCATCGTGGCGTACTGCCGGAACATCCACGTCCAGGACGCCGACCTGCTCGGCCGCATCGCCCAGTACGCGATCGTGACCTTCGTCGTCCTCATCGCCCTCGACACGCTGAACGTCGGTGGCGACATCATCCGCCAGACCTTCCTCATCCTCCTCGCCGGCGTGGTGTTCGCCTTCGCGCTCGCCTTCGGCCTCGGCGGGCAGGACTGGGCGCGCGAGATGCTCGAGCGCTGGTGGCCTCGGAAGAAATAGCCGTCCTGCAACCAAGAAACCAACGGAAAGAATAAGTGCCCAGGACCCGGATACGAGAAGGACAGCCATTTCCCCTGGGCGCCACCTGGGACGGCCTGGGCGTGAACTTCGCGCTCTTCTCAGCCAACGCCACGAAGGTGGAGCTGTGCCTGTTCGACAACGACGGCCGCAAGGAGCTCGAGCGCATCGAGATGCCCGAGTACACCGACGAGGTGTGGCACTGCTACCTGCCGGACGCGCGCCCGGGCACCGTCTACGGCTACCGCGTGCACGGCCCCTACGAGCCCGACAACGGCCACCGCTTCAATCCCAACAAGCTGCTGCTCGACCCGTACGCGAAGCAGCTCGTCGGCCAGCTCAAGTGGGACGACGCGCTCTTCGGCTACATCATCGGCCACGCCGACCAGGACAAGTCATACGATGAGCGGGACAGCGCTCCCTACGCGCAGAAGTCCCGGGTCATCGATCCCGCCTTCACGTGGGGAAACCTGCGGCGGCGGCGCTGGCCCTGGCCGCAGACGATCCTCTACGAGGCGCACGTCGCGGGGTTCACGAAGCTCAACCGCCGGCTGCCCGAAGGGCTGCGCGGCACCTATTCCGGCCTCGGGCACGCCGACACGATCGAGTACCTGCAAAAGCTCGGCATCACGACGCTCGAGCTCCTGCCGGTGCACGCGTTCGTGGACGACCGCTATCTCGCCGAGAAGGGCCTGCGCAACTACTGGGGCTACAACACCATCGGGTTCTTCGCGCCGGAGCCGCGCTACATGGCGACCGGCTTCGCCAACGAGTTCAAGGAGATGGTGAACCACCTGCACGCGGTCGGCATCGAGCTCGTGCTCGACGTGGTCTACAACCACACCGCGGAGGGAAACGAAGGCGGGCCGACGTTGTGCTTCAAGGGGATCGACAATGCCAGCTACTACCGGCTCCTTCCCGACCAGAAGCGCTACTACATCAACGACACGGGCACCGGCAACACGGTGAACCTGAGCCATCCGCGCGTGCTGCAGATGGTGAACGACAGCCTGCGCTACTGGGCGCAGGAGATGCGCGTCGACGGCTTCCGCTTCGACCTGGCGACGATCCTCGCGCGCGAGCCGTACGGCTTCGACGAGGGCGGCGGCTTCCTCGATTCGTGCCGGCAGGACCCGGTCCTCTCGAGCCTCAAGCTGATCGCCGAGCCGTGGGACGTCGGCCCCGGCGGCTACCAGGTCTCCCAGTTCCCGCCGGGCTGGGCGGAATGGAACGACCAGTACCGCGACACGGTGCGCGCGTACTGGCGCGGCGACGAAGGGAAGCTCTCGGAGCTCGCCACCCGCGTCGCCGGCTCCGCCGACATGTTCAACCGGCGCGGGCGGCGCCCCTGGGCGAGCGTCAACTTCGTCACCGCCCACGACGGCTTCACGCTGAACGACCTCGTCTCGTACAACGACAAGCACAACGAGGCGAACGGCGAGGACAACCGCGACGGCAACTCCAACAATATTTCCGCGAACTACGGGGCCGAAGGGCCGACGGAGGATGCTTCCATCGCGAATATCCGGGAGCGGCAGAAGCGCAATTTCCTCGCCACGCTGCTGCTTTCGCTCGGCACGCCCATGATCCTCGCCGGCGACGAGATCGGACGCACGCAGAACGGCAACAACAATGCCTACTGCCAGGACAACGAGATCAACTGGATCGACTGGTCCACGATGAGCGACGGCGGGAAGGACCTGCTCGAGTTCACGCGCCGCCTGATCCGCATTCGCGCAAGCCACCCGATCCTCACCCGCGGGCGCTTCCTCGCCGGCTGGCACAACAAGCGGCTCGACGTGAAGGACGTGGCCTGGCTCACGCCGGCCGGCACGGAGATGGCGGAGGAGCACTGGAAGGACCCGCACGCCAAGTGCTTCGGCATGCTGCTCGACGGCCGCGCGCAGGAGAGCGGTGTGAAGAAGGCGGGCAGCGACGAGACGCTCCTCATCGTCATGAACTCGCACCACGACGTCGTCAACTTCACCCTGCCCGAGGTGAGCCAGGGCAGGGAATGGTCGCGCCTGCTCGACACCAACGATGCGAAGCTCGCCCGCGAGACCTACCGCTTCGGCTCGGTCTACCAGGTCACCGGCCGCTCCCTTCTCCTATTCCTGCTGGAGCGCGACGGCCTGGCAAGCGCCGCCGCGCCCAAACGCAAGCCAGCAGCGAAGAAATGAACCCCTTTGGCGCCGAGCTGATACCTGGCGGCGGCGTCCGCTTTCGCCTGTGGGCTCCTGCGGCGAAGGGGGTGGAACTGTCTTTTCAAGATTCTTTTCTTCCCATGGAAAGAAAAGAAGAAGGATTCTTCGAAAAGACCGTTCCGTCCGCGAAGGCCGGGGACCTGTACCGATACCGGATCGACGGCGGGCTGCTCGTGCCCGACCCGGCATCGCGTTTCCAGCCGCAGGACGTCGACGGGCCGAGCGAGGTGATCGACCCGTCGGCTTTCGAGTGGGACGAGGGCGGCTGGAAGGGGCGGCCGTGGGGCGAAGCGCTGGTCTACGAGCTCCACGTCGGTACCTTCACTTCGCTCGGCACCTACAAGGGGATTGAAGAGAAGCTGGAGCACCTCGCGAGCACCGGCATCACCGCCATCGAGCTCATGCCGCTCGCCGATTTCGCCGGACGGCGCAATTGGGGCTACGACGGCGTGCTGCCGTACGCGCCGGACAGCGCCTACGGGCGGCCCGAGGAGCTGAAGAACCTGGTGCAGGCGGCGCATCGTGCAGGCCTCATGGTGTTCCTGGACGTGGTCTACAACCACTTCGGGCCAAAGGGAAATTATCTCCACGCCTACGCGCCGCAATTCTTCACGAACCGCCACGAGACGCCGTGGGGCGCGGCAATCGATTTCCACCAGGAGTGGGTGCGCGAGTACTTCATCGGCAACGCGCTGTACTGGCTGGGCGAATATCGCCTCGACGGCCTTCGCTTCGACGCCGTGCACGCGATCTTCGATTCTTCCCCAAAGCACTTTCTCGTCGAGCTCGCCGAGCGGGTGAAGGATGAATGCGGTGAAAAGCACCTGATCCTGGAGAACGACGCGAACCAGGCGAGATTCCTCGGGCCCGGGAAGTTCACTGCGCAGTGGAACGACGACTCGCACCACGGCTACCACGTCCTCGCGACGGGCGAGCGGGACGGCTATTACGTCGCCTACGCCGATGCGCCGGCGAAGCACCTGGCGCGTTGCCTCGCCGAAGGCTTCGCGTACCAGGGAGAGGTCTCGGCCTTCACCAGCGAAAAGCGCGGCGAGCGCAGCGCTCACCTGCCGCCGTCGGCGTTCGTCGACTTCATGCAGAACCACGACCAGATCGGCAACCGCGCCTTCGGCGAGCGCCTCGTGGTCCTGTCGCAGGAACGCAAATTGAAGGCGTTGAGCGCCATCCTGCTCCTGGCGCCCTCGCCGCCGATGCTGTTCATGGGCGAGGAATGGGGCTGCCGGCAGCCGTTCCTGTTCTTCGCCGACTTCGAAGGCGAGCTCGGCGACGCGGTGCGCAACGGCCGCCGCGAGGAGTTCAAGCGCTTCGCTTCCTTCAAGGACGAGATCCCGGATCCGATCGCCGAGGAGACGTTCCGGCGTTGCGTGCTGCGTTGGGACGAAGTCGACCCGGCCTGGCTCCAGCACTACAAGAGCCTCATTGCCCTCCGGACGCTTCATATCGCCCCGAGGGAGTGGGGTTCCGGCCAATACACCATGAAAGGCGAGTGCGCATTCGAGGTCACCTGGGGTGCTTTGCGCTTGCGCGCCAACTGCGGCGATCGGGCCATCGACATGAGAGGGGACAAGGGAACCCTCTGGTCGAACGGCGCGCCGGGGGCGCCGTGGTCGGTGAACTGGAGCCTCGATGGCTGAAGTCGCCGAGTCCTACCTCGACGTCTGGGGGCGGCCGAAGCCCATCGACCCGCAGGTGCGCGCAGCGCTGATGGCGGCGCTGGAAGGGGTGCGCCTCTCCAGCAAGAAGATCTCCATCGAACGAGCGAAATGCTTCCAGCCGCCTTTGCTGGAAGAGGGCGGCCGGCTATGGGGCTTCACGGTGCAGCTCTACGGGCTGCGATCGCAGAGGAACTGGGGGATCGGCGATTTCGGCGACCTGCGCCGTCTCGCCGAGCTCTCCGGCCGGATGGGCGCGGGAATCCTCGGCGTCAATCCGCTGCACGCAACGAGCGGCACGAGTCCCTACAGCCCCTCGAGCCGCCACGCGCTCAACGTCCTCTACATCGACGTGGACGCGCTGCCGGAGTTTGGCGCGGTTCGTCATCGGCTGGACAAGAAGTTCTGGAAGGGGATCGAGCGCCTCAAGGCCGCGCCGCTGGTGGACTACGACGGCGTGCGGGCCGCCAAGCTCCAGGCGCTGGAGCTCGCCTATCGCGCGCTCAGGGACCGCAAGGGGCTCGCGGCATTCGCGAGGTCGGCGTCCCGCGAGCTGCGCGACTTCGCCATCTTCGAGGCGCTGCGCGAGAAGTTCGGCGGCGGCTGGCCGGGCTGGCCGGAGCCGTATCGCTCTCCCTCTTCTTCCGCGGTGCGGGCATTCGAGAAGAAGAACCGGAAGCGAGTCGATTTCCACCTTTGGCTGCAGTGGCGGGCGCGGCAGCAGCTCGATGCGGCGCAGGCCGCCTGCCAGGCGGCCGGCATGCCGGTCGGCCTGTACGTCGACCTGGCGCTCGGCGCCGATGGCGGCGGGGCCGAGACCTGGAGCGACCAGGCGGCGTTCGCGCCCGGCGTCTCGATCGGCGCGCCGCCCGACGAGTTCAATCCGAAAGGGCAGGACTGGGGCCTGCCGCCGTATTCGCCGCGCGCGCTGGCGGCGCAAGCGTACGAGCCCTTCGCCAACCTGCTGCGCGCCAACATGCCCCGGGGCGGAGCGCTGCGGATGGATCACGTCATGTCGCTCATGCGGTTGTGGTGGATCCCGCACGGAAACAAGCCGGAGCAGGGCGGCTACGTGCATTACCCGTTCGAGGACCTCCTCGGGATCCTCGCGCGCGAAAGCCGCGCGCGGCGCTGCCTGGTGGTCGGCGAGGACCTGGGCACGGTGCTGCCGGAATTCCGGCATGCGCTCAACCAGGCCGGCGTCCTTTCCTACCGGCCGTTGCTCTTCGAGAAGCTCCCCGACGGCCGCTTCTCCCCGCCGGAGGCCTACCCGCGCGAAGCGCTCGTGTGCGTCACCACGCACGATCTCCCCACATGGAAGGGATTTTTCGAAGGCGGCGATCTTTCGCTTCGGCGCGACTTGGGCCTTAGCGTCGATCCCGAGAAGGAATGTCAATCGCGGGAGCAGGATCAGAAAGGATTGCAGGAAGCGCTCAAGGGCGAGGATCCGCACGCTTTCCTCGCACGCACGCCCGCAAAGCTGCTCGTCGTGCAGCCTGAGGACGTGCTCGGGCTCGAGGAGCAGGCGAACCTGCCGGGCACCGTCGCCGAGCATCCCAACTGGCGGCGCAAGCTGCCGCTGCCGCTCGAGCAATGGCGCGGCGACGAGCGCATGGCGGCCCTCGTGCGCAGCATGGCGGGACGCGGCGGCCGCACGCGCGTGCCCCGCGCGACCTACCGCTTCCAGTTCCACAAGGGCTTCCGCTTCGCCGATGCGACGCGGCTCGTGCCCTACCTCGCGAAGCTCGGCGTGAGCCATGTCTACGCCTCGCCTTTCCTCAAGGCGCGCCCCGGCAGCACGCACGGCTACGACATCGTCGACCACAACCAGATCAACCCCGAGATCGGCACGCGCGGGGAGCTCGATGCGCTCGTCGCGGAGCTCGTGCGGCACCGCATGGGGCTCGTGATGGACATCGTGCCGAACCACATGGGCGTCCTGCACGGCGACAACGCCTGGTGGCAGGACGTGCTCGCGCGCGGCCGCGCGTCGCCGTACGCGCGCTACTTCGACATCGACTGGCTGCCCGCGAAGCGGGAGCTCTGGGGCAAGGTGCTGCTGGGCATCCTCGGCAAGCATTACGGGCAGGCGCTGGAAGACGGCGACATCAAGCTCGAAAAGAACGGCGTCCGCTATTTCGACCATCTCTTTCCCTTGAACAGGGCCCTGAAGGGAAAGACGAAAGGCGCGCTCGCGCTGCACCGGCTGCTGGAGAAGCAGCACTATCGCCTCGCGTACTGGCGGGTCGCGGGCGACGAGATCAACTACCGGCGTTTCTTCGAGATCGTGGACCTCGCGGCGCTGCGGCAAGAGGACCCCGCGGTATTCGAGGCGACGCACGGCCTGGTGGCGGAGCTGGCTCATCGGCCCGGCGTGGACGGGTTGAGGGTGGACCACCCCGATGGCCTCGCGGACCCGAGGACGTACTTCCGGCGCCTGCAGGAGAAGTGCGGCCATCCGTGGCTCGTGGTCGAGAAGATCGTCGCCGACCACGAGAGCCTCCCGGAGGACTGGCCGGTGGATGGAACCACGGGGTATCGGTTCGCCAACCTGCTCACGGGCTTGTTCGTCGATGGAAATTCCGAGCGGCTGTTCGATCGCATCTATCAGCGCTTCACCGGCGACCGGCGGCCCTTCGAGCAGATCTCCTACGAGAGCCGCATGCTGATCATGAACACGACGCTCTCGGCGGACCTGCACCGGCTCGCGACGCGGCTTGCGCGCATCGCCTCGGGGAACCGCTTCACCCGCGACTACACGGCGAGCGGCCTGCGGCTCGCCCTGCGCGAGGTGGCCGCGCGCTTCCCGGTGTACCGGACCTACGTCACGGCGGCCGGCGCGAGCGAGGCGGACCGGAAGCACATCGACTGGGCGATCGGCAAGGCGAAGCGGGCCAGCCATACCGCCGACCCGAGCGTGTTCGATTTCATACGCTCGGTCCTCCTCCTCGAGATCTCCCCGGAGAGGAAGGAAAGGCAGAACGAGATTCTCGACTTCGCCCTGCGCTTCCAGCAATTCACCGCGCCGGTCGTGGCGAAGGGCGTGGAGGACACGGCGTTCTACCGCTACCACCGCCTCGTCGCGTTGAACGAAGTCGGCGGCGAGCCGGCGCGCTTCGGCACCTCGCTCAAGGCGTTCCACGCCGCGAGCGAGGATCGCGCGAAGCACTGGCCGCGCACGATGATCGCCACCTCCACGCACGATACCAAGCGCTCGGAGGACGTGCGCGCGCGGCTGGTGGTGCTCTCGGAGCTCGCTTCCGGCTGGCGCTTGACGCTGCGGCGCTGGAACCTCCTCACGCGCAGCACGCCCGCGCCGCATCCGAAGGACGAGTACCTGTTCTATCAGGTCCTGATAGGGATCTGGCCGGCTGCTTCTCCCGATGAAAAGCAGATCGAAGAATTGAAAAAGCGGTTATCGGCATACATGCTCAAGGCGGTGCGCGAGGCCAAGGAGCGCACGAGCTGGGTCAACCCCGATGCGGAGTACGAGGCGGCGCTGCAGGCGTTCGTGGCCGGGGCGCTGTCGAACAAGGTGTTCCTGAAGGACGTGGAGGAGGTGGTTGCGCGGGTCGCGCGGCTCGGCCTGCTCGTCGGACTCTCGCAAGCGGTGCTGAAGATCGCCTCGCCGGGCGTGCCCGACTATTACCAGGGCACGGAGCTCTGGGACTACAGCCTCGTCGATCCGGACAACCGCCGTCCGGTGGACTATCGGAAGCGGATGGCCTGGATCGGCGAATCGTCGTCCCCCGAGGACCTGGTCAAGGACCTGTCCGCCGGAAAAGCGAAGATGCACGTCATCCGGCAGGGGCTGAAGCTGCGCTGCGAGCGCCCGGAGCTCTTCCTCGAGCCCTCGTATACCGCGCTGTACGCGGACGCGGGCTCGGAAGAGCGCGTCTGCAGCTTCATGCTGCAAAACCGCGGGCGAAGCGTGATCGCGGTCGCCCCGCGGCTTTTCGCGCACCTGCTCAAGGACGGCGAGGCGATGATTCCCGCCGCGGCCTGGGGCGAGGCCCGGTTGCCCGTCCCGCCGGGGTGCTACGAAGACGTGCTGACCGGCAAGCGCTACGAGATCGCGGGGGAGGGCATCCACGTCGCCCAGCTCCTCGATCGCTTCCCCGTCGCCCTCCTCAAGAACCTGTAAATCGGGGACGTCTACCGATTTCCGCTGTCCAATCCGGCATGGCGAACCGCGTCATATCGGTCGATTCGCAGGGCAGGGTGCAGTCGGTCCAAGAGCCGGGCGTCGCGCAGACGCGCGAGCGCCTGAACTGGCTCGCCTGGCTGCTCGACAGCTCCATCCCCATTCCCGGCACGCGGCTGAGCGTGGGTTTGGATGCCGTGATCGGCCTCGTGCCCTTCCTCGGCGACCTGGTGGGCGTCGTGCTCGCCAGCTACATCATGGGCGAGGCGGCGCGCCTCGGCGCACCGAGAAGCCTCCTGTGGCGCATGGCCTTCAACATCGGCGTCGACGGCGTGGTGGGCATCATTCCCTTCGCCGGCGACGTCTTCGATGCCGCGTGGAAGGCGAACCAGCGCAACGTGCGCCTGCTGAACGCCTGGCTCGACGAGCCCCGCAAGTCCCGGCGGCAGAGCCGCCTCTTCGTCGCGCTGCTCGTCGGCGTGGTGGCGTCGTTCCTGGTGCTGCTGGGCGTCCTCGCCTACCTGCTGTACTTCCTTATTTTCAAACGCTAGAAGCCCAGCGACACGGTGGCCCGCTCGTACTTGCCGAGGCCCATGTCGTTGCCCTCGAAGATGCCGTGCTCGCGGATCCACTTGAAGGAATCCTCGAACGTCTCGCGGGTGTAGGGCTCGAACACGATGCGCTCGCCCGGGCCCCAGCGCCGCGTGTCCATCTGGTCCTGGAAGCGGTCGGGAAACTCGTGCCGGTAGTGCTTCGTGTAGAGCTCGGGGCGCAGGTCGATGTCGCGCTGCGCGCGCCGCAGCGCGCGGAAATACTTCTTCACGTCGTCGGCGTCCGGATCGCCCGTGAGCATGGTGGCGATCATGAACGTCGAGTCGATCACCTTGCGGAAGCCGAGCTGCTCGAGGAAGTAGTAGGGGCCGCTGAAGAGCGCCGCCGCCGGCGTCTTGCGGTCGATCAGGTTCTCCATCCGCCCGAAGAGGATCCCTTCCGAGAAGGAGAGCTTGATGTCCTTCGGGTCGAGGTACTGCTCGAGCGCCTGGATGGTCGAGTAGTGGCTGCCGGACTGGTAGCCGACCGAGATCGGCACGCCCTTCAGGTCCTGCGGGTGCTTGATGTCGGACTCGGGCGGCACGAACACCGCGGCCGGCGCCACCGAGTAGGCATCGGCGTAGAGCTTGCCGTGGCCCTTGGACGCAGCGACGTTCACCGTCCAGTGGCAGGCGCAGGAGACGTTCGACTCGAGGCCCTTCTCGATGTTCTGGAACGCGCCGGACTTGTCCGGCGTGTGGTGCGTCTTCCAGACGCCCTTGAACTCGTAGTCGAGCCCTTCGGCCTTGAAGTAGCCTTTTTCTTCAGCCACCCACTCGTGCAACCTGAAGTGGGGCGCGATCACGAATTTCTGTTTCATCTTTGATCCTCTTTTCGAGCGTTCTGCGGAAATGGGCGAGCGGCGCGTCCGACACGATGCCGTGGAACTTGAAGGACGGATCGGCGTCGAGCATCTGCTGCTGGCCCTCGATGATGAACTTGTCCTCGAGGAAGCCCTGCACCATGCTGTCTCGGAGCGACAGCGCGATCGTGTGATCGTCGAGGTCGTGGTCGTGCAGGTAGTTCCAGAAGAAATGCGTGCTCGAGCGCGTCTCGGGCGTGAAGAACTGGCAGTTGCGGTATTCCTTGGCGCCCTCGCGGCTCCCCTTCTCCAGCCCGAGGCCCGCGGGCGAGAACAGCGACTCGAGGAAGAAGATGCCCGGGACGTGCATGCGGCCGATGTTGCGCCGGTCCACGTTCGGCACGCCGCGCCAGAACTTTTTGAGGAAGGGCGGCATCGGCGCGTTCATGTGCCAGCGCTCGACGCGGAAGCCGTCCTCGAGGCGCTCGATCGCGAGCGGCTTCGACTTGTAGGCGTACTCCTCCGTGCCGCCAAGCGTCTTCGTGTGCACGAAGGCGAGGTGCGCGAAGTCCGACAGGTTGTCGACGATGAGGAGGTAGTTGGCGTCGTAGTGCATGTAGTCCGGCACGCCGCGCCACGCCGGGTTCTGGAGATAGGGAATGTCCACGATCAGCGCCGGATCCGCCTTGGCGACCTCGCCCATCCACACCCAGACGATGTTCTGCTTCTCGACCACCGGGTAGCTGCGCACGCCCAGGCCCTTAGGGATGTTGTCCTGGCCGGGGATCTGGATGCACTTGCCCGTCGGGTCGAATTTCAGGCCGTGGTACATGCAGCGGATGTCGTCGCCTTCCATCCGCCCGTTCGAGAGCTTCGCGCCGCGGTGGCAGCAGCGGTTGTCGAGCGCGACGGCGCGGCCGCTTTCGCCGCGATAGAGGAGCATCGGCTCCTCCAGGATGGTGCGCGCGAGCAGCTTGCCGTCGATGAGCTCGTGGTCCCACGCGGCCATGTACCAGCAATTCATCAGGAACGTTCCGGCGGGGGCAGCCATGGGCGGGTCCTCGGTTTGGTGTTTCATTAAATGCTTTTTTTGACCTGGGATAAATTGCCATTCGTGGAAACATTGTTCAGAATCCTGAACAATGGATTGGAACGACGTCGAGGCCTTCTGCCAGGTGATCGAGCGGGGCGGCTTTACGGCGGCCGCGAAGGCGATGAGCCGGCCGAAATCGAGCATCAGCGCCTCCGTCGCGCGGCTGGAGACGGAGCTCGGCGCCCGGCTGCTCCAGCGCACGACGCGGCGCGTGAAGCCGACGGAGGCCGGCGAGTCGCTCTACCAGGACGCGGGCGGCATGTTCCAGCGCCTGCGCGAGATCCGCATCGACGCGCTGGCGCGAGGCAAGGTGGTCGGCGGGACGCTGCGCATCGCGGCGCCTTACGAGTTCGGCGCGCACCACCTGGGCGCCGTCGCCTGCGCCATGCTCGCAAAGTACCCGGACCTGCGCATCGACCTCGACGTCGACTACGGGCGTGTCGATCCCCTCGACCGGCGCTACGACATCGTCTTCTCGAACTTCGACGAGGGCCCCGACAGCGGGCGCGTCGCGCAGCGCGCGTATCCCATCGCGCGCGGCTTGTACGCCGCGCCTGCGTTGCTCGAGCGCTTTCGCAGCCTGCGCGCGCCCGAAGACCTCGCCGAGCTCCCGGCGATCGCCTCGACGATGGACGCCGAATGGACTTTCCTCGATGCGGAAAACCACGAGCACCGCGTCCCCATCCGCCCGCGCCTTCGCAGCGTCAACGCCGACGTGCGCCGGCGGGCCACCGTCGCCGGGCTAGGCATCTCGCGCATCGTGCGCACCTTCTGCGCGCAGGAGGTGAAGGAGGGGAAGCTGGTGGAGCTGCTGCCGGAATTCGGCTGCGCGCCGCTCGTCTTCTACGCGCTGCTGCCCGGGCGGCGGCTCATGCCGCCCAAGGTGCGCGTCTTTCTCGAGGCGCTGAAGACCTAGGGCTTCGCGGCTCCCATGATCAGGTCGGTGCAGCGCACGAACACCCAGTCGGGCGGCGTGCCGGTGCCGTTCAGCCAGGACTCGACGAGCGTCACCTCGACGCCCAGGAAGCGGGAGAGGTTATGCTCGCCGCCCAGGAGGATGCAGGCCTCGTGCAGGCAGCGCACGTGGATGTTGGCGTTGCGGTGCGTCGAGGGGCAGACGTCGGGCTGTTTCATGGGCACCCATCTTGCACGGGATGCCCTTTCGCCCCTTGTAGGGCATAGTCGCTTTTCTTGTGGTCCTTTCGGCTACTTCTTGAGCGCCGTCACCTCGATCTCGATCTTGATGCGCTCCTCAAGCAGCCCGGCGACGAGCATGGTCGCGGCGGGTCGCACGGCGCCGAAATACTTGCCGAGCACCGGCTTGCACGCCTCGAAGTCCTCGCGGCGCGGCAGCATGTAGCGCACGCGCACGACGTCGGCGAGGCTGGATCCCGCTTCGACGAGCGCCGCCGAGATGTTGCGCAGGCACTGCTCCGCCTGCTGCGCCACGTCCTCCGAGATCGTCATGTTCGAATAGTCGAAGCCGGTGGTGCCGGAGACGAAGATCCACGGGCCCTCCACGACCGCGCGCGAGTAGCCTATCTCGCGCTCGAAGCGCGACCCTGAGGAAATCAACCGCCGGGCCATCGATATCCCTTTCCGATCGCCTTCCAGGGCAGCCGGAAGCGGATTCCGGCCTGCCGCAGCACCCAGGCGACGAAGGTGTTGCTGTTCGGCCCCGGCCAGGGCCGGTAGCGATGCGCGAAGGGATACGCCTTGTCTTCCTTCACCCGGGAAAGAATTTCCTGGATGGACGTGGCGTGCGCGCCTTCCCATCGCGCCACGACGCGCATTCTGCCACCGCCCACGCCGGCGTCCGGGTGCTTCAGGTTGCAATGGACATGGCCGAAGCTCGCGCCGCCGGCGTCCTTGCGCTGCCAGACTTCCCAGCGATCGCAGCTTTTCCGCGCGTCGTCCCAGACGACGAACCAGTAGTGGTCGGCGAAGGCGCCGATGAACGGGATCGACGCGCAGCGCAGCTCGGCGCGAAGCGGCATGCCTCCGATTATCGGGCCGCGGGTGGCGTGGCGGGAACGGCGCGCCAGCCTTCCTTGCACTCCTGCACGTACGGGTAATACGCCTTGCTCGAGTCGCAGTAGTACCAGGTGCCCGGCGATGGGGCCGGCGCGGCGGGGGCTGCGGCTGGCGGCTGCGCCGGGGCCGCCGCGACTGAGGGATCCATGGGCGGCTGGGCGACGACGTAGCCGCCGGGGCCGGCCATGTAGTAGACGTCGTTTGCGTAGTAGTACGGAACGCCGCCCAGGTACACCGTCGTGTACGCCGGCGGAAGCACCGGCACGACGATTCCGACCGGCGGCCGCGCGACCACGTAACCCGGGCCGCCGACCGTGAACCAGACGCCCGACCGGTAGAAATAGCGTCCGCCGCGGAAACTGATCGTGAGCGCGCCGCCCGGCAGCGCGGCGATGGCGTAGCCCGGCGCCGGGTAGTAGTGGTTGTGGTGGAAACGGTCGTCGAACACCCAGTGCGGCGTGCGGTAGTGCTCCCGATCGCGTTCGTGCTCGTGCTCGCGTTCGCGCTCGTGCCGCTGCGCGAGCGCTGGCGTCGCGAGCACAAGGCTCGCCATCAGGGCCGCGCCGGCTTTCATCATCGTCAGTCTTTTCATGGTGCGCTCCGCTTCGTTTCGTTGAACAATCCTAGGACGCGATCGTTGCGGCGACTCGCGCAATTTGTATCGATTGGTAACCTGACAATGAAGAAAAGGATATTCCTCGGCGCGACCCTCGTGAGCCTCTCCGGCGCGGCGCTCGCCCAGCTGGGGGGCGGCTTCCCGGGCGGCGGCTTTCCCGGCGGGCGTCGCAGCCGCGGCGGCGCCGGCACCGGCGACGGGCGCGACAAGGGCAAGGGCGGCGAGCTGCAGAAGCCGCAGGTCAACATGCTGGAGACCGCGCTCTTCGAGTTCCACGAGGACTTGAAGCTGCGCCAGGAGCAGGAAACCGCGTGGCAGCGCTACGCCGACAGCGTGCGCGCGATCTCGTCGGACCGCGAGCGGCAGCAGCGGCTCGACCCCCGGACGGAGCCGGTCACCCTCCTGCAGCGGCTCGACCGCGCCGTGGACGCGGCGCGCAACCGCTTCGCCGCGCTCGAGGACGCCGCCGACCGCGCCCGCGCGCTCTACCAGGTGCTCGCGCCGGAGCAGCAGAAGATGGCCGACCCGCGCCTCGTCAACCTCGTCTTCGAGGCGGCCGGGCAATCATCGGCTCAGATGCGCCGCGCGTCGTAGGCCCAGTGCAGGAGCGCCTGCCGCTGGCGCGGCCGGCAGAGCAGATCGCCCCGACGGCAGTTGCGCTTGATCTGCGCGAGATGGCGGCGGATCGCCTTCCAGCGCGCGACCTGGCGCTCGTCGTCCGGCCCGCGGCGGCCCATCCAGTAGCGGCAGTACCACTGGAACCAGCCGCGCGGGTCGTCCGGGTGGATCCAGCCCTTCTTCTTCCAGACGGACAGCGGCTGTGACGCGGAGACGCCGAAGCAATTGATTTTTGGATTGGAAAAAGAGCTGCTTAACTTCGCCTTGTCGAACCAATCGGCAGGAAATTCCTTGCGGCAGTCGGTCATGTACTTCCCCCCGAAGACGCCGATGGCGAGCATCTGCTTGGGCGTGAGCTCGGGCTTGAACTCGGGGTGGAAGTTCCGGCCCGGCGGCTCGGTGCGGAAGTACGCGTAGCCCTTCTGCATCCGGTCGTTCACGACGATCTTCTTCTTCATCGCTCGCGCTTGTCTTCCTGCAGGAGCTTCTCGAAGCGACGGTCGGGGACGATCCACATCGCCGCCACCGCGACGTAGCCGGCGCACGCGGCCGCCGGCCAGAAGAACGCGGCGGCAATCGAGGCGGCGTAGAGGGCCAGCGAGACGTTACCCTTGGCGTCCGACCCGAGCCCGCGCGCGAAGAGCGAGTCCTTCGCATGGATGCGGAGCAAGGAGCGCGTAAGGATCGTGTAGGCGAGCGCCGAGCACAAGAGGACCACGCCATAGGCGAGGACCGGCAGCCGCTCGAAGTGGTTTTCGCCCATCCAGCCGGTGACGAAGGGAACGAGCGACAGCCAGAAGAGCAGGTGCAGGTTCGCCCACAGCACCGGCCCGTTCACGTGGTGGACCGCATGGAACATGTGGTGGTGGTTCGACCAGTAGATGCCCACGTAGACGAAGCTGAGCACGTACGTCAGGAAGACGGGCAGCACCGGCGCGAGCGCGGGAAGGCCGGCGTCATGCGGCACCTTCATCTCCAGCACCATGATGGTGATGATGACGGCGAGCACGCCGTCGGAGAACGCCTCGAGTCGCCCTTTCGACACGGGCGCATCTTAGCTGGCATGGCCCGTGCATGCCCGGCGCCCATGGAGCTCGGCCGCGAAGACCTCCTGGTCGCCCAGAACCACGCGAAGGTGGTCGCGTCCGAGACCGACCTCCTCGTCGAGGAGAGCCAGCGCCAGCGCGAGCAGATGCAAGCGCTGATGCGCACGCTTCGAGAGCTCCAGCGGCGGCAACGTGAGCTGATTGGCCAGGCTCGTCGGCAAAACGAGCTGTTACGCCGGCGCGCAAAGTGACTCCTGGACGGGCACTTCCCTTGCTGAAAACGAGGCGGCCATGAAGCGGATGAGCACCTGGGAATGCGCGCTTGCCACGATGGAGGAGGCGCGCCGTCTCGTGAGGGTGTCCCGCCAGCTGCGCCACGACGCCCGGAACATCCGCCAGCGGGTGTACGGCTACCGGTTCCTTCGGCGCCTTGCGTCTAGCGGCTCGGCGGGCCCGGCAGCTCCCGGGCGTAGCCCCGGTAGCCCTTGAAGGCTCCGCTCTCGTCGAAGATGGGCCGGCCGCTGATGCTGATCCAGCGCTGCCCTCCGGAGGGCGTCGGGCGGCAGATGATCAAGTCGGTGAAGGCGCGGCGAGCCGCGAGGTCGGCGCGATGCCGGTCCCAGTCCGCCTCGCTCATGTTGAGCGCGGGCAGCTCCCAGCGCGTCTTGCCGACGATGCTGCCCATCGGATCGGGCTGGCGCTCGTAGGCCGTGCCCACGCGCCAGACGAAGCGATAGTTCACGTCCTGCTCCCAGAAATAATGCTGCCCGCACCGGCCGCAGAAGCGGATGCCGGGGTCGGCGAGCAGGCGCGCGAAATCAATCGCCGCGCCGCAGGCCTCGCATCGGCCGAACTTCGGCGCCTGGATATGGGCGAGGTCCGATTCGAGAAGGGTCAGCTCGGCTTCGTTCTGCGGCCGGGCCAGCTCCGCGATCCGCGACGTGACCAGGCGCCTGAGCGCCTCACGGTAGAACGGCAGGTCCCCCTGCGGCGGGTCCATGGGCATCGGCTTGCAACGAGCGTTCCTTGCGGGACAGTGTACTCACCGGAGCAGCCGCCGCGCCACCATGGCGAGCACGACGACGAGAAGCAGCGTCCCGACGCCGAACGCCCCGCGGCAGGCCCATTCTGCGGCAGCGGTATTGATGAAGAAAAGGAGGGCGGTGCAGTTCCTCGGTCCGGGGCCGAAGGAGATCCAGGCCGAGACCACCAGCATGCCGAGCACCGTCGCCAGCGTCAGCCATTCGCCGGCGCGACGGGCGCCGTACTCGCGGAAGAGGAGCGAGGCGCCGGCCAGGACGAAGGCCGCCATGCCGGCGTAGGCGACCCATGCCTCGGCACGCAGATTCTCCGGGTGCAGGAAGACCATCGCGAAGCCGAACAATCCGACGGCGACCGCGCCCCAGCCGGCGAGAAGCCGCTGTTTATCTCGCATGATCGCCGAGTGATTTCGCCACTTCGCGCGTGTACTGCAGAAACACGTCGACCGCCGGAGTCAGGGTGCGGTTGCGGAGGGTAACCGCCGCGACGGGCGACGGACGGTGCGACAGGTGTACGGGAAGGGCCTTGAGCTCGTAGCGCTCGCCGCTCGTCCGCAGGAAGGAGCGCGGCAGCACGGCAACGTACTTGCCCGTGCTTGCCAGCATGCTGCGCAGGTGGATGGAGAAAGTCTCGATCGCTGCCTTCGGCGGCTCGAGGCCCTTGTCGCGAAAAGCGGCCGCGACGAGGAGGCCCGCTAGGGCATCGTCCGGCGTGAAGATCCAGGGCTCGCGCGCCAGCTCCGCGAGATCGACCGTCCGCGCGTGCGCCCATCGGCTTTTCCGGCCGACCACGATGAAGAAGGGATCGTCGAAAAGCACCTCCGCTTCGTAGTTCTCGCCCAACCTTCCGCGCACCGGCGGCTTCGTCAGCCGGGCGAGGCGCAAATCCGCCTTTCGTTCGAGCAGCTCCTGGAACTCGCTGCTCGACATCCGCGACACCACCTGGACGTTGAATCGGAAAGCCGGGTGCTTGGCGACGATGCGCTCGATCACGAGGGCGAGATAGGCGGCGAGGGACTCGGGGCAGGCGATGCGCACTTCGCCGGCCGCCGGATCGGCGAGGAACTCGATGTCGCGAATGCCCTGGCGCAGCTCGTCGAATGCCGCGCGTCCCCGCCGGAGGATCGTCTGGCCATAGAGGGTGGGCCGTACGCCCTTCGGCGTGCGGTCGAGCAGGCGGACGCCGAGGGCGTGCTCGAGGTCGGCGAGCAGCGCCGAGACGGACGGCGTGGAGACGCCGAGCTGCGCGGCCGCCTTCGCCATGCTGCCGGCGTCGACGACCGTGAACAGGACGAAGAGGTCCCGCAGCCTCAGGCGGCGGCCGATGTGGCGCTCCCAGTCGGTGATGCGTGCTCTGGGCATTAACCGCATTCCTAACATGCTTTAGCTAGATTGGGAATTGGCCTAATGCTGGATGAGCGGAAGATCTCGGGCATGAACCCCCTGATCCGCGTCCTCGCTGTCGTCCTCCTCGCCGCCACGGCTTCCGCTCATGCCGACCAGTGGCCGAGCAAGCCGATTCGCTACATCGCCGTGTTCCCGCCCGGCGGCCCCACCGACATCCTCGCCCGCCTCATTTCGCCGCGCCTGGGCCAGGCGCTCGGGCAGCCGGTGGTGGTCGAGAACCGGCCCGGCCTCGCGGGCGGCATAGGCTCGGCGGTCCTCGCCAAGTCCGCCCCCGACGGCTACACCATCGGTGGCGCCACCAGCAGCTCGCACGCGATCAACGCGGCGCTCTACCCGAACCTGAACTACGACCCGGTGAAAGACTTTGCGCCGATCACCGTGCTCGCCACCTATCCCAACGTGCTGGTCGTGAACGCGAAGCTGCACGTCGACACCGTGGGCGACCTCATCGCCCTGCTGAAAGCGAACCCCGACAAGTACAGCTTCGGCTCGGGCGGCAGCGGAACGGGCGAGCACCTTGCCGGCGAGCTGTTCAAGATGGCGGCCGACGTGCACATCGAGCACATCCCCTACAAGGGAAGCGGGGTGCTCATGCCGGACCTCATTTCGGGGGTCGTGCCGATGAGCTTTCTCAATATCCTGGCCGTGGCGCCGCAGGTGAGGAGCGGGCGGCTGCACGCCCTCGCCGTGATGTCCGAGGCGAGGTCGCCGGCGCTGCCCGACGTGCCTTCCATCACCGAGGCGGGCCTGCCGCCGGAATGCGCATTACAGGGTTGGCAGGCGCTGTTCGCGCCGGCCGGGACGCCGAAGGAGATCGTCGGCCGCCTCTACTCGGAAGTCGCCCGCATCCTGAAGGAGCCGGAGGTCGCGCAGAGGATCCGCGATCTTGGCGCCGAGCCGGGCGGGATGGCGCCGCAGGCCCTTGGCGAGCTGATACGCAACGACATTCAGCGCTACGCCAAGATCGTGCACGCGTCCGGCGCTCACGCCGACTGAGGGAAACGCTAAAGCCCCAGGTACGCCTGCCGCACTCGGTCGTCGTGCAGGAGCTCGCTGCCGGCGCCCGACATGGCCACGCGTCCGTTCTCCAGGACGTAGGCCCGCTGGGAAATCTTGAGCGACACGGCGACGTTCTGCTCGACGAGGAGCACCGTCATGCCGCGTCCATTGAGCGCGCGGATGGCGTGCAGCACTTCCTGCACCACGATCGGTGCGAGGCCGAGCGACGGCTCGTCGAACATGATGAGCTCCGGCTGGCCCATGAGGCAGCGGCCGATGGCGAGCATCTGCTGCTCGCCGCCGGAGAGCGTTCCCGCGCTCTGGTCGCGGCGCTCGGCGAGGCGCGGGAACATGGCGAACACCTCGTCGAGGGCCTGCGCCGCCTTGGCGCGCGCGCGCGGCAGGAGGCCGCCCATCTGCAGGTTCTCGAGCACCGTGAGCGTGGGGAAGACCTGCCGGCCCTCGGCGACCTGGCCGATGCCCAGGTTGCAGATGCGATGCGGGGGCAGGTTCTGGATTTCCTTGTCCTTGAAGAAGATCCTCCCGGACGAAATTGCCTGGATGCCCGCGATGGCGCGGATGAGGGAGGTCTTGCCCGCGCCGTTCGCGCCGACGATGGCGACGATCGCGCCTTGCGGCACTTCGAGCGAAACGCCGGACAGGGCCTGGGCATCGCCATAGAATAGGTCCAGGTTCCTGATCTCGAGGAACGGGCTCATATCTCCGTTTCCTCGCCCAGGTAGCACTCGAGCACCGCCTCGTTGCGCACGATCTCCTGCGGCGTCCCGCGCGCGATCACCTCGCCGTGGTGCAGCACGCCGACGTGGCGCGCAAGGGCCATGACCGCCCGCATGACGTGCTCGATGAGGAGGATGGTCGTGCCTTCGTCGCGGTTGAGCGCGCGGAACACTTCCACCATCTGGTCGGTTTCCGTCGGCCGAAGGCCGGCCATGACCTCGTCGAGGAGCAGGAGCTTCGGGCGCGTGGCGAGCGCGCGGGCCACCTCGAGGCGCTTGCGGTCGGGCAGCGTCAGCGCGGAAGCCGGGAGATTCGCTTTAGGGGAAAGATTCAACTGCTCGAGCACCGAAAGCGATACGGCCTTCGCTCCCGCAGAAGACTTTTCCTTGAGGAAGGCGCCCACCATGACGTTCTCGAGCACCGTGAGCCCCGCGAATGGCTTCACGATCTGGAACGTGCGGCCGATGCCGGCGGCGCAGACCTGGTCCGGGCGCAACCCCTGGATTTCCTCCTTGTCGAAGACAACGACGCCCCTGTCCGGAGCGTAGACCCCGGCGATCACGTTGAAGAGCGTCGTCTTGCCCGCGCCGTTGGGGCCGATGAGCGCGTTGATCGTGCCCTCGGCGAGCTCGAACGAGGCGTCGGACACGGCCTTCAGGCCCCGGAACGACTTCGATATGCCGCGGACCTCAAGCAGCGCCATCGGCCGCCTTTCCGCGCCGGAAGAAGAAGCCGAGCGCGACGATCGAGACGACCCAGAAGAACGGCGCGAGGAAGATCAGGTCCACGCGGATATTGCATTCGCCGCCGCAGAGGATCCGGAGCTTCATCCCGGCTTCGTACGCCCCATAGAGGGCCCAGAGAACGGCGGTCGCGAGGATGAAGAAGCGCCGGCGCCGCCAGAAGAGCGCGCCGAAGACGCCGGCCGGCAGCAGCGCGAGCGCCGGCCACTCCATGAAGGCGACGAAAGGCAGGTACACGACCTGGATCACGGCCATCATGACGAGCGCCGCCCCAGCCGCAGCCTCGCCGCGAGCGCCGGCCAGATGCCGTTGGGCAGGAACATCACGCAGACGAGCAGCACGGCGCCGTAGAAGACCTGCTTGATGCCGGGAAAGTCCCAGCCGAGCGTGGCGAGCCCCTCGGTGATGCTGTCGGAAAGCACCGTGAGCACCGCCGCGCCGAGGATCGGGCCGAAGAGCGTGCCGACGCCGCCGATGATCGGGCCGAGGATGATCTCGATCGAGCGGCTGATGTTGAAGATCTGCTCGGGAAAGAGGTTGTTGTAGTAGAAGGCGAAGAACACGCCGGCGAAGGCGGTCATCGCGGAGCTGAGCGCCACCGCGGCCATCTTCCAGCGGAACACGTTGATCCCGAGCGCCTGCGCCGCCTCCTCGTTTTCGCGGATGGCCTGCCAGTAGAAGCCGGCCTTGCTCTTCAGCAGGGCGGAGCAGAGCGCGAACGCGAGGGCGGCCAGGAGAAGCGCGAAGTAGTAGTACATCAGCGGCGGGCCGCGGAGGTTGAGCAGGTCCCACGTGTCGCGCTGCGCCACCTTGAGGAACATGCCGCCCGGGCCGCCGGTCCAGCCGAGGTGGTCGAAGCCGATGCGCGTGAATTCCGCGAAGGCGATCGTGAGGAGCGCGAAATAGACGCCCGAGATGCCGAAGCGGAACGCGAGGAAGCCGATGACCAGGCCGTAGGCCGTGCAGGCGATGACCGCCACCGGCAGCCCGACGAAGGGCGGGATCTGCAGGTGATAGAAGAGCCCGCCGGCGATGTAGCCCGCGACGCCCACGTAAAGCGCATGGCCGAGCGACAGCTGTCCGGCGAAGCCCATCATCACGTTCCACGCCTGGCCGGTGAAAGCGAAGTAGAGGATCAGCGTCGCGACGGACAGGGCGTACGGTCCGGCGAAGGCCGGGAAGGCGATCAGCAGGACCGCCAGGATCGCGAGCGCTGCGCTTGCCCTGTTCATGTCCCCTTCCTTCCCAGGAGGCCTTGCGGGCGGAAGAGGAGGACCAGGATGAGCAGGCCGAAGCTGAACATGCTCTTCGCGGAAGGATCGATGAAGAGGCCGGCGAGGGCCTCGGACACGCCGATCAGCACGCCGCCGAGGAGCGCTCCTCCCATGGAGCCGAGGCCGCCGACGATGACGATCACGAAGGCGAGGAGGGTGTAGTAGGGGCCAAGGCCCGGCGTGACGTCCACGAGGACGACCATGGCGCAGCCGGCGACCGCGACGCACACCGAGCCGAGGCCGAAGGTCAGGGCGTAGAGGTGCTTCGTGTTGAGCCCGACGACGAGCGCGCCAAGATGGTTGTCGGCGCAGGCCCGTATCGCCTTGCCGGTCAGGGAAAAGCGGAAAAAGGCGAACAGGGCGAGGGCGGTGGCGATCGCCGCGCCGGCGGCGTAGAGCCGCGACTTGTCGACGAGCACCTTGCCGAGCTCGAAGGACTCGAGCTGGTAGTCGACCTGGACGTTGCGCGCGTCGGGGCCGAAGACCATCAGCAGCCCGTTCACGAGGATGATGGCGACCGCGACGAGCAGCATGAACTGCGAGTGCTCCGGCCGGGTGATGAACGGGTTGATGAATCCGCGCTGGAGGAAGTAGCCCAGCCCGAAGAAGAGGACCGAGACGGGCAGGATGGCGAGGAAGGGGTCGACGCCCCAGGCGGCGAAGAGGGCGGTCGCCGCGTACATGGCGATGGTCATCATCTCGCCGTGCGCGAAGTTCACCACCCGCACGACGCCGAAGATCACCGACAGCCCGAGCGCCATCAGGCCGTAGACGAGGCCCGTGAGGACCCCGGCCACGACCACGTTCGCTACGAGATCAAACCCCATGCGGAAAATCGGGGACGGCTACCGATTTATTTTCCCGCACGCCTGTCCAGCAAATAAATCGGTAGCCGTCCCCGATTTCCGGTCACGCTTTCTTGTAGCCCGGCACCGGGAAGACCGGCTTCGCCGTCGCAGCGCTCTGCGGCAACACCACCGTCGGCAGCATGTTCAGGTTCTGCACGCACGCGGAGCCGATGCCCTCGACCTGGCCCTTGGCGTTGAACTTGATCGGCCCGCCGAGCGTCATCTTCTCGGTGATGTTCGTCTGGCGGATGGCGTCGGCCAGCGTCTTCGGGTCGGTGGAGCGCGCGCGCTTGAACGCGTCGGCGGCGATGTAGATCGCCTCGAACGTGAAGCCGGCGTTCAGGCCGTGGAAGACCAGCTTGTCCTTCGGGTTCTGCTTGAGGAACGCTTTCTCGACGATCTTCGTGAGCTTGGCGTTCGGGTTGTACCAGGGCACGTTGGAGATCGAGTACTCGGAGAGCTTGCCGAGCGTCTTGAAGTACTGCTCCTCGTACATGCCGGGCGAGCCCGGGCTGATGATGCCCATTGGGTTCCAGCGCTGCTTCACCATCTCGCGGCGCAGGATGATGGCGTCGTTCAGGCGGCAGACCAGGAGGAGGAAGTCGGCATTGCTCGCCTTCGCCTTCGACACCTCCACGGTCAGGTCCTTGGCGGCCGGGTCGTAGGAGATCGTGTCGACGATCTTGAACGGCAGCTGCGTGCGTGCGGGAAGCATCCTTTGGATGCCGCCGGTCATGGCCTGGCCGAACGTGTCGTTCACGTGCATGTACACGGCGGTGCGCGGCACGCTGTTCGTCGCGCGGAACAGATCGCCGATCAGGTCCAGGCCGTTGCGGACGATGTCGATCGCGGTCTGGAAGTTGCGGAACACGTACTTGTAGCCCTGCTCGGTGATCTGCGGCGCGGCGGCGATGTTGATGATGAAGGGCACGCCGCGCTGCTCGGCGACCTGGGCGATGGCGGAAGCCGCGCCGGAGTCGAACGGGCCGACGAGGACGTGCGCGCCCTCCTGGATCAGGCGCTCGGCGCGCGTGCGCGCCATGTCGACGTTGGTCTCGAAGTCGGCGTTCATGAGCTCGATGTCGACCCCGAGCATCTCCTTGATGACGCCGGGCGCGAGGTCGGCGCCTTTCTGGCACGACTGGCCGATGAAGCTGAGGTAGCCCGAGCGCGGCAGGATCACGCCGACCTTGAGCTTCTGCGACTGCGCACGGACGATGCCGGGAAAGCCGGCGAGCGCGGCGGAGGCCGCGAGCGCCTGCGTGAATTGCCTTCTCTTCATTGGGATCCTCCTCGGGTGACGCCGATTGTTATAGACGATTACAATTTAGCGGTCAATGCGAGCTCGCGGAAACGGCACGATATCCCCTTACCGCCCCCGCGTCCTGACGCCGATCGCGCGCGTCCCGGGGCTGGATTATGACGTGCTCGACGAGCTTCTGGGGTATTCCCTCAGACGCGCCCAGGTGGCGATGTTCGTCGCGTTCCACGAGGCCACGCGCGGGAAGGAGCGCGGGCTGCAGATCACGCCGCCGCGCTTTACCGCGCTCGTCATCATCGGCGCCAATCCCGGCATCCGCCAGAGCGCGCTCGGCAGCGTGCTGGGCATCGCCCGTTCGGGGGCGATGCTGGTGACCGACTGGTTCGAGGCGCGCGGCCTGGTCGAGCGCCGGCACCTCCCCGACGACCGGCGGGCGTGGGGCCTGCACCTGACCCGCAAGGGCGAGCAGCTCGTGGAGCGCATGAAGCGCCGGGTCCTGGACCTCGACCTGCGAAAGACCCGCTCCCTGAAGAAGGCCGAAAGGCGACAATTGCTGCGCCTACTGGAGAAGCTGACCCGATGAGAACCTGCCTCGCCATCCTGCTTTCCCTTCCGCTCCTCGCGCTCGCGCAGATGCCCGTCACGCCCGCGGCCGACCAGGAGGCCCTGTTGCGCTCGGGCGATGCGCAGGCGCAGAAGAACAAGCGCTTCGTCTACGACTTCTGGCGCGAGGTGTTCGAGGCTGCGCACATGGACCTCGCGCCGAAGTACATGGCGGAGGGCTACATCCAGCACAACCCGAACGTGCCCACCGGGCGCCAGGCGTTCATCGACTTCTTCAGCAAGGTCCGGAAGCCCGTGCCGGTCGAGCCGCGCGTCAAGGCGCCGCTCGTCGCCATGCTTGCCGACGGCGACTACGTCGTCATGGCGTTCGCGCGCGAATATCCAGACCCGGCCGACCCGGCGAAGAAGTACAGCACCACCTGGTTCGACATGTTCCGCCTCGCCGACGGCAAGATCGCGGAACACTGGGACCCCGCCACCAAGCCGGCGCCGAAGCCCGCCGCGAAGCCCTAGGAATGGCACATCCCGTCCGGGCGGTGCGCCTCGCTTCGCCCGAAGTCGAGGTCGAGAAGCGCCGCGACGGCGCGATCCACCTGCGCTCGCCGCACGCGTTGCCGCCGTACCCGGAGAAGATCACCGAGAAGCTCGACTACTGGGCCTCGGCCGCGCCCGACCGCGTTCTCTTCGCGCAGCGCGAGGCGGGCATCGGCACTCGCTGGCAAACCTTCACCTATGCCGAAGTGAGGGAAGGCGCCAGGCGGATCGCTTCCGCGTTCCTGAAGAGGAACCTGTCGCAGGACCGGCCCATCGTCGTCCTCTCGGGAAACGACATCGAGCATGCGCTCATCGAGCTCGGCGCGATGTACGCCGGCATTCCGTATGCGCCGATCTCGCCGGCCTATTCGCTGCTGTCGACCGACTTCTCCAAGCTGAAGAGCATCATCTCCCTGCTCACGCCGGGGCTCGTCTACGCGTCGCTGGAGGGCGCCTTCGGCCGGGCGATCGAGACCGCCGTGCCTGCCGAGGTCGAGGTGGTCTTCCGCGAGGACTTCCACCGCCTGGACGCCGCGCCCGCGGGACCGGAAGTGGACGCCGCGCACGGGCGCGTCTCGCCGGACACCATCGCCAAGTTCCTCTTCACCTCCGGGTCCACCGGGCAGCCGAAAGCCGTCATCAACACGCAGCGCGTCTGGTGCTCGAACCAGTCCATGGCGCGCGAGACGCTCGCGTTCATGCAGGACGAGCCGCCGGTCATGGTGGAGTGGGCGCCGTGGCATCACACCGCCGGCGGCAACAAGGACTTCGGCGTGACGCTCTACAACGGCGGCTCGCTCTACATCGACGAAGGCAAGCCGCTTCCCGGCGCCATCGAGACGACGGTGAAGAACCTGCGCGATATCGCGCCCACTTTCTACTTCAACGTGCCGAAGGGCTACGAGGCGCTGCTTCCCTACCTGCGCGCCGACGGCAAGCTGAGGGAAAACTTCTTCAGCCGGCTCAAGCTCCTGTGGTTTGCCGGCGCCGGCGTCTCGCAGCACGTGTTCGACGGGATCAAGCGCCTCGCCTACGAGACCTGCGGCGAGGAGATCCTTTTCGGCACGGGCCTCGGCTCGACGGAGACCGGCCCCTTCACGCTGGGCCGGGTGTGGGACACGAGCAACGCCGCGAACATGGGCCTGCCGCCGCCGGGCGTGGACCTGAAGCTGGTCCCGGTCCCCGGAACGGGGGCATACGAGGCGCGCATCAAAGGGCCGCACATCACGCCGGGCTACTGGCGGCAGCCCGAGCTCACGCGCCAGGCGTTCGACGAGGAGGGCTACTATCGCCTCGGCGACTCGTTCGTCTTCGAGGACGCGCGCGAGGCGAAGCTCGGGCTCGTCTACCGCGGCCGGCTCTCCGAGGACTTCAAGCTCTCCACCGGTACCTGGGTGCACATCGGGCCGCTGCGGGCGCAGTTCATCGAGCACTTTGCGCCGATGGTGCGCGACGTGGTGATCGCCGGCGAAGGGCGCGACGACCTCGCCGCGCTGGTTTTCCCTTCGAATCAATTCGATGCAAGAGCCTTCGACGAGAAAATGAAGTCGCTCGCCTCGACGGGGAGCTCCAACCGCATCGCCCGCTATGCGATCCTCGACGAGCCGCCTTCGCTCGACGCGGGCGAGGTGACGGACAAGGGCACCATCAACCAGAAGGCAGTGCTGAAGCGGCGCGCCGACATCGTCAACCGGGTGTATTCCACTTCGTCTTCCGGGGAAAAATGAATCTCCAAGATCTCGTTGCGATCGATGTGCATACCCACGCGTGGAAGTCCGCCCTGCAGGTGGACGACGCGCCCTCCGAATCGCAGGAGGCGATGGGCCGCTATTTCCGCTACGCGCCGCAGCACCAGACGGTGCCGGAGATGGCGGACATGTACCGCAAGCTCAAGATGGCCTTCGTCGTCTTCACCGTCGACGGCGAGAAGGGCGCGAGCCGCAAGATCAGCAACGAGGAGATCGCCGAGCTCGCGCACAAGCACTCCGACGTCGCGATTCCCTTCGCCAGCGTCAACCCTCACCGCGGAAAGGCTGGCGTCGATCTCGCGAAAAAGTTGATCCGCGAATACGGGGTGAAGGGCTTCAAGTTCCACCCGACGGTGCAGGACTTCTTCCCGAACGACCCGATGGCCTATCCGCTCTACGAGGTGATCGCCGAGGCGAAGCTGCCGGCGCTCTTCCACAGCGGCCAGACCGGCGTGGGGGCCGGGACGCCGGGCGGCGGCGGGCTGCGCCTGAAGTACTCGAACCCGATGCTCCTCGACGACGTGGCGGCCGACTTCCCCGACATGCCCATCGTGATCGCGCATCCGTCGTTCCCGTGGCAGGAAGAAGCGCTCTCCGTCGCCACGCACAAGCCGCAGGTCTACATCGACCTCTCCGGCTGGTCGCCGAAGTATTTCCCGCCGATCCTGGTCCAATACGCGAACACGCTTCTCAAGGACAAGATCCTCTTCGGCTCGGACTACCCGGTCTTCTCGCCCACGCGCTGGATGGAGGAATTCGACAAGCTGGCCATCAAGCCCGAGGTGAGGCCGCTCATCCTCAAGCAGAACGCGATCAAGCTCCTCAAGCTAGGCTAGGGCACGCGGCTTGCCGGAGAATACGGCATGCCCGTGCGACAGGAGCTGACCGGGGGCCTCGTCCCCGTCAAGGTCTACACCGACGAAATCGAGCCCCAGGCGCGCGAGCAGCTCCTCAACCTCTCGAAGTTGACGATTGTGCACCACCACGTCGCGGCGATGCCCGACGTGCACCTCGGCATCGGCGCGACGGTGGGCTCCGTCATCCCGACCGTGCACGCGATCATTCCGGCCGCCGTCGGGGTCGACATCGGCTGCGGCATGATGGCCGCGCGCCTGTCGCTCACCGGCAATGACCTCGACGAAAAGGCGCTGAAGAAGGTCTTCGGGCAGATCTCGCGCGACGTGCCGGTCGGCCATGAGCAGCACGACGAGGACCGGGCGCACGTCCAGGCAGCTTCCCCGTTCAAATCATCGTTGAAGAAGATCCTCGAGAAGCACCCCGGCATCGAACGGCGCGTCGGGAAGAACTCGAGCTGGGTGCGGCAGATGGGCACCCTCGGCGGCGGCAACCACTTCATCGAGGTCTGCCTCGACGAGGCGAACCACGTGTGGGTGATGCTGCACTCGGGCAGCCGCAACATCGGCAACGCCATCGGCACGTACTTCATCGAGCTCGCCAAGAAGGATCTTCAGAAAAACAATATCCAGGTACCGGATAAAGACCTCGCCTATTTCCCGGAAGGCGCGGAGCACTTCGACGACTACGTCGAGGCGGTGCACTGGGCGCAGGACTACGCCGCCGCCAACCGCCACGAGATGATGGACGACGTCCTGGAGGCGCTGCGGCGCCATTTGCCGGCCTTCGAGGTGGTGGGGCAGGCGGTGAACTGCCACCATAACTACGTGCAGCGCGAGAAGCACTTCGGCAAGACGGTCTGGCTTACGCGAAAGGGCGCGATTCGCGCCGACGAGGGCGAGCTCGGCATCATCCCGGGCAGCATGGGCGCGCGCAGCTACATCGTGCGCGGCAAGGGCAACGCCGACTCCTTCCACTCCTGCGCCCACGGCGCGGGGCGGCGGATGAGCCGCAACGAGGCCAAGAAGAAATTCACGGTGGAGGAATTGAAAGAGCAGACCCGCGGTGTGGTCTGCCGCACCGATTCCGGCGTCCTCGACGAGATTCCCGGCGCGTACAAGGACATCGGCGAGGTGATGTCGAACCAGTCCGACCTCGTGGAGGTAGTGCATACCCTGAAGCAGGTGCTGTGCGTCAAGGGCTAGCGGGCAAAGAGGGGCGCCCGCTCGCGGGCGAGGGAATCCTCCGGCTGACCCTCGTCCTCGGCGCAGTGATGGCGATCGGGCCGCTGGCGATCGACATGTACCTGCCGGCGATGCCGACCATCGGCGCGGAGTTTCGCGTCGAGGCCGCGCGCGTCCAGCACACGCTCTCCGCCTACCTGCTCGGCCTCGCCGTCGGCCAGCTCGTCTTCGGGCCCATCGCGGACCGCTACGGGCGCAAGCGTCCTCTACAGCTCGGCCTCGGGCTCTTCGCCATCGCCTGCGTGGGCTGCGCGCTAGCGCAGAACATCGAGAGCTTCGTGGTCCTGCGGTTCGCGCAGGCGCTCGGCGGCGCCTCGGGCATGGTGGTGATCCGCGCCATCATCCGCGACCGCTTCAACGCGCTGCAGTCGGCGCACGTGCTCTCGCTCATGCTGCTCGTGATGGGCGTCGCGCCGATCCTCGCGCCGCTCGCCGGCGGCTACATCATGCTGCACGGCTCCTGGCACTGGATCTTCTGGTTCCTCGCCGCCTTCGCTGCCGCCTGCGTGGCGGCGGTCGCGGTGTACCTCGAGGAGACGCACGCGCCGGAGAAGCGCGCGCCGACGCTGTGGCACGCGCTCGCGGGCTTCGGGCCGATCTTCACCGACGTCCGCTTCATCGGCCCGCTGGCCGTCTTCTGCTGCGCCTTTGCCTGCTTCTTCGCCTACCTCGCCACGGCTCCGTTCGTCTACATCCAGTACTTCGGCGTGCCGGCGCACCAGTTCGGCTGGTACTTCGGCGCGGGGGCGCTCGGCTTCATCAGCGTCTCGCAGGTGAACCGCCGCCTCATCTTCAAGTACGGACCGCGACGCGTGCTGGGCTGGGGCGTCTCGCTGCTCGCCGGTGCGGCGCTGGTCCTGCTCGTCTGCTCCCTCACCGGCTTCGGCGACTTCTGGGGCGTGTTCATTCCGGTGTGGTGCTTCATCGCCAGCGTCGGCCTCATCGCCTCCAACGCCACCGCCGTCGCCATGGAACCCTTCGGCTCGCGCGCCGGCGGCGCCTCGTCTCTCCTCGGCTCCTCGCAATCGGCGTTCGGCGTCCTCGCCAGCGCTGCGGTGGGTTGGCTTCCGGGGTCGGGCGCCGTGCCGATGGCGACGGTCATTGCGGCGTGCGCCGCCATCGCCTTCACGGCCTATTTCTCGCTCGTCCGCAGGGCAAGGAGCGCAAAGTGATCCTCACCCGTCGTCGCCTGATCGCCGCCAGCCTGCTGCCGCTCCTTCCCAAGGTTTCGCTGGCGCAGACGCCGGCGTGCGGCGCGCCGACGGAGCCCGAGACCGCCGGGCCGTTCTTCAAGACCGATTCCCCTCTACGCACTTCCCTTAGGGAAGCCGATGCGAAAACCACCCTTTGGGTGAGCGGAAGAGTCCTGGGATCAGGCTGCAAACCGATCGCCAATGCGAAGCTCGATTTTTGGCATGCGGATGAGCACGGCCTCTACAGCAGCGGCAAGACCTACCGCTACCGGGGCCACCAGTTCACCGACGCGCAGGGTCGCTTCAGGCTCGAGACGGTGCGTCCCGCCGAGTACCCCGGCCGCACGCGCCATATCCACGTCAAGGTCCAGCCGCCCGGCGGCCGGACCCTCACGACGCAGCTTTATTTCCCGGGCGAGGGCCTCAACAGGGTCGATCCGCTGTACCGCAAGGACCTCGAAATGGCGCTCGAGAACGGCGAGCGCGGCAGCTTCGACTTCGTCGTCGCCTAAGCCAGGCGCTACCGGCGTGCGGCGGCTTCCCTGCCGTATGCCGCGAATTGAACGAGCTGCCCGACGAGCGCGCTGTATTCCGTCTCGGTTCCGCACGCGTTGCACATCATCAGCGCGACCAGCTCGGGGTGCTTGTCGCGAAGCCTCTGGAAGCTCGTGTGATGGCAAAGCGGGCAGCGAGCCGTGATTTTTCCCGAAGTAATTTGCATGCCCATAGGGTGCGCCTTCGCTTCCGGCCGCGCCATCGCAGGTTAGACGGTTTATCCGTGGCCAATCGACTACAGATCGGTCACCCCATGCACGCTCCGCTTTCTGCTGCGCTGAAGGCGCAAATAAATCGGAGCACGTCCCCGATTTAGGCGGCGCGGCGCTCGCGCAGGACGGGCTCGACTTCGTGGGCGGCGCGCGGGGAGGCGAAGAGATCGCCCTGGCAGACGCGGCAGCCGGCTTCGGCGAGGAAGTCGCGCTGCGCGGCGTTTTCCACGCCCTTGGCCGCGACTTCGAAGTCGAGGCCGCGCGCGAGGGAGATCAGGGCGCGGGCAAGGCCGGCGCGCTCCGCGTCGACGGGCACGCCGGCGACGAGCTGACGATCGATGCACACGGCGTCCACGCCGAGGCGCTTGAGCATCGGCAGGGAGGCGTAGCCGGTGCCGAAGTCGTCGACGCCGAGCCGCGCGCCGGCGTCGAGGACGCCGCGCATCGCTTCCTCGAGCGCCTCCGGAATCTGCCTTACCGCCTGCTCGGGCAGCTCGATGAGGAGGGAGCGCGGCGGCAGGCCGCTCGCCTCGAGCGCCTCGCGCACCTGCTCGGCGAGGCCGCCGTGGCGGAGTTGCCGCGCGGTCACGTTCACGACGAGCGATTGCGGCAGGATGCCGGCTTCCATCCACCGCCGCGCCTGCGCGCACGCCTCGCGCAGCACCCAGGCGCCGATGGGCAAAAGCGCGCCGGTGTCGTCCGCGAGCGCGAGGAACGATTCGGGGGTGAGCACGCCGAGGCGCGGATGCTTCCAGCGAAGGAGGGCTTCGGTGCCCACGACCTGGCGCGTCACCACGTCGATGCGCGGCTGGTAGACGAGGAAGAGCTCGCCGCGCTGCATGCCGAGGCGCAGCTCCTCGGCGAGCGCCGCCGCTGCGGCGGCGTCGTGGCCCAGCGCGGTGGAGAAGAACTGGTAGCCATTGCGGCCGACTTCCTTCGCGCGGTACATCGCCGCGTCGGCCTGGCGCATGAGCGTGGCGACGTCGTCGCCGTCGAGCGGCACGCACGCGATGCCGATGCTCGCGCCGCTCTTCAGCTCATGGCCGTCGATGTGGTACGGCTCGCCCAGCTCGTGCACCAGCTTCTGCGCGACGGCGGCCGCCTCGCGCGGGTCGGCGATGTCCTGCAGCAGCACGCAGAACTCGTCGCCGCCGATGCGGGCGACGAAGTCGTCGCCGCGCACGCTTGCGCGCAGGCGCTGGGCGATCGACTTCAGGAGCGAGTCGCCCACGTCGTGGCCGAGGGAGTCGTTGATCTCCTTGAAGCGATCGAGGTCGAGGAAGAGGAAGGCGAGGTTCTTCGCGTGGCGGCGGGCATGTGCCACGGCCTCGCGCGCGCGGTCGGCGAACATGGCCCGGTTCGGCAGCCCGGTGAGCGGGTCGTGATGCGCGAGGAACTCGAGCCGCTGCGCGTCCTGCTGCAGCTGGATGGCCGCGAAGCGCAGGTCTTCCTGGGCACGCTTGAGGGCCGTGACGTCATTGCCGAGCATGTAGAAGCCCTGCACCGAGCTGCCCCGCGCGCCGTCCGGCGCGCGTCTTGCCTCGCGCTCGCTGACGAGATGGGGCACGCACGAGATCTGCAGCGTGCGCGGCCGCGCCCCCTCGCTGGTGGTGAATTCGAACTGCACTTCCTCGCCGGCGAGCACCCGCTGGATGTTCTCGCGCATGCGGGCATACGCGGCTTCGCCGAACACCTCGGCCACCGTGCGCCCCTGCATGTCTTCCTGCGCGATGCCGAACCAGTCGTGGTAGGTGCCGTTGCTGAAGCGGTAGCGCTGGTCGCGGTCGACGTACGAAATAAGGGCTGGCACGTTGTTCGCCACGAGGAGCAGGCGCTCCTCGCTCTCGCGCACGGTACGCTCGGCCAGCGCGATTCTGGCAAGGGCCCGCTGGGTGAGAATGACCGCGCAGATAATGAGGGATACCGCGGCGGCTAGCAGGAAGTGCAGGAGCAGGTCCTGGCTCCAGACCTCCTGGCCGGCGACGTAGGCGCGAGCGGCTGAGAAGAGTTCCCAGCCGGCGACGGCGAGCACGGCGAGCGCGCCACCGATGATCACCAGCGGCCCGAGGAGCGGGAGGAGACGGCGTGGAGGATACAAGGCGGCTCTTATCTTGAGCCGCCCTCCAATGCGCGGCAACGTGCGCGCATCCTCCGTTAAGAACTTTTTCGCACTGGCGACGGCGCTTGTAGCGGCTTCCCCTAGCGAACCGTCGACGTTTCCCTACGCGGAAATGAGATAATGCGACTTTTGCACGGAACGACTACAGCTGAAATGACCTACGTCGTCACGGAAGACTGCATCAAGTGCAAGTACATGGACTGCGTGGAAGTGTGCCCCGTGGATTGCTTCTACGAGGGCAACAACATGCTCGTCATTCATCCGGACGAGTGCATCGACTGCGGCGTGTGCGAGCCCGAGTGCCCGCCGAAGGCGATCCTTCCCGATTCCGATGGCAAGGCCGAGAAGTGGCTGAAGCTCAACGCCGACTACGCGGTCAAGTGGCCGAACATCACGCGCAAGGGCACGCCGCCGCCCGACGCCGATGCGCACAAGGAAGAGCCCGGCAAGTTCGATAAATATTTCAGCCCCGAACCCGGGAAGGGCGAGTAGGGCCGGGCTGTTAGCACGGTATGAGAACCCTCGCCTTCCTTGCGGCCGCCTTGCTTCTCGCGAGCTGCGCAACCTTCGACACGCGCGACCTGCAGCCGGGGGCGAGCGAGTCCCAGGTCGTTGCGCAGCTCGGCCAGCCGACTCTCAAGCTGCCGGCCGCCGGGGGCGTTACGGAATACTTCTACTCGTTGCAGCCCGAAGGGCGCCGCACCTACGCGGCGGTCATCGGCTCGGACGGCGTGCTCAAGGCGCTCGAGCAGCGTCTCGAACCGAAGTTTCTCAACCAGGTCGTCACCGGAATGACGGCGGAGCAGGTGCGGGAGCTCCTGGGCCCGCCCTGGAAGATCACCCACTTTGTCTTCAAGAACCAGGACGTCTGGGAATACAAGTGGCTCCTGGCGGAGGAGAAGCGCGTGTTCTGGGTCGGCTTCGCGCCCGACGGCAAGGTCGCCGAAGTCGTGAATATCCACGACTACGAGTCCGACCCTCCCAGCGGTCCTTCGGACTTCAGCTAGGCGCGGCTCGCCGCGAGCTTTCGCAGCTCGGTCTTCAGCACCTTCCCGTAGTTGTTCTTCGGCAGCGCCTCGACGAAGCGGTATTCGCGCGGCCGCTTGAATCGCGCGATGTTGTTCTTGCAAACGTCGTCCAGCTCTTCGGCGTTCACCGGAGACCGGATAACAAGAAAGGCAACGACTTCCTCGCCCCACTCGGGATGCGCCCGGCCGACGACGGAGCACTCGGCCACCGCGGGGTGCTTGAGGAGCACTTCCTCGATCTCGCGCGGATAGATGTTCGAGCCGCCGGAGATGATGAGGTCCTTCGAGCGGTCGCGGATCGTGAGGAAGCCTTGCTCGTCCATGCTGCCGACGTCGCCGGTGTGCAGCCAGCCGCCGCGCAGCGTCTTCGCGGTCGCCTCCGCGTTCTGCCAGTAGCCGGCCATCACGCAATCGGAGCGCGTCGCGATCTCGCCGGTTTCGCCCGGCGGAAGCTCACGGTCGTTGTCGTCGAGGATCTTCACCTCAACGCCGGTACGGGGGAAGCCGACCGTCTCGAGCTTTTCCTTGCGGGCGTGGAAGGACTGCGGCAGCCCCGTGATGGTCATCGGCGACTCCCCCTGGCCGTAAAGGTCGTACAGCCGAGGCCCGAAGAGGTCGATCGCGCGCTCGCAATCGGCGACGTACATCGGCGCGCCGCCGTAGACGATCGTCTTGAGCTTTTCCGGCGTCCGGGCGGACCGGGTCGCGAGCAGGCGCACCACCATGGTGGGCGCGGCGAAGAACGACGTGTTCGGCCAGCGCTCGAGCAAGGCGAAGATCTCTTCCGGATCGAAGTGACCGCTCTCCGGGATCACGTTCACCGCCCCCGAGGCGAAGTGCGGCAGCGCGTAGAGCCCCGACCCGTGCGATAACGGCGCCGCGTGCAGGATCGCGTCTTCGGGCGAGAGCTTGTCGATGTCGGCGAAGTAGCACTGCGTCGCGAAGAGCAGGTTGCGGTTCGTGAGCATCGCGCCCTTCGGCACGCCGGTCGTGCCGCTCGTGTAGAACAGCCACGCGGTGGCATCCGGGCTTAGTGCCTCCGGCTCCGTATTTCGTTCCTGCGTGAAAAGTCTTTCATATTCAGGTCCCGGAACCGGGAGCACAGGGGAGGGCACCGTTTCGTGGAGATCGCGCGTAGCGAAGGAGAGCTTCGCGCCTGAGTTCTCGACGATGTACGCGAACTCCTTCGCGTGCAGCTTGGCGTTCATCGGCACCGCGACGAG
>JBLNDP010000162.1:0-10446 GCA_050261755.1 Clostridia bacterium
TGCAGTCCAACGGATCGGCGCGGCAGAACGCCATCACCGGCCAGCTGGTCATGCTGACCCAGCGCATGGCGAAGAACGCGAACACGATGCTGGCGAGCGACGTGGTGGACCCCGAGGTGGCATTCCTGCTCGGCAAGGACACCAACACGTTCCGCGACACCATGCAGGGCCTGCTCAAGGGCAACGAGGCGCTGCGCATCCAGGAGGTGCGCGACCCGGAGATGAAGGGCAAGCTCTCCGAGCTCGAGGTCGGCTTCCGCGAGTACCAGCGCGGCGTGAGCGAGATCCTCGGCAACATGCAGCGGCTTGTGAACGCGAAGCGCGCGACGCGCGATATCTTCAACGACAGCGAGGCGCTGCTCGCCTCCGCCGAGGGCCTGGACCAGGCCTACCAGACGGAGATCCAGACGCGCGTCTACGACTTCATCGTGATGGGCGTGCTCTCGGTGCTGGCTCTCGCGGTGCTGCTGCTGATCGGCAAGGTGTACCTCGACGACAGCCGCCGCCGCGCGGAGGAATCGGAGCGGCAGAGCCGCTCGAACCAGGACGCCATCCTTCGCCTGCTCGACGAGATCGGCAACCTGGCGAGCGGCGACCTGACGGTGCGCGCGAAGGTGACGGAGGAGGTGACCGGCGCGATCGCGGACTCGATCAACTACGCGGTCGGCGAGATGCGACGCCTCGTGACGGGCATCACGTCCGCGGCAACCGAGGTGACGGGCGCGACGCAGCAGGCGCAGCAGGTCACGGCGCAGCTCCTGCAGGCGGCGCAGCGCCAGTCGACGGAGATCCAGGGCGCGGGCCGCGCGGTGGCGCAGATGACCACCACGATGACCGAGGTCTCGAAGAACGCCGCCGACTCGGCCAAGGTCGCGGAGAGCTCGCTGCACGCCGCCGAGAAGGGCGCGCAGGCGGTGCAGAACGCGATCCGCGGCATGAACGACATCCGCGAGCAGATCCAGGAGA
Source organism: Clostridia bacterium (assembly GCA_050261755.1). Classification (GTDB taxonomy): domain Bacteria; phylum Pseudomonadota; class Gammaproteobacteria; order Burkholderiales; family SG8-39; genus SCGC-AG-212-J23. The sequence goes on from JBLNDP010000162.1 coordinate 967, forward strand.
CGTCCAAGCGCATCAAGCGGCTGGGCGAGAGCTCGCAGGAGATCGGCGAGATCGTGCAGCTCATCTCGGACATCACGGAGCAGACGAACGTGCTGGCGCTGAACGCCGCCATCCAGGCCGCCTCGGCGGGCGAGGCGGGGCGCGGCTTCACGGTGGTCGCGGAGGAGGTGCAGCGCCTCGCCGAGCGCTCCGCCGAGGCGACGAAGCACATCAGCGCGATCGTGAAGTCGATTCAGCGCGACACGCAGGACGCGGTCGAGGCCATGGAGCGCAGCACGGCGGGCGTGGTGCAGGGCACGAGGACGGCCGACGAGGCCGACCAGGCGCTGCGCGAGATCTCGCAGGTGTCGAACCGCCTGGCCGAGCTGATCGGCAGCATCTCGAACGCGACCCAGCAGCAGGCCGAGGCGGCGACCAAGGTGGCGGCGAACATGAAGGCCATCCTGGCGGTGACGCAGCTCACCACGGAGGGCACCAAGCAGACCGCGGCTTCCGCGGCCAAGCTGACCGCGCTTGCCGATGGCCTGAAGAGCTCGGTTTCGGGCTTCAAGCTCGCCTGAGGGTAGAAGCGAAGAAAGGGTAACGAGGCGGAACGAACGTGAGCGCAGTCGCCGACACCACGCTCCTGTCCTGGATCAGCGCCGAGGTCGACCAGGCGCTGAACACGGTGCGGGGCAGCCTGGCCAAGTACCTTTCGTCGCCCGACGAGGCGGTGCTGCGCGGCTGCCCGGGCCACCTCCACCAGGTGGCGGGGGCGCTGCGCATGGTCGGCCTCGCCGGCGCCACCCGGTTCTGCGAGGCGCTCGAAGGCAGCTTCTCGGGCGGCAAGAGCAACGAGGCGGTGGCGGCCATCGACAAGGCGGTGCTCGCGCTGAAGGAATTCGTGAGCGACCTCGCGCACGGCAAGGCGAACATGCCGCTGCGCCTCTTTCCGGCCTACAAGGAGATCGTCGCCATCGCCGGGCAGGGCGAGGGCGCGGAGAAGGATCTCTTCTTCCCCGACCTTTCCCCCGTGGCGCCGGCGCACGCGCAGCGCGTCGAGGTGCCGAACGGCGAGCTCGGCGCCTATGTGCAGGCTCAGCGCACGCGCTTCCAGCGGGGCGTGCTGGCCTGGCTGCGCAGCCAGCCGGAGGGATTGGACGAGATGCGCGCCGCCGTGGACGCGCTCGACCAGGCCGCCGCGCAGCTGCCGGAGCCGCGCGCGCTCTGGTGGGTCGGCGCGGGGCTGATCGAGGCGCTGCAGGCGGAAAAGGTTTCCGCGAAGGACGCTGCCTGGGCGCCGACCGCCAAGGCGCTCGCCAACAAGGTCGACTTCTATATCCGCGACCTCGCGGCGGGCACGCAAAAAGGCGGCGACGCCGTGCTGCGCGAGGTGCTGTACACCATCGCCCGCTCGAGCCTCGCCACGCCGCGCATCGCCGAGATCCGCAAGCTCTACAAGCTGCAGGAGATGATTCCGTCCGCCGACGTGGCGGCGCCCGCCCAGGCGGACGAGCGGCTGCAGCCCGTGCTTTCGGACCTGCGCGCGCGGCTCGACGCCCTGAAAGGCGTCTGGCTGCAGTACGTGTCGGGCGAGCCGCGCAGCGTCGTGCGCTTCCGCGACCTCATCGCCTCGTTCCGCGCCAAGGCGGGCGAGCTCGGCAACAAGCCCCTCATCAAGCTCCTCGACGCCATCTCGCTCGTTTGCGCGAAGCTGCCCGACCCGCATCCGCAGAAGAAGCAGTACATGGTGATCGAGATGGCCTCGGCGTTCCTGCTGCTCGAGAGCGTGATCGAGAACTTCAGCGCGCCGGCCGAAGACCTGGAGCAGCAGATCGGCATCCTCGGCGGGTGGCTCCTCGACGCATCGCTCGGCAAGGCGGCGGACCAGCCGCCCGCCGGCCTGCGCGCGGAGCTTTCCCGCGAGATCGGCGTGCTGCAGCTGCGCGCACAGGTGGCGCGCGAGATCCTCGCCAACCTGCAGCATGTGGAGCAGGTCCTCGACGCCTTCGCCCGCGACCCGGGCAAGCGCGACACGCTGGGCGCCCTGGAGCCGCAGCTGCGCCAGATCCACGGCGCGCTCGCGGTGCTCGGCTTCGAGCGCGCGGCCGAGGTGCTGACCATCTGCGAGACCATGGTGGCGGTCCTGGCGGCCGCGGACCATCCCGGCGCGGCGCAGGACCTCGACTGGATCGCCGAGGGGCTGTCGAGCCTGGGCTTCTTCCTCGATCCCTGCCTGCGCGGCGGCGCGCCCGCCGAGCAGGCGATCAAGCTCTTCTTCCGCCGCTACGAGCAGCGCGACGCCGGCGCAGCGGTCTCCTCCGAGCCCGTCATGCCGGATCTCGTTCTGGATTCCGGCCCGGCGCCCGAGGCATTGGACCTCGCCGCCTCCGCCATCGCCGCCGCAGCGGCCGGCGGGGCGCCCGACCTCACGATGAAGATGGAAGCTGCGCCGGCGGTCAAGGCGGAAGCGCCGGCGCGCCCGCCCGTGAACCAGGAGCTCCTCGAGATCTACCTGGACGAAGCCGGGGAAGTCCTCGAGACCATCAATGCCTCGCTGCCCGAGTGCCGCGACCAGCCGAACAATCGCGACGCGCTCACCACGATCCGCCGCGGCTTCCATACGCTCAAGGGCAGCGGCCGCATGGTGGGCCTCATGGACCTCGGCGAGGTCGCCTGGGAGATCGAGCAGGTGATGAACCGCTGGCTCGAGCAGCAGCGCCCGGCGAGCCGCCCGCTCCTCGAGCTGATCGCTCAGGCGACCGCGGCTTTCGGCACCTGGGTGGAGCACCTGCGCGCCGGCACGCTGCAAGGCGAGATCAAGGCGCAGGAGATCGTCGACTTCGCCCGCAAGCTCAAGTCCGGCGAGATCACCGAGCCGCCGGTCGAGGAGGCGGCGCCCGACGAGGTGCTGATCGGCGACGTGCGCCTGAGCCGCTCGATGTACGACATCTACGTGCAGGAGGCCAAGACCCACGTCGCAACGCTCGAGGAACAGGCGCGCCAGTGGCGCGAGGCCCCCGGCGCCGACACGCCGCACGAGTTCCTGCGCGCGGCGCATACGCTCGCGAGCAGCTCGCGCACCGCCGGGTTCAACGCCATCGCGGACGTCGCGGGCGCGATCGAGCAATGGGTTCCCTTCGCGCGGCAGGTGGCGAACGAGGGCGACGCGGCCCGCGTCCAGGCGGGCGTCGAGGAGCTTCGCCGGATGGTGGACTCCGTCGCCGCGGGCCAGGCGCCTGCCAAGGCGCCCGACATCACGAACAATCTCGTCGACCTGACGCAGCGCCTGCAGGCTGCGCCGCACCCGGCGACGAAGCCGGAGGAGAGCCTGGCGCTCGACCTGAGCGCGATCGACCTGGACCTGGGCGCGCCAGAGAAGGAGAAGGCGGCGGGCACGGAAGAGGCGGCGCCCCAGCCTGCCAAGGTGGAGGAGCCGCTTCCTTTCCTCACGGAAGCCGCCGCCGAAAAACCCAAGGAGCCTTCCGGGCGCGAGCTCCGGAAGATGCACGACGACATCGACGAGCAGCTGCTGCCGATCTTCCTCGAGGAAGCGCAGGAGCTGCTGCCGCAGATCGGCAGCGACATCCGCGACTGGAAGGCGAACGCCGGCGACGAGAACATCGTGCGCTCGCTGCAGCGAGGCCTGCACACCCTCAAGGGAAGCGCGCGCATGGCGGGCGCCATCCGCCTCGGCGAGCTGACCCACCTGATGGAAAGCCGCATCGAGGCGGCGCTCGAGAAGGGGGAGGTCGGCGCCGAGCTCTTCGGCGAGCTCGAGGAGAAGATGGACCGCCTGTCGCTCGACCTCGAGCGCATGCAGGCGCCGAAGGCGGCGGAGGCGCCCGTGGCGGCGCCGCCGGTGCCGGAGCAGGCCCCGCCGCTGGCGGAACGGAAGAAGGAAGCGCAGGCACAAGAGGCGGCACCTGGGCCCGCCGTGCCCGCGGCGCCTCGCGCCGCTCCGGCCCAGCCGCGCGCCGAGGCGCCCCTGCCGCAGCCTGCGGCGCTGCTGCGCGTCAACGCCGACACCTTGGATCACCTGATCAACGAGGCGGGCGAGGTCAGCATCGCCCGCTCCCGGATCGAGAGCGAGCAGCGCGCGATCAAGCAGGCGCTGAACGACCTCAACGACTCGCTGGGCCGCCTGCGGGGCCAGCTGCGCGAGGTGGAAGTCCAGGCGGACAGCCAGATGCAGTCGCGCAAGTCCGAGGTCGAGCAGCAGAAGGGCGACTTCGACCCGCTCGAGTTCGACCGCTACACCCGGCTGCAGGAGCTGACGCGGATGATGACCGAGTCGCTGCACGACATCGCGTCCATCCAGCAGGGCCTGCAGAAGAACCTCGGCGAGTCCGAGGCGGCGCTCCTCGCCCAGGCGCGCACCAGCCGCGACGTGCAGCAGGAGCTGATGCGCATGCGCGCGGTTCCGTTCTCGAACCTGAACGAGCGCCTGTACCGCATCGTGCGCCAGACGGCGCGCGAGGTGGACAAGAAGGCCGAGCTCGAGATCGAGGGCGCGCAGGTGGAGCTGGACCGCAGCGTGCTCGAGAAGATCGCCGCGCCGCTGGAGCACATGCTGCGCAACTCGCTCGCGCACGGGATCGAGGCGCCGGAGACGCGCACCGCGGCGGGCAAGGCGGAGGCCGGCCGGATCCGCATCGCGCTGCGGCAGGAGAGCAACGAGATCGCCGTCATCGTCAGCGACGACGGCGCCGGCATCGACACGGAGAAGCTCTACCGCAAGGCGCTCGAGCGCGGCGTGGTGGCCGAGGGGCAGAAGCTTTCCGAGGCCGAGCGCATGCACCTGATCTTCTCGTCCGGCATCTCGACGGCGGACACGGTGACGACCCTTTCCGGCCGCGGCGTCGGCATGGACGTCGTGCGCAACGACATCACCTCGATCGGCGGCCGCGTCGACATCGCCAGCGAGCGCGGCAAGGGCACGACCTTCGCCATCTACCTGCCCCTGACGCTCGCCGTGACCCAGGTGGTCATGGTGCGCGCCGGGCAGACGCTGCTCGCCATCTCGGCGGCGATGGTGGAGAACGTGCTGCGCCTGAAGTCCGAGTCGATGGCGAGCCTGTACGACCGGCGCGTGATCGAGATCCAGGACCGCAGCTACCCGCTGCACTACCTGCAGCAGCTCCTCGGCGTCGCCGGCGCGACGCAGATCCAGCCCTATAACTCCGTGCTCCTGCTGCGCAGCGGTATCCAGCGCATCGCGCTGCACGTCGACGAGCTGGTCGGCAACCAGGAAATCGTCGTCAAGAACATCGGGCCGCAGCTCGCCCGCGTGCCGGGCGTCGCGGGCGCCACGGTGCTGCCCGACGGCAGCATCGTGCTCATCGCCAACCCGGTGCAGCTCGCGCAGCAGGCGCGCGTCGCCGAGGCGGCCAAGCCGGCCGAGGCGGCGCCGGCGGCCGCGCCCGCCGAGCGCGAGGTGCAGGAGGCCGCGCCGATCGTCATGGTGGTGGACGATTCGCTCACGGTGCGCAAGATCACCAGCCGGCTGCTCGAGCGCGAGGGCTACCAGGTGCTCACGGCGAAGGACGGCGTGGACGCGCTGCAGCAGCTCAAGGACACGGTGCCGGCGGTCATGCTGGTGGACATCGAGATGCCGCGCATGGACGGCTTCGACCTGACGAAGAACGTGAGGGCCGACACGCGCACCGCGGCGGTGCCGATCGTCATGATCTCCTCGCGCACGGCCGACAAGCACCGCAACCAGGCGGCGCAGCTCGGCGTCAATGCCTTCCTCGGCAAGCCGTACCAGGAGGCGGAGCTCCTCCAGCACATCGCCTCCTTCATCGGCAAGGCCCCGCTGCACGATCCCACGGTACGGCTGCACTAGCCGCGCGGCCTAGGCGATGAAGTTCGAGCTGCAGGAGCACATCGGCAAGTACCCGGTGGTGCGGGAGATCGGCAGCGGCGCGACCAGCAAGGTCTACCTCGCGCGCGACCCGTTCAAGGATCGCGACGTCGCGATCAAGGTCTTCCTGTTCGACGAGCAGCTCGACCACCAGACGCAGCGCATGATGCACAAGGCCTTTCTCGCCGAGGCCTCGCTCGCAGGCAAGCTCAACCACCCGCACATCGTCGAGATCTACGACGCGGTCGCGGAGCCCGACCACAGCTACCTGGTCATGGAATACGTGGCCGGCACCACCCTCGAGGCGCATTCCAGCGTCGACACGCTGCTCCCCCTCAACAAGGTGGTGGAGATCGTGTTCAAGTGCATCCGCGCGCTCGAATACGCGTACGAGCACGGCGTCATCCACCGCGACATCAAGCCGGGCAACCTGATGCTCTCGCAGGCGGGGGAGACGAAGGTCGCCGACTTCGGCGCGTCGTTCCAGCAGCGACACGGCCACGAGAGCACGCAGATCACCGGCGTAGGCTCACCGGCCTACATGTCGCCCGAGCAGATCCGCCTGGAGGACCTGACGCAGCAGACCGACATCTACTCGCTCGGGGTCGCGATGTACCGGCTGCTCACCGGCCGGCTGCCGTACCAGGCGGCCACGCAGGCGGCGCTCGCCTACGCCATCCTCAACACGCCGCCGCTGCCCCCGTCGACCCTGCGGCCGGACCTGCCGCCGCTCCTGGACCAGATCGTCATGAAGGCGATCGAGAAGGACCCGGCGCAGCGCTACCGCTCGTGGCTCGAGTTCGGCAAGGACCTCTCCCAGGCCTTCGTCAACCTGCGCCTCGCCGGCGAGTCGGCCTCCGACTCGGAAAAGTTCAACCGGCTGCGCGACATGGAGTTCTTCCAGGACTTCGGCGACGTCGCCCTCTGGGAGGTGGTGCGCATCGCCAGCTGGAAGTCCGTGCCGGCGGACACGATCGTCATCCGCGAGGGGGACCAGGGGGACAGCTTCTACCTCCTCCTCGACGGCGAGGTCGGCGTGACGCTGCTCGGCAAGCCGCTGAGCACCATCCGGCCGGGCGGCTGCTTCGGCGAGCTGCTCTACTTCGCCGGCGCCGCGGGCCGGCGCACCACGACCATCGTCTCCATGGAGCGGATCACGGCGCTCGAGATCAAGGCGGACGCGCTGCGCGCCGCCACCGACGGCTGCCAGGTGGCGTTCAACAAGGCGTTCATGCGCGTGCTCATCGACCGGCTCACGCAGGCGAACCTCAAGCTCGCCAAGCGTTGACAGCGCGTCGGTGCCGCCCGATGGCGGCACGCCCGATGCTAAGGCCGGTCATGACGGTCCTCTGGCCGCACAGCCTCTGGCTGCTGGCCGCGCTGCCGGTGCTGACCGCGGGCTATGTATGGCAGGTCCGGCGCGACCGGCGCGCCTCCGCCGTGCACGGCCGGCTGCTTGCGCAAGCGCTCAGCGGGCGAGGAGCGCGCCGGCATGTGGCCCCGGCGCTCGTGGCGCTCGCGCTCGCGTCGCTGATGGTGGCCATGGCGCGGCCGCAGGCGATGCTCACCCTTCCTTCGGCGCATCCGACGATCATCCTGGCGATCGACGTGTCCGGGAGCATGCAGGCCGACGACGTCGCGCCGACGCGGCTCGGCGCCGCCCAGGCCGCGGCGCGGGAATTCGCCCGCAACCTTCCCGCCGACGCGCGGCTGGGGCTGGTGGCCTTCTCGGATGCCGCGCAGATGGTGCAGGCGCCGACCCTCAGCCGCCAGGCCATCGTCGACGCCATCGATACCCTGCAGCCGCAGCTCGGCACGGCCATCGGCAGCGGATTGCTGACCTCGCTGCAGGCCATCTTTCCCGAGGGCCGCTTCGACCCGGACTACGCCGGGGACGCCTCGGCCGGCGCCAGCTCGAGGCGGCGCGACCCGGCAGGGGACGCCGGCGCGGTAGTCCTCCTCACGGACGGGCAGAACACCGACGGCCCGCCGCCGGAAAACATCGCCCTCATCGCGGCGAAGCATGGGGTGCGGGTCTATACGGTGGGCGTCGGGACACCCGCCGGGCGGATCTACAAGGGCCTCACCGGCTCGATGCTCGTGGGAATCGACGAGGCGGCGCTCAAGACGATTTCATCCCTCACGAAGGGCGAGTACTTCTACGCCCGCACCGCGCCCGACCTGCAAAAGATCTACGCGAACCTGGGCAAGCACGTCGTCCTGGCCAGGGACGCCATCGAGCTGAGCGCGTTCTTCTGCGCCGCGGCGGCGCTCGCCCTCGTCCTGAGCGCCACGCTTTCCCTCCTGTCCTTCGGACGCGTGGCCTAGCGCCTAGAAGGAGCGGGGCAGGCCGAGCACGTGCTCGGCGAGGTAAGAGAGGATGAGGTTCGTCGAGATCGGCGCGACGAGGTAGAGGCGTGTCTCGCGGAACTTGCGCTCGACGTCGTACTCCGCCGCGAAGCCGAAGCCGCCGTGCGTCTGCAGGCACACGTTCGCCGCTTCCCACGAGGCCTTGGCGGCGAGGTGCTTCGCCATATTCGCTTCGGCCCCACAATTCATTTTTCTATCGAACAAAGAAGCAGCTTTGTAGCGCATCAGGTTGGCTGCCTCGATCTCCATGTAGGCCTCGGCGATCGGAAACTGGATGCCCTGGTTCTGGCCGATCGGGCGATCGAACACGACCCGTTCGCCGGCGTACTTCGTCGATTTCTCGGTGAACCAGTAGCCGTCGCCGATGCATTCGGCGGCGATGAGGATGCGCTCGGCGTTGAGCCCGTCGAGGATGTAGCGGAAGCCCTTGCCTTCCTCTCCGATCAGGTTCTCCGCCGGGATCTCCAGGTTGTCGATGAACACCTGGTTCGTCTCGTGGTTCACCATGTTGCGGATCGGCTTCACCTCGATGCCCTTGCTCTTCGTGTCGACGAGGAAGACGGACAGGCCGTCGGACTTCTTCGCGACTTCGGCCAGCGGCTTCGTCCGCGCGAGCAGGATCATCAGCTCGGAGTGCTGCAGGCGGGAGGTCCAGACCTTCTGGCCGTTGACGACGTAGCGGTCGCCTTTCTTGACGGCGACGGTCTTGATCTTCGTCGTGTCGGTGCCGGCGGTGGGCTCGGTGACGCCCATGGCCTGCAGCCGCAGCTTGCCCGCCGCGATCTGCGGCAGGTATTTCTTCTTCTGCGCTTCGTTGCCGTGCCTCAGGAGCGTATTCATGTTGTACATCTGGCCGTGGCAGCAGCCGGCGTTGCCGCCGGAGCGGGTCACTTCCTCCATGATGACGCTCGCCTCGGTGAGCGAGAGGCCCGAGCCGCCGTACTCCTCGGGGATCAGCGCGGACATCCAGCCGGCCTTGGTCAGCGCGTCGACGAACGCCTCGGGATAGGCGCGCTTCTCGTCGATCGATTGCCAGTACGCGGAATCGAACTGCAGGCAAAGCTCGCGCACCGCGTCGCGCAGCTCCGGATGGTTGTCGCGGGCGAGGTTCACGCTCAGTCGGCCTTGATGTTCGCGGCCTTGACGACCTCCGCCCAGCGGACCACCTCGGCGTTGAGGAAGCGCTGGAACTCCTCCGGCGAGCTCGCCACCACCTGCACGCCGGCATTGGCGAACCGTTCCTTCACCGCCGGGGACTGGAGGAT
>JBLNDP010000163.1:0-29319 GCA_050261755.1 Clostridia bacterium
GCGCGCGCCGCGTTGACGGCGGTCTGACCCTGCCATTCCGACAACGTGACGCGAGAGGTCACCATGGCGGGCACGGCATCAAGCTGCTTGCGCAGATTCAGGATTTCCTGGTAGCCGATCCACGCGAGCAGGCCCGCCAGCACGCACAGCATGCCGCTGCCCAGGATCAGCTTCTGGCCGACCTTCAAGCGGTTCAACATCGAATCCCCTCCCCCGTCTTGCTTGTTTCTCGTTATCCGATTGTAGGCTCAGACCAGGCGGCAGACAGCATGGCGATGCCGTGGGCGCCCGCCTCCCACGCTTGTTGACAGTCTCCAGGCGCCAGGCCGCCGATGGCGAAGACCGGCAGCGTCGAGCCCTCGACAATCCTTGTAAAACCTTCCCATCCGAGCACTTGTGCCCCGGGATGCGAAGCCGTGGGGCGCACGGGGCCAACCACGGCGAAATCGAGCCCCAGGCCCATGGCGCGCTCGAGCTCGGCGCGGGTATGGCATGAGGCCGCCACAAGCGGGTAATCCGGGCGCGCGCGGAGGCGGTCCAGCTCGGCGGCCGTGAGGTGCAAGCCATCGGCGCCGGCGAACGGCGCCTTCACCATGACCTTGCAGCCGGAGCGGTGCGCGAGCTCGATGGCCCGGGCGGTGAAACGATCGCGTTCCGGCTGCGGCAGCGCGGGCTCCCGCACTTGCAGGAGCTTGAGCCCGCCGGCCGCCAGCCGCCGCTCCAATCGCCCGAGGAACCGTTCCGTTCCCTGGCGCGCCGCATCCGTGACGGCGTACTCCCGCGGCAAGGCGAGCGAGGCAAGCACCGGCGCATTGGCGGGCAGCATGGGCTCGGGCATGGGCGCGTCCAGCCGCTGCCAGGCGATCGCCTGGTCCTCGCGAGGGTGGGGCTCGTTCCTGAACGAGGCCACCCTGAAGAACCGCAGCCGAACGGTGGCGTGCGGATAGGTGAAGACGCGCGTGATCCACGGATAGGCGCGCAGCACCTCGATGCCGAGCTCCTCGTGCAGCTCGCGGGCAAGCGCGGCGGCGACGGGCTCTCCAGCTTCGACCTTGCCGCCCGGAAATTCCCAATAGCCGGCGAAGACCTTGCCCGGCGGCCGCTGCGCGAGGAGGAAGCTGCCGTCCGGCCTTTCGATGACCGCCGCCGCGACTTCGACGATCGTCACTTCTTTTTCGAGTGTCTTCCCGCCCAGTCCCGTGCGAACTGGTAAGCGACGCGGCCGCTGCGCGACCCGCGCTGGAGGGACCACTGCAGCGCTTCTTCCTTCGCCTTCTCGGAAAAACCGCTGCCGAAGTGCTTGAGCCACTGGCCGACGATGGCCAGGTACTCGTCCTGGTCGAACGGGTAGAAGCTCACCCAGAGTCCGAAGCGCTCCGAGAGCGAGATCTTCTCCTCGACGGTCTCGCCGGGGTGGATCTCCTCGCCGACGTATTTGGTCTCGAGGTTCTCCGCCATGTACTCGGGCATGAGGTGGCGGCGGTTGGAGGTGGCGTAGATGAGCAGGTTCTCCGAGGTCGTCGAGATCGAGCCGTCGAGCGCCACCTTGAGGGCGATGTAGCCTTCCTCCGAGCCGTGGAAGGTCAGGTCGTCGCAGAACAGCATGAACCGCTCGGGGCGTCCGGCGACGAGATCGACGATGTGCGGCAGGTCGACGAGGTCGCTCTTCTCGACCTCGATCAGGCGCAGGCCCTTGGCGGCGTACTTGTTGAGCAGCGCCTTGACGATGGACGATTTGCCGGTGCCACGCGCGCCGGTCAGGAGCACGTTGTTCGCCGGCTCGCCGCTCAGGAACTGCCGGGTGTTCTGCTCGACGAGGCCGATCTGCTTGTCGATCCCGCGGAGGTCGGCGAGCTTGATGCGGTGCACGTGCCGCACGGGCTGCAGCCAGCCGGCGCTCTGCCCGTACGCCCCCTTGCGGCCGCCGGCGCGCCAGCGAAAGGCGATGCTCGCCTTCCAGTCGGTCTTCGGCGGCGGCGGCGGGAGGAGCTGGTCCAGCCTCTCGAGGATCTTTTCCAGGTCGGCGCTCAAGTGCGGTACTCGGCGTTGATCTTCACGTAGTCGAAGGATAGATCACAAGTCCAGACGCTCGCCGCGGCCTTGCCGCGGTTCAGCACCGCCCGCACGGTGAATTCGGGCTTCTTCATCGCCGCCACGCCCTGCTCCTCGCGGTAGGCCGCGTGGCGGCCGCCGTTCTTCGCGACGAGGACGTCGTCGATGTACAGGTCCACCCTGGAGGTATCCAGCGGCACGCCCGAGTAGCCGATCGCCGCCAGGATGCGGCCGAGGTTCGGATCGGAGGCGAAGAAGGCCGTCTTCACGAGTGGCGAATGCGCGATCGCGTACGCGACCTGGCGGCACTCCGCCTCGCTGCGTCCTTTCTCCACGCGCACGGTGACGAACTTGGTGGCGCCTTCGCCGTCGCGGATGATCGCCTGCGCGAGTCGTTGCGACACGTCCAGGATGGCGTCCTCGAGCAGGGCGAGATCCTTCCCCGACTTGCACACCGGTCCCTTGCCGGTCGCGACCAGCATGAACGCATCGTTCGTCGACGTATCGCCGTCGACCGTGGCGCAGTTGAAGGACCGGTCGGCGACGCGCTGCACCGCTTTCCCGAGGAAGCTCTGCGAGACCTCGGCGTCCGTCGCCACGAAGCCCAGCATGGTCGCCATGTCCGGGCGGATCATTCCGGACCCCTTGGCGATACCGGTCACCGCCGCCTCGCCCCCCGACAGCTTCACCTTGCGGGAGAAGGCCTTGGGCACGGTGTCCGTCGTCATGATCGCTTCCGCGGCGTCCAGCCAGCCGTGCCTCGAGGAAAGGCAATCCGGCAAAGCCGCGACGATGCGCTCGACGGGCAGCGGCTCCATGATCACGCCGGTCGAGAACGGCAGCACCTCGCCCGGCTGCCAGCCCGCGAGCTTCGCCAGCTCCGCGCACACCTGGCCGGCGCGGCGCAGGCCGTCCGCGCCCGTGCCCGCGTTGGCGTTGCCCGTGTTGACCACGAGCGCCCGGATGGATTTCCCGCGGGAGAGATTCTTCTTGCAGAGGAGGACCGGCGCGGCGCAGAAGCGGTTGCGCGTGAATACGCCCGCCACCGCGCTGCCCGGCGCGAGCCGCATGACGAGGAGGTCCTTGCGGCCGCTTTTGCGCACGCCGGCCATGGCGACGCCGAGCTCGAGGCCGGCTACGGGGTGGAGGTCTTCTGGTTTCGGCTTGGTGAGGTTGACCGCCATCGACGGGGCTAGGTCAGCTTGCCGTGGCAGTGCTTGTATTTCTTCCCCGAGCCGCACGGACAGGGGTCGTTGCGGCCCACCTTCTCGATGTGCCGCACGACCGGCTGCTGCTTCACCGCCACCGCGGTGTCGCCATTGTCGGCGACCGCCGCTTCCGGCTCGGCGCTTTCCGCGGGCGCGTGCTGCATGCGCACGTTCTCGACGTGGGAGCGGTCGTCCACCTGCACCTCGTCCTGCGTGCGGATCTCGACCGCCGTCAGCGTCTTGATCACCTCGAGCTTCACGGATTCCACCATGGCGCCGAAGAGCTCGAACGCCTCGCGCTTGTATTCCTGCTTGGGATTCTTCTGCGCATAGCCGCGCAGGTGGATGCCCTGGCGCAGGTGGTCGAGGGCGGCGAGGTGCTCGCGCCAATGGCCGTCGAGGATCTGCAGCATCACGTAGCGCTCGTATTGCCTGAACTGCCCTTCGGCGCCGCCGGGGACCTTTGCCTTGTAGGCGTCCTCGGCCCGGGCGACGATGCGCTCGAGCATCGCGTCGTCGGTCAGCTCGGGCTCCTTCTCCAGCCATTGCTTGAGCGGCAGGTCCAGGTTGAGCTCGCCCTTGAGCTCGCCCTCGAGGCCGCCGATGTCCCACTGCTCCTCGACGCTGTCCTCGGGAACGTGGCTGCGGAAGAGGTCGGCGATGACGCCGGCGCGCAGTTCCGAGAGCCGGGGCGAGACGTCCTGCGACTCGAGCAGCTCGTTGCGCAGCGCGTAGATCGTCTTCCTCTGGTCGTTGGCGACGTCGTCGTACTCGAGGAGCTGCTTGCGGATGTCGAAGTTCCTCGCCTCGACCTTGCGCTGCGCGCTCTCGATGGAGCGCGTGACCATGCGATGCTCGATCGCCTCGCCCTCGGGCATCTTCAGCATCACCATGATGCGGTTGATGCGCTCGCCGGCGAAGATGCGCAGCAGCGCATCCTCGAGGGAGAGGTAGAAGCGGGAACTGCCCGGGTCGCCCTGGCGTCCCGAGCGGCCGCGCAGCTGGTTATCGACGCGCCGCGACTCGTGGCGCTCCGTGCCGATGATGTGCAGGCCGCCCGCCTTGACCACCTGGTCGTGCAGGGCCTGCCATTCGCCGCGCAGCTTCTCGACCCTCTGCTTCTTCTCCTCGGGGGAAAGGTTGTCGGTGGCTTCGACGAGGTCGCATTGCTTCTCGACGTTGCCGCCGAGGACGATGTCCGTGCCGCGGCCGGCCATGTTGGTCGCGATGGTGATCATGTGCGGCCGGCCCGCCTGCGCGACGATCTGCGCCTCCTTCTCGTGCTGCTTCGCGTTCAGCACCTGGTGCGCGAGCTTCTCCTTCGCGAGGAGCCCGGAGATCAGCTCCGAGTTCTCGATCGAGGTCGTGCCGACGAGCACCGGCTGGCCGCGCTTCTGGCAATCGCGGATGTCGTTGATCACCGCCTGGTACTTCTCCTTGGCAGTGCGGTAGACCTGGTCGAGCCGGTCGTCGCGGATCATCGGCTTGTGGGTGGGAATCACCACCACCTCGAGGCCGTAGATCTCCTGGAACTCGTAGGCCTCGGTGTCGGCCGTGCCGGTCATGCCGGCGAGCTTGCCGTACATGCGGAAGTAGTTCTGGAAGGTGATCGAGGCGAGCGTCTGGTTCTCGTTCTGGATCGACACGCCCTCCTTCGCTTCCACCGCCTGGTGCAATCCGTCCGACCAGCGCCGCCCCTGCATCAGTCGACCGGTGAACTCGTCGACGATGATCACCTCGCCCTCCTGCACCACGTAGTGCTGGTCGCGGTGGAAGAGGTGGTGCGCCCGGAGCGCCGCATAGAGCTGGTGCACGAGGTTGATGTAGGCCGGCTCGTAGAGGCTCGCGCCCTGCGGTAGCAGGCCGACGCGCGCGAGGATCTGCTCCGCCTTCTCGTGTCCCGCCTCGGAGAGCGTGATCTGGTGGTTCTTCTCGTCGACGTAGAAGTCGCCCGGGGGATCCGGCTGGTCGGGCTTCTTTTCCTCCTTCTGCGGCGTGAGGAGCGGCGCCACCTCGTTCATCTTGTAGTAGATCTCGGTCCGGTCCTCGGCCTGGCCGGAGATGATGAGCGGCGTCCTCGCCTCATCGATCAGGATCGAGTCCACCTCGTCGACGATGGCGTACGTCAGGCCGCGCTGGAAGCGCTCCTCGACTCGCATGGCCATGTTGTCGCGCAGGTAGTCGAAGCCGAACTCGTTGTTGGTGCCGTAGGTGATGTCGGCCGCGTAGGCCTTGCGCTTGTCCTCCGGCTCCATCTGCGGGATGTTGACCCCCACCGTGAGGCCGAGGAAGCTGTAGATCTTTCCCATCCACTCGGCGTCGCGCGTGGCGAGGTAGTCGTTCACGGTGACGATGTGCACGCCCTTGCCGGACAGGGCGTTCAGGTACGCGGGCAGCGTGGCGACGAGGGTCTTGCCCTCGCCGGTGCGCATCTCGGCGATCTTGCCGTAGTGGAGCACCATCCCGCCGATCAGCTGCACGTCGAAGTGGCGCATGCGCAAGGCGCGCTTGCCGGCCTCGCGCACCACGGCGAACGCCTCCGGCAGGAGCTGGTCGAGCGTTTCCCCGGCCGCGTAGCGCTTCCTGAACTCGGCGGTCTTGTCCTTCAGCTGCGCGTCGGAAAGCTTCGCCGTGGCGGGCTCGAGCGCGTTGATCTGCGCGACGGTCCGCGAGTACTGCTTGAGGAGCCGGTCGTTGCGGCTGCCGAAGATCTTGGTGAGGACGTTGACCATAAAGGGGCGCCGCGGACGGCCGCCGCGCCGGACCTGCAAAGCCGTTGATTTTAGCCGGAAAGCCCGGCTGCTACTTGCCGCGGCCGGCCACCTGCTGGGCCGGCGTCGCGGTATTGGACAGCAGGAACTTGGCGGGGTTTTGCGCCGCGCCGCGGAAGCGCACCTCGAAGTGCAGGTGCGGCCCGGTCGAGCGGCCGGTGCTGCCGGAAAGGGCGATCTTGCGGCCGCGCATCACCACGTCGCCTTCCTTGACGAAGAGCTTCGAAAGGTGCGCGTAGCGGCTCACCAGGTCGTTGCCGTGGTCGATGTCGACCATGAAGCCGTATTGCGGGTGGAAGCCGGCGAACTGCACCACGCCGGCGGCGGCCGCGACGACGGGCGAGCCGATGTCGGCGAGGAAGTCGATGCCTTCGTGCATCGCCAGCATCCCGGTGAAGGGATCGATGCGCCGGCCGAAGCTGGACGCCTGGTACGGCGCGTCCACCGGCATCATCGTCGGCAGCAGCCGCTTCTTCACGGCCTGCTCGAAGAGCTGCGCCTCGAGCACGCCGAGAATGTCGTTGCGGTTCTCGATGTGGGTCGAGACCGAGGAAAGCTTCGCCGCGAACTCCGCGAGCGACAGGTTCTGCGGCGGCATCAGCGTCGGCGCGGCGCCGCCGAGGCCGGGCTGCTCGGAGAAGCGGAATTCCTGGGGGCGGATGCCGGCGAGCGAGGAGAGCCGCTCGCCCAGCGCATCGAGGCGGGTGAGCTGCGCCTGCATCTCGCCGACCTTGACCGCCATCGCGTTGAGGTTCTGCTGCACGAAGGCCCGCGCCCGCTCCGCCTCGGCTTCCTGCGCCGACGCGGCAAGCTGCTGGAGGACGGGGATGCGCAGCTCCGTCGCGTAGCGCAGCGACAGCCAGTAAAGCGCGAGCGTGGCGGCGCAAAGCAGGGCCGACGCCGTCAATGCGGCGGCCAGCAGGTGCCTGCCGGTCAACGTGACCGATCTCGCCCTCGCCAGCCGGTCCGAGATCAGGATAATCTGCACGCCACTCCCTCCCGAGTACGCACTCGTGTCGCAACCGCGGCGACTTCCTTCCAAAATCGACCGGATTCTTTCGGCCGACGCTGAACTTCAACCCCTCTTGTCCAAGGCGCGCGAGCTTCGCGCGCTTGCCGGGCTTGTTGACGGGTTTTTCCCGCCGGACCTTGCCCGACAGGTCCGTGTTGGCAACTTCAGGGAGGGGGAACTCGTGCTCGGCGCCGCCAACCCTGCGGTCGCGGCGAAGATCAAGCTGCTGGCTCCGTCCCTGAGCCGCTTTCTAGGCGAGCGGCGCTGGCACGTTACTTCAGTTTTGGTGAGGGTGCAACCAACCCTGACACGCGAGCCTAAGCCCTTGGCTGCGCTGCAGAAAAACGCCAAATTTTCCACGTCCGGGCTGGCCGCATTGCGCTCGCTCTACGACACGTTGGGCGACTCTCCGGCGCGCCGGGCCCTGGGCGAGCTGCTCGCGCGGCAGGGCGCTACAGGACGAGGAGCCGCTCCCCGAAAAGAAGAAGAAGGAACGCCAGCACCACGGCGAGGGCGACCTTGAAAAGCGTCCAGGCGTAACGAAGCCAGCGGCGTTCCCCGGTCACGGCCCAGACGGCCACGCACACGCCGAGCGCGATCGCGACCAGTACGACGACGACGCGAAGGAGGAGCACGCGCGCGCCTAGGCGGCGGCGCCAGCCAGGCCCGCGATGCCGGAGGGGGCGTCCTCCGCGCGCTCGAACGTCACCGTCTCGAGCGCGCCTGCCTCTGCGAGCAGCGCCCGCAACAGCCGGTTGTTGAGCGCGTGTCCGGACTTGTGGGCGCTGAAGGCGGCGAGAAGCGGGCGGCCGAGGAGGTAGAGATCGCCCACGGCATCGAGCAGCTTGTGGCGGATGAACTCGTCGGCGAAGCGCAGGCCCTCGGCGTTCAGCACGCGGTACTCGTCGAGCACGACTGCGTTGTCGAGGCCGCCGCCGAGGGCAAGGCCGCCTTCGCGCAGGTCCTCGATGTCGTGCATGAACCCGAACGTGCGCGCGCGCGCGATCTCCTTCAGGTACGAGGTCTCGGCGAAGTCGAGCGTCACGGACTGGGTCGTGCGCTCGATCACCGGGTGCTTGAAGTCGATCGAGAAGGAGAGCCTGTAGCCCTCGTAGGGCTCGAGGCGCGCCCACTTGTCGCCTTCCTTGACCTCGACCGCCTTTTTCACCCGGAGGAATTTCTTCGGCGCCGCCTGCGCCTCCACGCCGGCTTGCTGCACGAGGAGCGCGAACGGCGCGGCGCTGCCGTCCATGATCGGCACCTCGGCGGCGTCGAGATCGATGAACGCGTTGTCCACGCCCAGGCCGGCGAGCGCCGACATCAGGTGCTCGACGGTATGGATCTTCACGTCGCCCTTCACGAGCGTCGAGGCAAGGCGCGCTTCGCCGACAAGGTCGGCCCGCGCGGGCAGGTCGACGGGGGTCGGCAGGTCGACGCGGCGGAAGACGATGCCGGTATCGGCCGGCGCCGGGCGCAGCACGAGCTTCACCTTCCGCCCGGTGTGGAGGCCGACGCCGGAGGCGGAGATGAGCGATTTGAGGGTGCGCTGCCGCAACATCGAGGAGGCGAAGCTAAGTGCTTGTCGGAATGCGGATTCTAGCAGGAAGGGGCTAGCCGGGGGTGGGCACCCGGATCCAACCTTCCATGAGCCGGCGCGCGCTGCGGCTCATCACCGCTTTTTTGACCACCCATTCGCCGCCTTCATTCGCCGCTTCGGCACCGACGCGCAGCGTCCCGGCCGTGTGCCCGAAGCGAACGTTGTCGGCGCGCGTGCCCGGACGGAGGTTTCGCTGCACGATCGTTCCGGGAATGGCGGCAGCCACGGCAATCGCGACCGCGCCGGTGCCCGTCATGGCGTGGTGCAGCTTGCCCATGGAGATGATGCGCGCCACGAGATCCACGTCGCCCGCTTCGACTCGCCGGCCGCTGGATGCCGTGTAGGCGCGCGGCGGCGCGACGAAGGCGATCTTCGGCGTATGCAGGACGCTGCGCGAGGCCTCTTCGACGCTCTTCGCGAGTCCCATCGCCACGGCGCCGCGCGCACGCAGCGCCTCGAGCTTCTCGAGGAGCGCCGCGGCCGAATTGACCTCTTCCTGGCGCTCGGTCGCGGTCAGCCCGAGGGACGCGGCATCGATAAACACGGTGGGATTGCCCGCGTTGATCAGGGTCGCCTCGACCTTCCCGTTTGCGGAGTCAAGGGAATCGACCAGGCGGCCGGTGGGAAACATCTTCCCGCCCCCGCCATCCTCGTCGGAGGCGCCGGGATCGAGGAACTCGATGCGCACCTCCGCGGCGGGGAACGCGACGCCGTCGAGCTCGAAGTCGCCCTCCTCCACGACCGCGCCGTCGCGCACCGGCACATGCGCGACGATCCGCTTGCCGAGGTTCGCCTGCCAGATGCGAACGGTGGCAAGGCCATTCGCCGGCCCCCGGATGAGCCCCTCGCTCAGGGCGAAGGGCCCGACGGCCGAAGTGAGGTTGCCGCAATTGCCGGAATAGTCGACGAGCGGGCGGTCGATGGCCACTTGCCCGAAGAGATAGTCCACGTCGCAGTCGGGCCGCGAAGATCTGGAAAGGATGACGACCTTGCTCGTGCTCGAGGTCGCGCCGCCCATGCCGTCGATCTGCTTGCCGTACGGGTCAGGGCTGCCGATCGCGCGCAGCAGGAGCGCATCGCGCGCCGGGCCGGCGGGCGGCAGGTCCTTCGCGTGGAAGAAGAGGCCTTTACTCGTGCCGCCGCGCATGTACACGGCGGGAATCTTCAACTGTGCCATAGGCGGATCGTACCCGCCCGCCCATGAAAATGAGGCGCCGCCCCCGGCAAGGTGGGGGCGGCGGTCTAGCGGCAGGCCGGGGCTAGTCGGCCTGCTTTCTCAGGAACGCGGGGATGTCGTACTTGTCCACCCCGCTCTGCTGCAGCGCCTCGACCTGCGAGGCGCGGTTGCGGCGGATGACCGCCGGCGCGTCGAGCTGGTTGTAGTCCACCTGCCCGTTGCCCGAATAGGCCGTCGCATCGTGCGTGCCGGTCTTCTGCGAGACGACGAGCTGCGGCTTCTGCTGCCGCGCGCTCGAGGCCATGCCGAGGCCCGTGGCGACGACCGTGACGCGCAGGTTGTCGGCCAGGTTGTCGTCGTACACGCCGCCGTAGATGATGGTGGCGTCCTCGGCGGCGAAGCTGCGCACGATGTTCATCACTTCCTTGGTCTCGCGCAACTTGAGGCTCGCCTTGGAGGCCGTGATGTTCACGAGCACGCCGCGCGCGCCGGCGAGGTTCACGCCCTCGAGCAGCGGGCAGGCGATCGCCTGCTCGGCGGCGATGCGGGCGCGGTCGATGCCGCTCGCCTCGGCCGAGCCCATCATGGCCATGCCCTGCTCCGACATCACCGTGCGCACGTCCTGGAAGTCGACGTTGACCAGGCCCGGGTTGTTGATGATCTCGGCGATGCCGGCGACGGCGTTGTTCAGCACGTCGTCCGCGGCCTTGAAGGCGTCCTCCTGGGTGACGTCCTCGCCCAGCACCTCCTCGAGCTTGTCGTTCAGGATGACGATCAGCGAGTCGGTGTGCGGCGCAAGCTCCTCGAGGCCCTGCTCGGCGATCTTCATCCGCTTGGAGCCCTCGAAGGTGAACGGCTTGGTCACCACGGCGACGGTCAGGATCCCCAGGCCGCGCGCGACCTCGGCGATCACCGGCGCAGCGCCCGTGCCGGTGCCTCCGCCCATTCCCGCGGTGATGAACACCATGTGCGCGCCGGCCACGGCTTCCTCCAGCCGGTCCCGGTCGGCGACCGCGACGGCCCTCGCCTCCTCGGGCTTGGCGCCCGCGCCCAGCCCGCTCGAGCCGAGCTGGATCTGGTTGCCGGACTTGTTGCGCGAGAGCACCTGCGCGTCGGTGTTGACGGCGATGAACTCCACGCCCTGCACGCCCTGCTCGATCATGTGGTTGACGGCGTTTCCTCCCGCGCCGCCCACCCCGATCACCTTGATGATCGGCCCTGCCACCTGCGTATCGACGATTTCGAACATAGTTGTTTTCTCCTTGCCTTGGTTAGCCCTGTAGTTGCGCTTCTTCCATTTAGAAGTTGCGTTGAAACCACTCCCTCATGCGCCCGAACACCGCCTTCACCGAGCCGCTCTGGCGCGAGAGCTGCCCGTGCTGAACCTGCGAAACCCCTTCGTGCAGCAGCCCCATCGCGGTCGCGAACCGGGGATTGCGCACCACGTCGGCGAGCCCGCCCTGGTACTTGGGCACGCCGATCCTGACCGGCATGTGGAAGATCTCCTCGCCGAGCTCGACCATGCCGTGCATCGCCGAGGAGCCGCCGGTGAGCACCACGCCGCTCGACAGGAGCTCCTCGAAGCCCGACTCGCGCAAGACCTGCTGCACGAGCGTGTAGAGCTCCTCGACGCGCGGCTCGATCACCTCGGCGAGGGTCTGCCGCGAGAGCGACCGCGCCCCGCGGTCGCCGATGCCGGGCACCTCGATCATGTCGTTCGGATCGGCGAGCTGGCGCAGCGCGACGCCGTAGCGGGTCTTGATGGTCTCGGCGTCGAGCGTCGGCGTGCGCAGCGCCATGGCGATGTCGTTCGTGATCTGGTCGCCCGCGATGGGAATCACGGCGGTATGCCGGATCGCGCCGTGCGTGAAGATCGCGATGTCGGTCGTGCCGCCGCCGATGTCGAGCAGGCACACGCCGAGGTCCTTCTCGTCCTCGGAGAGCACGGCGCGCGAGGAGGCGAGCGGCTGCAGGATGAGATCGTTCACCTCCAGGCCGCAGCGGCGCACGCACTTGACGATGTTCTGCGCGGCCGACACCGCGCCCGTGACGATGTGCACCTTCACCTCGAGGCGCACGCCCGACATGCCGATCGGCTCGCGCACGTCCTCCTGGCCGTCGATGATGAATTCCTGGCGCAGGACGTGCAGGATCTGCTGGTCGGTCGGGATGTTCACGGCGCGGGCGGTGTCGATGGCGCGGTCCACGTCGAGCGCGGTGACTTCGCGGTCCTTGATCGCCACCATGCCGGTGGAGTTGAAGCTCTTGATGTGGCTGCCGGCGATGCCGACGAAGGCCGAGGCGATCTTGCAGTCGGCCATCAGCTCCGCCTCTTCGAGGGCGCGCTGGATGGCGGCGACGGTGGCCTCGATGTTAACCACCACCCCTTTCTTCAGCCCCTTGGACTCGTGCCCGCCCATGCCGAGGATCTCGAGGCTGCCGTCGGGCCGCAGCTCCGCGACGAGGCAGGCGACCTTCGACGTGCCGATGTCCAGCGCCACGATCAGGTTCTTGTCTTCTCTCGCCATTAGGTTTTGAGGTCCGGGATACGAAGAGCGAAGCCGTTGGGGTAGCGCAGGTCGACGTACTCGTGCCTGCGGTCGATGGTCTTGAGCGTGAGGTCGTAGACCTCGACGAAGCGGCGCAGGCGCGCCTCGGCGGCGTCGGCGTCGCGCCCGAGCATCACGTTGAGTCCGTTGGCCAGGCGAAGCTGCCAGGCGAGCCGCGGCGTGAGGACCACGCGCTCAGGCGGCGCGCCCAGGGGCGCGACGATGCGCGCGAAGCTCGCGTAGCGGCGCGCCACCTCGGCCTCGGTTCCCGGGGGAGCGACGAAGAGCGGCAGCGCCTGGTCGGTCTGCGCGAAAAAGCGCTCGCCGTAGGTATTGAGAAGCGCGTCGTCGCCCCAGCGCGCGAGCGCGACGTGCTCCTCGATCTCCACTTCCATGCGGTCGGGCCACATGCGGCGCACCGAGGCGCTGCGCACCCAAGGCAGCCGCTCGAGGCTCGCGCGCACCTCTTCGGGCGAGACGGCGAAGAAGTTGCCCCCGATCTTCACGGCCGCCTGGATCTCCTCGCGCGACGTGTGCTTGAGGGGAGAGACGACGACGAGCTCGCGCACGGGAAAGAGCTCGGAGCGCAGCACTACGACGCTGCCCGCGATGGCGAACACGAGCCCGGCGACGCCCACCAGCGCGCCGGCCAGCATGTTGAGCAGGCGAGGGTTATCCCACACGCGCCGCCCCATTGGAGCCGGAAAGCTCGGCTGACTCCAGGATCTTCACGCAGAGGTCTTCGTACGAAAGGCCGATGGCCTTCGCGGCCATGGGCACGAGCGAGTGGTCGGTCATGCCTGGCGCCGTGTTCACTTCCAGCAGGTAGGGCCGCCCGCGCTTGTCCAGCATGAGGTCGACGCGCCCCCACCCCCGGCATCCGAGGGCACGGAACGCCTCGAGGCAAAGCGCCTGAAGCTCCTCTTCCTTCTTCTTGGCGAGCCCGCACGGGATGAGGTAGCGCGTGTCGTTCGCCAGGTACTTCGCCTCGTAGTCGTAGAACTCGCGCGGCGTCTCGATGCGTATGATCGGCAGGACCCGCTCGCCGAGAATCCCGGCGGTCAGCTCGGCGCCGTCGATGAACTTTTCGGCGATCACGACCGGGTCGTAGTTCACGGCCAGCGCGAACGCCTCCTCGAGGTCTCCCGCGCGCTTCACCTTCGACATTCCCACCGAGGACCCCTCGCTCGCCGGCTTGACGAAAAGGGGCATGCCGAGCCGGCGGGCGGTGATGCGGAAATTCGTCTCGCGGGTGAGGACCTCCCAGGGCGCGGTCGGCAGCTTCTCCGCGTGCCAGATGCGCTTGGTGCGCAGCTTGTCCATCGCCAGCGCCGACGCCAGCACGCCGCTCCCCGTGTACGGGATGCCCATCCACTCCAGAACGCCTTGCAGCGTGCCGTCCTCGCCGAATCGGCCGTGCAGCGCAATAAAGGCGCGGTCGAATTTCTCCTTCTGCAGCAGCTCGATCGACTTCTCGGCGGGGTCGAAGGGATGCGCGTCGACGCCCTTTTTCCTCAGCGCCGCGAGCACCATGCCGCCGCTCTTCAGCGAGACCTCGCGCTCCGCGCTCTTGCCGCCCAGCAGAACGGCCACTTTGCCGAAATTCGTGCCTCCCTTCATGCGGCCTCCCCGACGATTCGGACTTCGGGGATCAGCTGGATGCCGGTCTTTGCCTTCACTTTTTCCCGGACGGATTCGATCAAGAATTCGATATCCGCCGCGCTGCCCCGGCCCTCCGGGTTGACGATGAAGTTGGCGTGCTTCTCGGACACGCGCGCGCCGCCGCGGCTCAAGCCCTTGAGGCCGCACGATTCGATGAGCCTCGCGGCGTGGTCCCCGGGCGGGTTGCGGAAGACGCTGCCGGCGTTGGGGAGCTGCAGGGGCTGCGTGGCGATACGCTTCGCGAGGAACTCCTTGATCCGTGCGCGCGAGGCCTCGCCGTCGCCCTGCGCGAGTTTGAAATACGCGGCGACGAACCACTCCTCCCGATTCGACGCCACATGTCGATAGCCGATGTCGTAGTCGCTTCGCGACTTTTCGGAAAGAACACCCGTCCTGGAAACGACCAGGACCTTTCCGACGATGTCCCAGGTCTCGCCGCCGTAGCAGCCCGCGTTCATGGCGAGCGCACCGCCGACGGTTCCCGGAATCCCGGCGAGGAATTCGGCGCCGGCGAGGCCGTGCGTCGCCGCGAAGCGCGCCACCTTGGGCGCCGCCACGCCCGCTTCCGCGTACACGCGCCCTTCCTTCATTTCCGGATGGAGCTTCGCCGAGTGCAGCGAGACGACGGTGCCGCGGAAGCCGCCATCCCTCACCAGGAGGTTCGATCCCAGGCCCAGGAACAGGACCGGCTCATCGGCCGAAAGACCTTTCAAGTACGAGGACAGATCGGAGAGATCCGCCGGCACATAGAAGCGATCGGCCTTGCCGCCGGCGCGCCAGCTGACGTGGCGCGCCATGGGCTCTTCCCGGCGAAGCTCGCCGCGAAGCGCGTTCAGGTGAAGGGCGTCGGCCATGTTCATGTGGTCAGCTGGCCCGGCACGTTGCCGATCGAGCCCGCTCCCATCGTCACGACCACGTCGCCGTCCTGCGCCGCCCGCTGGATCGCCTCCGGCATGGCGGCGATGTCCTCGACGAACACGGGCTCCACCTTCCCGAACACGCGCAGGGCGCGCGCCAGCGTGCGCGAGTCGGCCGCCACGATCGGCGGCTCTCCCGCCGCGTAGACCTCGGCGAGCAGCAGCGCATCGGCGGTCGACAGCACCTTGACGAAGTCCTCGAACAGGTCGCGCGTGCGCGTGTAGCGGTGGGGCTGGAAGGCGAGGACCAGGCGCCGTCCGGGGAACGCGCCGCGCGCCGCCTCGAGCGTCGCGGCCATCTCGACGGGGTGATGGCCGTAGTCGTCGATCAGCGTGAACGTTCCCCCGCCCGGGATCTTCACGTCGTCGTAGCGCTGGAAGCGGCGGCCGACGCCGCGGAATTCGGCGAGCGCGCGCAGGACCGCCGCGTCGGCGACGCCGAGCTCCCCGGCGACGGCGATCGCGGCGAGGGAGTTGAGCACGTTGTGCCGCCCGGAGAGGTTGAGCACGACGTCGAGCGGCGCGGCCTTCTCGCGCAGGGCGCGGAAGCGCATGCGCGTTCCGTCGGCGCGCACGTGCTCGGCGCGGATCATGGCGTCGGCCGCCGTCCCGTACGTCAGCACCGGCTTCGAGACCATCGGCAGGATCTCGCGCACGTGCGCGTCGTCGGCGCACAGGATCGCCGAGCCGTAGAAAGGCAGGTTCTGGAGGAATTGCACGAACGCCTGCTTGAGCCGCACGAAGTCGTGCTGGTAGGTGTCCATGTGGTCTTCGTCGATGTTCGTGACCACGGCCATCACGGGCTGCAGGTGGAGGAACGAGGCGTCCGACTCGTCCGCCTCGGCGACGATGAAGTCGCCGGCGCCCAGGCGCGCGTTCGAGCCGACGGCGGTGAGGCGGCCGCCGATGACGAACGTCGGGTCGAGCCCTCCCTCGGCGAGCACGCTCGCCACCAGGCTCGTGGTGGTCGTCTTGCCGTGCGTGCCGGCGATGGCGATGCCCTGCTTGAGCCGCATCAGCTCGGCGAGCATCAGCGCCCGCGGCACCACCGGGATGCGCTTCTCGCGCGCGGCCATGACCTCCGGGTTGTCGGCGCTCACCGCCGTGGACACCACCACCGCATCCGCGCCCTCCACGTGGCTCGCCTCGTGGCGCAGCTTCACCTTGGCGCCCAAGGCGGCCAGGCGGCGCGTCGCCGCGTTCTCGGCGAGATCCGAGCCGCTCACCTGGTAGCCGAGGTTGAGCAGCACCTCGGCGATGCCGCTCATGCCGGAGCCGCCGATGCCGATGAAGTGGATGCGCCGCACCTTGTGCTTCATGCGGCCCTCCGTGCGCGCGAGTCGGCTAGCTCGATGCAGCGCCGCGCGACCACCTGGGCGGCGTCCGGCTTGCCGAGCGCGCGCGCCTTCTTCGCCATCTCCAGGAGCTTCGCGCGGTCCAGCGAGCGGATCAGGCCGGCCAGGCTTTCGGCGTTCATCTTTTCCTGGGGAAGCAGGACGGCAGCGCCGCGCTCGGAGAGGAACCGGGCGTTGGCGGTCTGGTGATCGTCCACCGCGAACGGGAACGGCACGAGGATGCTCGCGACGCCGCCGGCGGAAAGCTCGGCGATCGTGACGGCGCCGGCGCGGCAGATGACGAGATCGGCCTCGGCGTAGCGGCGGCCCATGTCGTCGATGAATGCGAGGAGGTCGCCTTGCACGCCGGCCTTCGCATAGCTGGCCTTCAGCGCCTCGAGGTGCTTTTCGCCCGCCTGGTGCACGACGAGCACGTTTTCCTTCAGCAGCGCGAGCGCTTGCGGCACGGCCTCGTTGAGCGCCTGCGCGCCCAGGCTGCCGCCGACGACCAGCAGGCGCAGGGGGCCGCTGCGGCCGTCGAACCGCCTTTCGGGCGCATCGAGGGACGCGATCTCGGCGCGCACCGGATTGCCGGTCCATTCCCCGCCCTTGATGGCGTCGGGGAAGGCAACCATGACCTTGTCGGCGACCGAGGCGAGGACGCGGTTGGCGAGGCCGGCGATCGCGTTCTGCTCGTGCAGCGCGAGCGGCTTGTTCAGGAGCGAAGCCATCATGCCGCCGGGAAAAGCCACGTAGCCGCCGAGACCGAGCACGGCGTCAGGGCGCACGCGGCGCAGCTCCCGCGCGCTTTCCCAGAACGAGAAAAGCAGGTTCGCGGGCAGGAGGAGCTTCTGCACGAGGCCCTTGCCGCGCGCCGCACGGGCGCGAATCCATGCGCCCTCGTAGCCGTGCTTCGGCACGAGGCGCTCCTCCATGCCGCCGCGGTTGCCCATCCATACGACCTTCCAGCCCGCGGCGCGCATTTCCGCGGCGACGGCGAGCCCCGGGAAGATGTGCCCGCCGGTGCCGCCCGCCATGACGAGGAGGGTCCTAGGCATGCATCCCCCGGGCCAGCTGGCGGTTCTCCCAGTCGATGCGCAGCAGGATCGCCAGGGCGACGAAGTTCACCACGAGGCCGGAGCCGCCGTAGCTCATGAGCGGCAGCGTGAGCCCCTTGGTCGGCAGCAGGCCCATGTTGACGCCCATGTTGATGAGCGCCTGGAAGCCGATCCAGATGCCGATGCCCTGCGCCGCGAGGGACGCGAAGTGGCGCTCGCGCAGCGTCGCCTGCCGGCCGATCGCGAAGGCGCGCATCACCATCCAGACGAAGAGGCCGATCACCACCAGCACGCCGGCAAAGCCGAGCTCTTCGGCGAGGACGGCGAGGAGGAAGTCGGTATGAGCCTCGGGGAGGTAGCTGAGCTTCTCCACGCTCGCGCCGAGCCCGACGCCGAGCCACTCGCCCCGGCCGAAGGCGATGAGCGCGTGCGAAAGCTGGTAGCCCTTGCCGAAGGGGTCGGACCACGGATCCATGAAGCCGAAGATGCGCTGCATGCGGTAGGGCGACGACACCACCAGCACGGCGAAGCCGACCGCCAGCATGCCGACCAGCGCTGCGAAATGCCGGCCGTTCATGCCGCCGAGAAAGAGGATGCCGAAGGTCGTGACCGCGATCACGACGAACGCGCCGAAATCCGGCTCGCGGAGAAGGAGCCACGACACGAGCAGCATGACGGCGAGCATCGGCAGCAAGCCGCGCCGGAAGCTCTTCATGACGGCGTGCTTGCGCGCGGTGTAGTCGGCGGCGTAGAGCGCGGCGGCGATCTTGACGAGCTCCGAGGGCTGCACGCTCACCACCGGCAGGTTGAGCCAGCGCCGTGCGCCGTTCACGTCGCGGCCGAGCCCCGGCACCAGCACGACCACAAGCAGGAGCACGCCGGTGAAAAAGAGCCACGGCGCGGCGATCTGCCAGGCGCGCGAGGGCACCATGAAGACGCCGATCGCGGCGGCGAGGGCGAGCGCGAGGAACACCGCGTGCCGGACGAGGTACCACGCGGGGTTGTGGCCCGTGAAGCGGCTCGCCTCGGCGGTCGAGATCGACGAGGAGTACACCATGACGAGTCCCGCGGCCGCGAGCAGGAGCGCGCACCACGTGAGCGAGCGGTCGTACTCCGTCTCCGGGGCGTTGCGCGCGAAGACGTAGGTCTTAGACAACGGGAAGTCCCTTCACCGCCGCTGCGAACGCGTCGCCGCGGTGCTTGTAGTCGCGGAACATGTCGAAGCTGGCGCAGGCGGGCGACAGCAGCACCGCGTCGCCGGGCTGCGCAATCTCGGCCGCCCGCCTCACCGCTTCCTCCAGCGTTGCGCATCGTTCGCCCCCCACGACCTTTTCGATCCGGGGCGCGTCGCGGCCTATTAGCAAGACCGCGCGCGCATGTGACTTCACGGGAGGACGCAAAGGCGAGAAATCCTGGCCCTTGCCCTCGCCGCCGAGGATGAGCACGGCCTTCTTGCCGAGACCCTCGAGCGCGGCGATGGTGGCGCCGACGTTCGTTCCCTTGGAGTCGTCGTACCACTCGACGCCGGCGCGGGCGGCCACGAGCTCTAGGCGGTGCGGCAGGCCCTTGAACGTGCGCAGCGCCGGCCCGATCTCGTGCAGCGCGACGCCGGCCGCGCTCGCCAAGGCGCCGGCGGCGAGCGCATTGGCGACGTTGTGGCCGCCGCGGATCGGCAGCTCGCCCTGGGAAAGGATCTTGCGCTCGCCCTGGACGAGCCAGCCATCCGCTACGCCGAAATCGTCCGGCGTCGGCGGCGCGTCCAGGCCGAAGGTCACGACGCGCCGGCCCGCGCGGCGCATGGCGAGGGAGCGCGGATCGGCGCGGTTCAGCACCTGCTCGCCGCTGCCGAGGAAGATGCGCGCCTTGGCCGCGCCGTAGTCGTCGAGGCCGCGGTAGCGGTCGAAATGGTCCTCGGTGAGATTGAGCATCGCCGCCGCGTTCGGCTTGAGCGACCACGTGGTCTCGAGCTGGTAGCTGGAAAGCTCCAAGACCCACACTGCCGGCATCCGGTTCTTCTGCTTTCTTTGCAGCAGGGCATCCAGCGCCGCCGGCCCGATGTTGCCGGCGACCTCGCAGTCGGCGCCCGCCCCGCGCAGCAGGTGGCCGGTGAGCGCCGTGACGGTCGTCTTGCCGTTCGTGCCGGTCACCGCGACGACCTTCGAGGCAGTCTTCGCGCGCACGTGCCAGGCGAAGAGCTCGACGTCGCCGACGACGGGAACGCCGCGCTCGAGGGCTTTGCCGATGACGTCTTCCTCGAGGGAAATTCCCGGACTGATGCAGACCAGGTCCATGCCATCGATCAGCGATTGCTGGAACGGGCCCGTGTGCACTTCACCGGAAAAATCCTTTCCTCTGGGAGGAGAGGCGCGCGTGTCCGCGGCGCGCACGCGGCCGCCCTCGTGCTCGATCCAGCGCGCCGCCGACAGGCCGCTGTCGCCCAGGCCGAGGACGAGCACGCTCTTGCCTTTCAGGGAGAAGGCGCTGGGCGCCGGCAAGAGGGAAAAAGCGGGCTCGCGCATCATCTGAGCTTGAGCGTCGAGAGGCCGAAGAGCACCAGCATCATGGTGATGATCCAGAAGCGCACCACGACCTGGCTTTCCTTCCAGCCCTCGAGCTCGTAGTGGTGGTGCAGCGGCGCCATGCGGAAGATCCGCTTGCCCCCGGAATACTTGAAGTACAGCACCTGGATCATCACGGAGAGCGTCTCGGCGACGAACACGCCGCCCATGATGAAGAGCACGATCTCCTGGCGCGTGATGACGGCGATCGTGCCGAGGGCAGCGCCGAGCGCCAGCGCGCCCACGTCGCCCATGAAGACCTCCGCCGGATAGGCGTTGAACCACAGGAAGCCGAGCCCGGCGCCCGCCAGCGCGCCGCAGATGACCGCCAGCTCGCCCGCGCCCGGGATGTACGGCAGCGCAAGGTATTTCGAGAAGCCGGCGTGGCCCGCGACATAGGCAAAGATGCCCAGCGCGCTGCCGACCATCACGGTCGGCATGATCGCCAGCCCGTCGAGGCCGTCGGTCAGGTTCACCGCGTTCGAGGTGCCGACGATGACGAAGAACGTGAGGGCGATGAAGCCCACCGTGCCGAGCGGATAGGCGATGAACTTGAAGAACGGCACGATGAGCTGGTTGAGCGCCGGGGTCGTCTGCGCGACGTAGCCGAGGTAGCACGCGGCGACGAGGCCGATGAGCGACTGCCAGAAGAGCTTCTCTTTCGGCGAGAGGCCCTTCGGGTTCCGATGCACGACCTTGCGATAGTCGTCGACCCAGCCCACCACGCCGAAGCCGAGCGTCACGGCGAGGACCGTCCAGACGAACTTGTTCGTCAGGTCGCCCCAGAGGAGCGTCGTCAGCACGATGGAGACGAGGATGAGCGCGCCGCCCATGGTCGGCGTGCCGGCCTTCGTGAGGTGCGAGCGCGGGCCGTCGTCGCGCACGGCCTGGCCGATCTTGTAGGCCGTGAGCTTGCGGATCACGTACGGCCCGAGGATGAGCGAGACCGCGAGCGCGGTGAGGCAGGCGAGCACCGCGCGCAGGGTGATGTAGTTGAAGACGTTGAAGAGCCGCACGTCCTTGGCCAGCCATTGCGCGAGCTCGAGCAGCATCAGTGTCCCCCTTGGGCGGTACTGCCGGTCAGTGCCGCGACGACGCGCTCCATCCTCATGAAGCGCGATCCCTTGACCAGGATGCTGCGGCCCTCGAGCTGCGCGACGAGCGCTTCCACGGAGTCGAAGTGTCTCGCCCCGGTGCCGAAGGCCTCTACCGCGTCGCGCGTCGCCTCCCCCAGCGCGTACAGCTTGCTGATCTTCCTGGAAGAGGCATAGGAACCGACCTCGCGGTGGAACGCCGCGCCCTGCGCGCCGACCTCGCCCATGTCGCCGAGGACGAGCGCCGTCGGCCCCGGGCACGACGCGAGGACGTCGATCGCGGCCCGCACCGAGTCCGGATTCGCGTTGTAGGTATCGTCGATGACGGTGGCGCCATTCGGCGACTGCTTCACCTGCAGCCGCCCGGTGTATGGGCGGAAGGCCGTCAGGCCTTCTCCGATCTTCTCGGGGGGGACGTGAATGGAAAATGCGCTCGCCGCAGCCGCAAGCGCGTTGCGCACGTTGTGCAGGCCGGGGATCGCGAGCGTCGCGGCCGCTTCGCCGCCGGGCGTACGGATGACGATGTCGCTGGAGAGCCCCTTGAGCGTGTAGCGTCCCGAGACCGCCGCAGCCTTGTCGAGCCCGAAATCGACGATGCGCCGGCCCGCGGCCGCGGCGCGGAAGACGGAGGCCTGCGCGTCGTCGGCGTTGACGATCGCCACGCCGTCGGCCGGCAGGGCTCGATAAACGGTCGCGTTCTCGGCCGCCACTTCCTCGACCGAGTTCATGAATTCCAGGTGCTCGCGCTGCGCGTTGTTCACGAGCGCCGCCGTCGGTTGCGCGATGCCGGCGAGGAGCGCGATCTCGCCCTTGTGGTTCATGCCGAGCTCGATCGCGCAGCACCGGTGCTCCTTCCTCAGCCTCAGCAGCGTCAACGGCACGCCGATGTCGTTGTTGAGGTTTCCTTTCGTCGACAGGACGCCTTCTTCGCCCGCGTGCGCGCGCAGGATCGACGCCAGCATCTCCTTGACGGTGGTCTTGCCGTTCGAGCCGGCCACGGCGACCA
This sequence comes from Clostridia bacterium, assembly GCA_050261755.1. GTDB lineage: Bacteria > Pseudomonadota > Gammaproteobacteria > Burkholderiales > SG8-39 > SCGC-AG-212-J23. The sequence goes on from JBLNDP010000163.1 coordinate 21,996, forward strand.
GCGCGGGCTGGAACCGGGCCCGCCAGTGGCGCGCGAGCTCGCCGAGCGCGCCCTTGGTGTCGGGCACGACGGCGACCGGCAGCGGATACTCGCCGCGGTAGCCCGCGTCGACCAGCGCCGCCGCGGCACCCGCCTGCTTCGCCTGGGAGAGGAAGGCGTGGCCGTCGAAGCGCTCGCCGCGCAGCGCGACGAAGAGATCGCCCGGCGCGATCGCGCGCGTATCGCTGGACACGCCGCTGAAATGCACCTCGCCGCCGCTCGTGCGGGCGCCGAGCACGCCGGCGAGCTCGCCGAGCCACATCATGCGGCGCCCCTCCGCGCGAGGGCCGCGCGCGCCTGGGCAGCGTCGGAGAAGGGCAGGCGGCGGCCCGCGATCTCCTGGTAGTCCTCGTGGCCCTTGCCGGCGATGAGCACCACGTCCTCTGCAGCCGCTTCGAGGATGGCCCGCTCGATGGCGCGCGCGCGATCGGCTTCCGTCTCGCCCCGGGCGGCGCCTTTCTTCACCTGCGCGATGATCTGCAGCGGATCTTCGCTGCGAGGGTTGTCGGAAGTCAGGATGACACGGTCGGCGAGCCGCGCCGCCGCCTCGCCCATCAGCGTGCGCTTCGCCGGGTCGCGGTCGCCGCCCGCGCCGAAGACCACCGCCAGCTTCCCGCCGCGTTCTTGCGCCGCGGGACGCAGCTCGGCGAGCACCTTCTCGAGCGCATCCGGCGTGTGCGCGTAATCGACGACCACGAGCGGGCGCTCGCCGATCTTCTGCATGCGGCCGGGAACGGACGGAAGGTGCCGGAGCACGCCGCGGATCTCCTCGATTGTCATTCCGTACGCCAGGAGACAACCGGTTACGCCGAGGACGTTGTGCGTGTTGAAGCTCCCCACCTGCCCGGTGTCGATGCCGGCGAGGAGACTCGCAGCGAGGTAGTCGTCGGTCCTGGCCGGCGCTTTGTCGCCGAGGCCGTAGCCGATGACTCGCAGCCGGCCCGCGAGGCGCTGCGCGAGCGCTCGTCCGAAAGCGTCGTCCAGGTTGATCACGGCGGTGGCCAGGCCGGGCGCGTCGAAGAGCTGCGCCTTCGCCTCGCCATACGCTTCCATCGAGCCGTGGTAGTCGAGGTGATCCTGCGTGAGATTCGTGAAGAGGGCGCAGTCGAAGGCGATGCCGTTGACCCTGCCCTGCACGAGCCCGTGCGAGGAAACCTCCATTGCCACCACTTCCTGCTTGTCCTCGACGAAGCGCTTCAGCAACGCCTGCAGGTCCAGGGCGTCCGGAGTGGTGTTCCCTGCGGATTGGAGAGCGCCGGGGGTACCGGAGCCAAGAGTGCCGATCACCGCACCGCGAACGCCGTCCTTCGCGAGCGCCGCGGCGATCCAGTGGCTGCAAGACGTCTTGCCGTTCGTTCCGGTCACGCCGCAGACCCACAGCGATTCGGAGGGATGGCCGTAGAAGGCGGCCGCGAGCGGCCCGGCCTGCTGCTTGAGGTTGCGCACGGGGGCGTTCGGCGCGCGCCATTCCGGCTGCCAGCGGAAATTTTCTTGCTCCCAGACCACCGCGGCGGCGCCACGCGCGAGCGCGTCGGAGATGTAGGCCCGACCGTCCGCGGCTTCCCCCGGATATGCGAAGAAAGCAGCGCCCGGACCGGCGCGGCGGCTGTCGGAGCAGAGCCGCTCGATCACGGCGCCCTGCCCCGCGAGGGCCGCAAGCACGTCATTCAAGTGCTCTCCTTCAGGTCTTCCTCGCCCGGCAGCTCGAGCGGCTCGAGCGGCGCGTCGTACGGCACGCCGAGGAGGCGCAGCGCGCCCTGCATGACTTGCGCGAAGACCGGCGCCGCCACTTCGCCGCCGTAGTAGCGGCCGGCATTCGGCTCGTCCATCATCACCGCGACCACGAGGCGCGGCGCGGAGGCGGGCGCGAGGCCGACGAAGGAGGAGATGTACCGGGTGGCCGAGTAGCCGCCGTTCTCCTGCTTGTGCGCGGTGCCGGTCTTGCCGGCGACGCGCCAGCCCATGATGCGCGCGCGCGGCCCGGTGCCGCCGTTCTGCACGGCGAGCTCGAGCATGGCGCGCACCGCGCGCGCCGTCTCGCTATGCAGGATCTTCTCCCCGTTGGTCACGCCGCTGCGTTTGACCAGCGTGAGGGGCACCAATTCCCCGTCCGTCGCAAAGACGGTATAGGCATGCGCGAGCTGCAGGAGGCTCACGGAGATTCCGTGGCCGTACGCCATGGTGGCCTGCTCGATCGGCCGCCAGGTCTTCGCCGGCCGCAGCTTGCCGCCCGAGGCGCCGGGGAAACCGAGCTGCGGCGCATCGCCGAACCCGACCCGGTGGAAAAGGTCCCACATCGTCTCGCGCGGCAGCCCGAGCGCGATCTTCGCAGCGCCCACGTTCGAGGACTTCTGGATCACCTGCGCCACCGTGAGCATCGCGGCGGGGTGCGAATCGCGGATGGTGAAGCGCCCCATGGTCATTCGGCCGCCGGTCGTCGCGATCGCCGTGGAGGGAGTGACCTTCCTCGTCTCCAGGGCCGCGGCGATCGTGAACGGCTTCAGCGTGGAGCCGGGCTCGAACTGGTCGGTCATCACGCGGTTGCGGATCTGGCTGCCGGAAAGGCGCGTGCGGTTGTTCGGGTTGAACGACGGCACGTTCACGAGCGCGAGCACCTCGCCCGTGCGGACGTCGATTGCAACGAGCGCGCCCGCCTTGGCCCGCTCGTGCTCGACCGCCGCCTTGAGCGCGCTGAACGCCAGGCTCTGCAGCTTGCCGTCGATGGAAAGCGTCAGGTCGCTGCCGGGGGACGCCGCGCGAATCGACTCGACGTCCTCCACCACGTGGCCCTGCCGGTCCTTGATCACCCGGCGGCTCCCCGCGCGGCCGCCAAGCGTGTCCTGATGCGCGAGCTCGATCCCTTCCTGGCCCGAATCATCGATGCCCGTGAACCCCACAACGTGAGCGGTCACTTCGCCGGCAGGGTAATAACGGCGGTACTCCTGCTGCTCGTGGATTCCGGGAATGGCAAGCCGCTCGATCGCCTCCGCGGTCTCCGGCGCGATCTGCCGCTTCAGGTACACGAAATCCTTCGCTTCGCCGAGCTTGCGGTCGAGCTCCGAGAGCTCGATGCCGAGCAGGCTCGCGAGCCGGCGGCGACCGTCCTTCTTGAGCTCCACGTCCGCCGGGATGGCCCAGATCGACTTCACCGGCGTCGACACGGCGAGCGCCTCGCCGTTGCGGTCGAGGATGCGCCCGCGCGTCGCCGGCACCTCGAGCGTGCGCGCATAGCGCGCCTCGCCCTTTTCCTGCAGGAAATCGGTCTTCATCGCCTGCAGGTACAGGGAGCGCCCGGCGAGCAATCCGAACGACGCCACGAGCGCCGCCAGCACGAAGCGGGCTCTCCAGACCGGCAGCCGGACCAGGCCCTGCGAAGCGGAAGCCGCGCTCATGGTCGGTTCGCCGGCCTCTTCACGGCGCCTTGCCGGGAACCACGATGCGCGTGCGACGCGCATCGGCGGGCCGCATGCCGAGCGAGCCGATGGCGATCTTCTCGACGCGCTGGTGCAGGCCCCACGTGCTCGCCTCGAGCTGCAGCCGCCCGTACTCGATGTCGAGCTCGCGGGCGTGGTTCTGCTCCCGCTCGAGGTCCGAGAAGAGCCGGCGGGTGCGATGCTGCGAAGTAACGAGCCCGAGCGCGCAAGCGACGAGAACTGCGAGGAGGAGGAGGTTCAGTTTCGCCACCGCGCGTCGGGCTCGATTCGAAAGTTGTTGGGGTCAAAGGGCGCGGCGGTGCGTTCCGCCGCTCGCAGCGTGGCGCTGCGCGCCCGTGGGTTGCGCTCGACTTCCCCGGCCGAGGCCTTGACCGGCCGGCCGAGGACCTTCAGCGCCGGCTGCGGCATCTCGCTCTCGCGCAGCGGCAGCCGGCGCGGCACGGAGGGCTTTGCGGCAGCCTGGAAGAACCGCTTGACGATGCGGTCCTCGAGCGAATGGAAGCTGATGACGGCGAGCCGCCCGGCCTCGGCGAGGCGCGCGGCGGCCGCGGGCAGCGTCAGCGACACTTCCTCAAGCTCCCGATTGAGGTAAATCCGTAGAGCTTGAAAGGTGCGCGTCGCCGGGTCCTGCCCCGGCTCGCGTGTGCGGACCGCCTGACCCACGAGATCGGCAAGTTGACGGGTGCGGAGGAGCGGCTGGACGCGCCGAGCAGCAACAATCGCCGCTGCAACCTGTTTAGCAAACCGTTCTTCGCCATAGTCCCGGATCACCTCCGTTAATTGTTCTTGTGTGGCGCCGGCGAGCCATTCAGCGGCGCTCGGTCCGGTTGCCGGGTCCATGCGCATGTCCAGGGGGCCGTCGGCGCGGAAGGAGAAGCCGCGCTGCGGGTCGTCCAGCTGCGGGGAGGAGACGCCCAGGTCGAGCAGGATGCCGTCCACTTTCGCAAGACCTGCCGCGTCGAGCGCTTGCCCGAGAAGGGAAAAGCGCAGGCGAAAAAAGCGGAAGCGCGGATCGGCGATGGCCTGCGCAGCCGCCTCCGCCTCCGGGTCGCGATCGATGGCGAGCAGCCGCCCGTTCGGCCCGAGCCGCTCGAGGATGAGCCGGCTGTGCCCGCCGCGGCCGAAGGTTGCGTCGAGGTAGGCGCCCTCGGGGCGCACCGCCAAGGCCTGCATCGTCTCGGCGGCAAGGACGGGAATGTGCATCGCCGCCCGTCACAGCGAGAAGTCCTCGAACCCCGGCGCGGGCGCAGCGGCGCCCGACAGCGCGGCGCCGAGCTTCGCGCTCCAGAGGCCCGAGTCCCACAGCTCGAAATAGTGGCCCTGCCCGACCATCATCGCTTCGCGCTCGAGCTTCGCGTGCTGGCGCAGCGCGCCGGGAAGCAGGATGCGCCCGGCCGCGTCGGGCGCGACGTGCTCCTCGAAGCCGAGGAGCAGGCGCTTCCACCAGCTCGCCTGCGGATGGAAGCTCGGGAAGGCTTCGACCTTGGCGCGCACCGGCTCCCACGCCGCGGCGGGATAGATCAGCACGCAGCCGTCGGGATGCGCCGTGAGGACAAGCACCCGGCCGGCGTCGAGCAATGCCTCGCGGTGGCGCGTGGGGATGGCGATGCGCCCCTTCGCGTCGAGCGTGATGACCGCGGCTCCGTGGAACGTGGCTCCCATCCCTCTTTGACCACTTTTTTCTACCTTTTCCCACTCTAGCGGCAAACCGAGGCCCGGGTCAAGCTATTTTTCCTATGCGCGACAAGCACTTAGATGCTTTTCTTGTCGCTGATTCTCTACAATCTAAACTCCTTAATATTCATGGGGTTATTTTTTCAAGTGAAAGTGCCTTCTGAAGACCTTTGCCTTCGGAAGAAGCCACGAAAGCCGGTGCGAAAATCCGCCGATGATCGACAAGACCATGGAAAGCGCGGAAGCGGCGCTTGCGGACGTGCGCGACGGCGCGACGGTGATGATCGGCGGCTTCGGCGGCGCCGGGCAGCCCGTGCAGCTCATCGACGCGCTCATCGCGCAGGGCGCGAAGAACCTCACCATCGTCAACAACAACGCCGGCAACGGCGATGCCGGCCTCGCCGCGCTGATCAAGGCGAAGCGCGTGCGCAAGATCCTGTGCTCGTTCCCGCGCCAGGTCGACTCGTGGCACTTCGACGCGGCGTACAAGGCAGGCGAGCTCGAGCTCGAGCTCGTCCCGCAAGGCACGCTCGCCGAGCGCATCCGCGCCGCGGGCGCGGGCGTCGGCGCGTTCTTCACGCCGACGGCGTACGGGACGAAGCTGGCCGAGGGAAAGGAAACGCGCCGCATCGGCGAGCGCGACTACGTGCTCGAGTACCCCATCCACGCCGATTTCGCCCTGGTGAAGGCGGACCGCGCGGACCGCTGGGGCAACCTGGTCTATCGCAAGTCGGCCCGCAACTTCAATCCCATCATGGCGAGCGCCGCGAAGTGCACCGTCGTGCAGGTGCGCGAGGTGGTCGAGCTCGGCAAGCTCGATCCCGAAGCGGTCGTGACGCCGGGCATCTTCGTGAAGCGCGTGGTCAAGATCGCCGTGCCGCTGAGAAAGGCCGCGTAATGAAGAAACTGGATCGCAAGCAGATGGCGGCGCGCGTCGCGCGCGACATCCCGGAAGGCGCCTACGTGAACCTCGGCATCGGCCTGCCCACGCTCGTCGCCGACTTCCTGCCGAAGGGACGCGACATCTTCCTGCAGAGCGAGAACGGCATCCTCGGCATGGGCCCCAAGCCGCCTGCGGGCGAGGAAGACCCGGACCTCGTCAATGCCGGCAAGGAGCCGGTGACGCTGCTCGCCGGCGGCTCGTTCTTCCACCACGCCGACGCGTTCGCGATGATCCGCGGCCGCCACCTCGACTTCGCGGTGCTCGGCGCCTTCCAGGTTTCCGTGACCGGCGACCTCGCCAACTGGCATACCGGCGCCCCGGATGCGATCCCTGCAGTCGGCGGCGCCATGGACCTCGCCATGGGCGCGAAGCAGGTCGTCGTGATGATGGAGCACCTCACGAAGAGCGGCGAGAGCAAGATTGTCGAGCGCTGCACCTACCCGCTCACCGGCGCGCGCTGCGTGAACCGGATCTACACCGATCTCGCGGTGATCGACGTGAAGGCCGACGGCCTCCACGTGGTGGAAACGGTGGAAGGACTGAGCTTCGAGGAACTCCAGCGCCTGACCGGAGTTCCCCTGAAGAAAACGCCTATTGCGGCTTGACGCCGGCGGCGGCCAGGATCTTGCGGTTGGCCTCGGTCTCGTCGCGGACGAGCTTCGAGAACTGCTCCGGCGACATTTCCATCACCTCGTTGCCCGTCGTGAAGAGGCGCGCCTTGGTTTGGGTATCTGCCAGCGCCTTGCGCACGTCGGCGTTGATCTTCTTGACGAGCGCCGGATCCATCTTGGCCGGTCCCCACAGGCCGAACCAGAGCGGCGATTCCGTGCCCTTGATGCCGGCTTCGGCGGGCGTCGGCACGTTCGGCAGGATCGGGTTGCGCTTGGCGGTGCTCACCGCGAGGGGACGCAGCTTGTCGCTCTTGATGCTGCCCATCGCCGCCGAAATGGGCGCCCAGTAGGCGTCGACGTTGCCGCTGAACATGGCCGTGATGACCTCCGGCGTTCCCTTGAACGGGATCTGCACGACCTTGATGCCGGTCGCGGCGATAAACCGCTCGGTCGTGAGGTGCGTGCCGCTGCCGATGCCGGCGTTGCCGATGTTCAGCGCGCACGGCTTCGCCTTCGCCGCCTTCACGAGGTCGGCTACCGTCTTGTACGGGCCGTCCGGGCGCACCGTGAGGACGTTGGGCTGGATGGCGAGCGGCGAGATGTCGGTGAAGTCCTTAAAGGTG
>JBLNDP010000164.1:0-12273 GCA_050261755.1 Clostridia bacterium
GCTGCCCTTCGCGCTGCGCTTGGCCGCGGCGGCTGGGACGCGGTGATTTCCGACTACCGCATGCCGGGCTTCACCGGGATGGAGGCGCTCGCCATCACGCGCCAGCTCGCGGCCGACGTCCCGTTCGTCCTCGTGAGCGGCACGATCGGCGAGGAGCTCGTGGTCGCGGCGATGAAGGCGGGCGCGAACGACTGCGTCATGAAGGACGACCTCGCGCGCCTCGCGCCGGCGCTGCTGCGCGAGCTGCGCGAGGCCGCCACGCGGGCGGCGCAGCGCGATGCGCAAGCGCGGCTCGCCCTGCTGGTGGACAACGTGCCGGCCATGATCGCCTACGCGGACGCGGGTGGCCGCTTCCGGTACGCGAACCTCCGCTACCGGCGCTTCTACGCCGGCACCGACGCGTCGATCGAAGGCCGGTCGCTCGCCGACGTTCTCACGCCCCAGGCCTGGGAACGGGCGAAGCCGGGCGTCGAGCGCGCCCTCGCCGGCGAGGCGGTAAGCTATTCCGGCGAGCGCGTGCTGCACAACGGCGCGCTGCGCCATGTCGCCGTGTCGCTCATCCCGCACCGGGACGAGGCGAATGCCGTGCGCGGGCTCTACGTCCTGGCGCTCGACGTCACGGCACAGCACCAGGCCGAGGCGGCGCTGCGCGAGAGCGAGGCGGGCCTGCGGCACGCGCACGAGATGGCGGGGCTCGCGCACGTGGTCGTGCGGCCCGACGGCAGCTACGAGCACTGGTCGTCGAGCTGGGAATCGCTCCTCGGCCTGCCGCCGGGCAACGCGCCTCGCTCGACGCGCGAAGCGCTCCAGTTCGTGCATCCCGAGGACCGGGAGCGCTTCCGCCTGGTGGCGATCGAGGCGGCTCGCTCCGGCCGCCGCACGGCGATGGAGTACCGCATGCAGCGCCCCGACGGCAGCGTGCTGCATTTGCGCCAGACGATGGAGCCGTTCGGCGATCCCGACGCGCAGGGCCGGCAGCGATGGTTCGTGACGATCCAGGACGTGAGCGAGCAGAAGGACCGCGAGGAGCGGCTGCGCTTCCTCGCCTACTACGACCCGCTCACGGGCCTCGCGAACCGGGTGCTGTTCCTCGAGCGGCTGGGCGAGCGCTTGTCCGCGGCGCGCGGCACCGGCGCCTGCATCGGCCTGGCGGTGGTCAACATCGACCGCTTCAAGGCGGTGAACGATTCCTACGGGCGCTCGACCGGCGACGCGCTTCTCAAGGAAGTCGCCGCGCGGCTCGTGCGGTCCACCGGCCGGGCCGAGCGCGTCGCGCGCATCGGCGCCGACCAGTTCGCCGTGGTCCTGCCGCGGCTGAAAGGGCGGGACCATGTGCTGCGCATCGCCGAGGAAGGCTTGCGCGTGCTGGAAGGCACGCCGTGCCGCGTCGAAGGCGCCGAGCTGCGCCTCTCCACGCGCTCCGGCATCGCGCTATTCCCGGACGACGGCGGCGACGCGGAGACGCTTTTCCGCAACGCCGAAGCGGCGGCGAAGCAGGCAGCCGGCGAGCGGCTGGTCTTCTACACGCCTCGCATGACCGAGCAGGTCGCGGCGCGGCTCTCCCTCGAGAACAAGATGCACGTGGCGCTGGAGCGCGGCGAGTTCGTCCTGCACTACCAGCCGAAGGTGGCGCTCGACACGCAGCGCATCACCGGCGGCGAGGCCCTCATCCGCTGGCAGAGCCCCGAGCGCGGCCTCGTGGCGCCGGCCGAATTCATTCCCGTCCTCGAGGAAACCGGCCAGATCGGCGCGGTGGGCCAGTGGGCGCTGCGGCAGGCGGCGGCGGACCGCGCGGCCTGGCTTGCCGCCGGCCTGCCCGCGCCGCGCATCGCGGTGAACGTGTCGCCGGTGCAGCTGCGCCGCGCCGACTTCGTGCCGCAGCTGAGCGCGCTGATCGGCGAGACGGAGGCCGCGCGCGGGCTCGACCTCGAGATCACGGAGAGCGTGGTGATGCAGGACATCGAGTCCAACATCGCGAAGCTGCGCGCGATCCGCTCGCTCGGCGCGGCGATCGCCGTGGACGATTTCGGCACGGGCTACTCGTCGCTCGCCTACCTCGCGCGCCTGCCGGTCGCGGCGCTGAAGATCGACCGCTCCTTCATCCGCGCCATGCTCGAGGACCCCGACAGCATGGCGCTCGTCGCGTCGATCATCTCGCTCGCCCACGCGCTGCGGCTCGCGGTCGTCGCCGAGGGAGTCGAGACCGACGCGCAGGCGAGCCACCTGCGCGTGATGCGCTGCGACGAGGTGCAGGGGTTCCGCTTCGGGCGCCCCGTGCCGGAGGGCGATTTCCGCAAGCTCCTGGCCGCCTGACAGTCTTTTGCATCGGCAGGCGGTAGACTGCCGGGGCCATGGACGCCTTGAGGCCCCCGCTGCGGATCCTCGTCGTCGAGGACTCCGAGGACGACGCCAACATCAACGTGCGCATGCTCGAGCGCGCGGGCTTCAGGGTGCACTTCATGCGCGTCGAGGAGCCCGCGCACCTGCGCGAGGCGCTCGCCGCCGGTCGCTGGGACGCGATCCTCGCCGACTACCACATGCCGGCGTTCACCGGCCTCGACGCGCTCCAGATCGTCCGGGATGCCGGGCTCGACCTGCCGTTCATCCTCGTCTCGGGCGCGCTGGGGGAGGAGGGCGCCGTCGCGGTGCTGACCGCCGGCGCGAGCGACTACGTCATGAAGGGGCAGCTCGCCCGCCTGCCGAAGGTGCTCGCGCGCGAGCTCGAGAAGGCGGCGGCGCGCCGCGCCGAGCGCGAGGCGCAGCGCCGGCTCCAGCTCGTCATCGACAACGTGCCGGCGATGATCGCCTACGTCGATGCGGACTACCGCCTCGCTTACGCCAACCATCGCTACCGTATGTTCTATGCGGGCGGCGACGTCCCCGTCGAAGGCCGCACGCTCGCGGAAGTGCTCACGCCCGAAGCCTGGCGCACGGCCGAGCCCGACGTCACGCGCGCGCTTTCCGGCGAGGCGATCAACCAGCGCGGCGCCCGCCGCCTGCACGACGGATCGCTGCGCCACGTCGCGGTCTCGCTCGTGCCGGACCGGGACGATGCCGGGGTGGTGCGCGGGATGTACGTGCTGGCGCTCGACGTTACGGCGCAGCAGGAGGCCGAGGACGCGCTGCGCGAGAGCGAAGCGGGCCTCAGGCGGCTGAACAGGGTGTACGCGGTGCTGAGCGGCATCAACGCGGCGCTCGTGCGCATCCGCGACCGCCAGGAGCTCTTCGACGAGGCATGCCGCATCGCCATCGAGGCCGGCGGCTTTCGTTTCGCGTGGATTTGCGGCGTGGACGCGGCGCAGGCGCGCCTGGTGCCGCTTGCCCAAGCCGGGCAAGGGGGCGATCTGCTGAGCCGCATCAAGGAGCGGCTTTCCTTGCGCGACGACGCGCCGCACGGGCACGGCCTCGCGGCGCGCGCCGCGCGGGAGAACCGCGCCATCTTCGTCAACGACATCGCCGAGTCGGCGGTGCGAGACAAGGACGTGCACCTGGGGCAGGGCCTGCGCTCCTTTGCCGTGCTGCCGATCGCGGTCGGCGGCCGCACGCTGGCCGTGCTCGGCCTGCACTCGCAGGAGCCGCACTTCTTCGACGACGAGGAGCAGCGGCTGCTGCTCGAGCTCGCCGGCGACATCGCCTTCGCCCTCGAGCACATGGAGAAGGAGGAGCGCGTCCGCTTCCTGGCGTACTACGACCAGCTCACGGGCCTCGCGAACCGCGACCTCCTGCTGGAGCGGCTCGCGCAGCAGCTGGCGGTCGCGTCGCGCGACCAGCACAAGGCGGCGCTGATGATCCTCAACATCGACCGCTTCAAGGCGATCAACGACGCCGAGGGGCGCCAGGCCGGCGACGCGATCCTGCGCCAGGTGGCCGAGCGCCTGGTGCGCGCGGCGGGCGACCCGGGCAACGTGGCGCGCATCGGCGGCGACCAGTTCGCAGTCCTCTTGCCGCGCGTGCGGCGCCTGGAGTCCCTGCAGCGCCGCCTGGAGGAGAACAGCCGGGCGTTCGACGCCATGCCCTACAAGGTCGGCGCTTCGGAGCTGCGGGTCTCCACGCGCGCCGGGGTGGCGCTTTTCCCGGACGACGGCGCCGACGCCGAGGCGCTCTTCCGCAACGCCGAGGCGGCGGTCAAGGCCGCGGACTCGACCGACCGCTACCTCTTCTACACCGCGAAGATGACCGCGCGCGTGGGCGAGCGCCTGCAGCTCGAGAACAAGATGCGCCTTGCGCTCGAGCACGGCGAATTCGTCCTGCACTACCAGCCGAAGATCTCGCTCGAGACGCTGCGGCTCACCGGCGCCGAGGTGCTCATCCGCTGGGAGAGCCCGGAGGGCGGCCTGGTGCCGCCCATGGACTTCGTGCCGCTCCTGGAGGAGACGGGGCTCATCGCCGAGGTCGGGCTGTGGGCGCTGCGCCAGGCCGTCGCCGACCATACCGCGTGGCGCAAGCGCGGCCTGGTGACGCCGCGGGTCGCCGTCAACGTCTCGGCAGTGCAGCTGCGCCGGAGCGACTTCGTCTCCATCCTGAAGGGCATGCTCGCCGAGGCGGGCGGCGACCCCGGCATCGACCTCGAGATCACCGAGACGCTCGTGATGTCGGACCTGGAGGAGAACATCGCCAAGCTGCGGGCGATCCGCGACCTCGGCGTGGACATCGTCGTCGACGACTTCGGCACCGGCTACTCCTCGCTTGCGTATCTCGCCCGGCTGCCGGCGGCGGCGGTGAAGATCGACCGCTCCTTCGTGCACGACATGACGCGCGAGGCGGATGCGATGACGCTCGTCTCCACCATCGTCTCGCTCGGCCATTCGCTGCGGCTCAAGGTCATCGCCGAGGGCGTCGAGACGCAGGCGCAGGCCGACTACCTGCGCGTCATGCGCTGCGACGAGGTGCAGGGCTTCTTCTTCGGCCGCCCGGCGCCGGCGGCCGAATTCGAGAAATTGCTGAAGTTTCCGGCCTAGGGCGCCAGCCCGAGCCGACGGTCGCCCGCAACGCGGCGATCCATCGCCACCGGCCGCAGCGTGCGCCGGCGCTCGGCGCCGCTCCTGCGCTCCCGCGAAAGGCGCCTGAGCGACGGCGATCGAGCCGCCGACCGCAAGCCGACATAGGCCGCGGCGAGCGCGCTCAGCGCATGCAGCAGGACGTTGAAGCCGCGCAGCGGCACCGCGTTCTGCGAGAGCCCCGCGATCAGTCCGCCGACGGCGAGGATGGCGAAGATCACGGCCACGGAGCGGGCATAGGAGACCGCGCCGTACGCGCCCGACCAGGCTGCCAAGCCCCACAAGCCGATGCCGATGTGAACGACGTTCAGCACGCCGCTCACCGCGAGCACGCCGAAGAGATACGGCACGCCGCCCTGGGCGACGAGGAGCGAGGGAAGCATCGCGAATGCTCCCAGCCCGGTGTACAGGATGCCGACGATCAGCGCGAAAGCAGGCGCGCTCACGGGACCTCGACGCGGTCCGTCTCGCCGGTCGCGCCGCGGTAGTCGTGGCTTAGGCGCACCCGCTCGCCGTCGAGCACCACCACGCGCGCCCGCGGCTTCGCCTTCGCGGCCTTCACCGCGTGGCGCATGGCGTCCCACTTGCGCGGGAAGTAGGCGATCGCGACGCGCTGCGGGCCGCGCTCGCGCACGCTCCAGACTCCGTCGGGGGAGCGCGTGACGGAAAGGAGCGGAAGGTCGGTCTGGGCCATGCGGTCTCCTAGCCCCCGGAGGGGGCGCGAACGTGGACGGTCTCCGGCTTGTCGACCGGCGGCCGGCGGATCTCCTGCTCGAGGCTCGGGCGCTCCTCGCGCTGGTACGGGCCGAGCTCGACCGGCGCGCCGGCCTCGGCCGAGCGGTACAGGGCGCGGATGATGCGCACGTCGGCCAGGCCTTCCTCGGCGGAGGGCTCGGGCGAGCGGTTCTGCAGCACGCAGTCGGAGAAGTAGAGGAGCTCGGGGGCGAACTGGTCGCGCTTGGCGAAGCGCCGCTCGCGCGTCTCGCCGCCGATCGTCAGGCGGTGGCGCAGCGCCGCCGCGTATTCGAAGGCGGGCTCGAGCACGAGGTCGCCCTTCGTCCCGGCGATGCGGTAGTGCGACACCTTCGAGGCGCCGAAGCTGCAGACGAAGCTCGCCGCGCGCTCGTTCGGGAACTTGAGCGCGCATACCGCCGTTTCCTCGACGTCCCCGATCATGCCGGCGGTCGTCGCGGTCACCTCGACCGGCTCCTCGCCGAAAAGCGCGCGCGCGGCGTTGATGCAGTACACGCCGATGTCGTAGAGCGTGCCGCCGCCGAGCGCCGCCTGCACGCGGATGTTGCCGGGCTCCACGGGCGTGGAGAAGGCCGCGTTGAAAAGGCGCGGCTCGCCGATGCGGCCCGAGCGCGCCACCTCGAGCGCCTCCAGGTTCGCCCGCTCGAAGTGCAGGCGGTAGGCGACCATGAGCTTCACCTTGCGGGCGCGCGCCGCGGCGGCCATGCGCTCGCATTCCTCCTCCGTCACGGCCATCGGCTTCTCGCACAGGACGTGCACGCCGGCCTCGGCGGCGCGCACCGCGTACTCGCAATGCAGGCTGTTCGGCAGGGCGAGGTAGACGGCGTCGACGCTGCCCGAGCGCAGGAGCTCGTCGTAGCGGTCGTACCCGTACAGGCCTTCGGCCGCGATCCCGTACTTCTCCGAGAGCGCGGCAAGCTTCTGCGGATCGCCGGAGACGAGCGCGGCGAGGCGGGAATTACGTCGCGCGTTCGCGAACGCCGGGAGCACCGCGACCTGCGCGATGTGCCCGAGTCCGACGACGGCATAGCGCACGTGGCGTCGCATGGTTTTCCTAGTCGGGCTCCGAGACTTTCCTCAGCAGCCCCCCGGCCTTCGCCTCCCGCAGGCTGAGCGCGATGTCGCCGAGCGAGACGATGCCGATCGGCGCGTCCTGGCCGTCGGTCACCACCAGGCGGCGCACCTGCTTTTCCTCCATCAGCTCGCAGGCCGCCTCCACGTCGCTGTCGGCGGGGCAGGAGAGGACCTCGCGCGTCATGACGTCCTGCACGCGGGTGGCGTTGGGGTCGAGGCCGCGCGCCACGGCGCGCACGGCGATGTCGCGGTCGGTGATGATGCCGATGACCTTGCGCTCCCCCGAGCACACCGGCAGGGAGCCGATGTCGGCCGAGGCCATCTTTTTCGCCGCCTCGGCGAGCGAGGCCCCGGGGGCGACCGTCTGGATCGATCCGGTCATGATGTTGCTAAGCCGCATTCCTTCTCCTTGCCTTGTGGGGCCGCTTGGCCTTCGCCTTCGCGGCGCCCTTTTTCTCCACGCTCTGGCGCAGGAGGGCCATCAGGTCGATCACTTCCGCGCCGCGCGCTTCCTTGCCTTCCTTCTCGGGCGCGGTGATCTCCTCGGTCTGCCCCGCCTTGACCTTCTCGTCGATGCGCTTGAGCAGGTCGTCGCGGTACGTGTCCTTGTATTGCTCCGGCTTCCAGTCCTCCTCCATGTCCGCGATGAGGCGCAGGGCGAGATCCAGCTCCTTGGACGAACTTTTCACCTTGGCAAGGCCGGAAAGGTCGAGGTCTTTCGCTTCCCGCAGCTCGTCCGCGTACCGCAGCGTGTTCATCATCAGCACGTCGTCCTCCGCGAAGACGCACGCGAGGTATTGCCGGGTGCGGATCACGACGGTGGCGATGCCGACCTTGCCGGCCTTCTCGAGCGCATCGCGCAGCAAGGCGTAGGCCTTCTCGCCGCGCTTGCCGGGGCCGAGGTAGTAGGGCGTCTCGAAGAACTTGGGCGGGATAACGTCCCGGTCGACGAAGGCGTGGATGTCCACGGTCTTCGAGGCCTCGACGTTCGCCCGGCGGAAATCCTCCTCGGACAGGACCACGTACTTGCCATCCTCGTACTCGTAGCCCTTGACGATCTCGTTCCAAGGCACTTCCTCGCCGCTCGCCTTGTTGTAGCGCTTGTAGCCCACCGGCGCGAGGTCGCGCTTGTCCAGCATGGTGAGGTCGAGCTCCGTCGAGCGCTTCTCCGCGGAGAAGAGCTCGACGGGCACGTTGACCAGCCCGAAGCTGATCGCCCCTTTCCAGAGCCCGCGCGGCATGCTCGCCTAGTGCGAAAGGCCCTCGAGGAGGGACGCGAGGTCGTCCGCGTGCTCCTCCTCCTTGGCGAGGATCTCCTCCATCAGGCGCCGGGTCGTGATGTCCTTCGACCCGAGGTACTCCACCATCTCGCGGTAGCTGTCGATGGCGATCCGCTCGGCGACCAGGTCCTCCTTGATCATCTCCTCGAGCGAGCCGCCCTCGACGTACTCCGCGTGGCTGCGCGTCGCCAGTCCTTCGGGCGAGAAGTCGGGCTCGCCGCCGAGCTGGGTGATGCGCTCGGCAATCTGGTCGGCGTGCGCCTGCTCCTCCGCCGCGTGCTCCTGGAACTCGGCGGCGACGGATTCGGCGTGGATGCCCTTCGCCATGAAGTAATGGCGCTTGTAGCGAAGCGTGCAGATGATCTCCGTCGCGAGCGCCTCGTTGAGGAGCTTCACCACCGTCCCGCGGTCGGCGTGGTAGCCGGCGGTGACCGCCCCCTGGTCGATGTGCTCGCGCGCGCGCTTGCGCAGCGTCTGGATGTCGGAGAGGAACTCGGGCATCTCAGGGCTTCTGGTTGCTGCTGGTCGCGGGATGGGCCGGGCGGCTGGTGTCGCGCGAGGAGCCGCGGCTGGCGGACTTCTCGCCCTTCATGTTCGCCTTCGCCTGGTCGTAGTGCGCCTTGGCCTCGTGCTGGCAGGCGTCCTTCTCCTTGCCCTTCATGTCGTCGCACTTCTCCTTCGCGACTTCGTAGTCGGCCTTGGCCTTGGCTTCCTCGACCTTGTGCTGGTTGCGCTCGGACGGGCTGTTCCGCGCGTCGAGCTCGGCCTCGGAGACGTCCTTGCGGCCCTTGGCCTCCTTCATGCACACGTCCTTCTGGTTGCCCTTCATCGGGTCGCACTTGGCCTTGTCCGCCTTGTACGCGGCCTCGATGCGCTCCTTCTCGGCCTTCTTCATGTCGCGGTTGCCGGCCGCCGGGGCGTTCCCCGCGGTGCCTTGCGCGAAGGCGGCGCTGGCGAAGGCGAGGGCGACGCTCGCTGCGAGTAGCTGAAGTTTCATGGTGTCCTCCGGTGGATAAGCGTCACGGGCGCCGCAGCAGGCCGGCGACGAGCGAGACGAGGAACAGCACGACGAAGACGACGAAGAGGATCTTGGCGATCTCCGCGGCGCCGGCCGCGATCCCGGTGAAGCCGAAGATGGCGGCGATGATGGCTACGATGAAGAATGCTAGGGCCCAGCTGAGCATGGCGAGACTCCTGACGAAGTTGGGAAGAAAGCGCGGAGAGTCGAGCAAACTGCGTGCCGTCGCGGCGGCGCATGCGCCTGTAAGCCTTGCCGCCCTGTCGTAAGAACTACCGCGCGGTTTGCGACGCTCGTAGAGATCGCGCTACAGGCGCGCGCGGCACGGCTCCTGCTGTGCGCCCGCTTATGCAGCGCGAAGCGCTCCGTCCGCCGCCGCCCCGGGTTCCCCACTTCATGGATGAGTCGATTCCCGCCATGGTCTGGACCGCCCGGCCCGACATGTCGTGCGAATACCTGAGCCGCGCGTGGCTCGACTTCACCGGAACGCCCCTCGAGCAGGCGCTCGGGGACGGCTGGTCGCGCGGCGTGCACCCGGAGGATCTCGCGCGCTGGCTCGACACCTGCGTGCGCGCCTTCGACGCGCGCGAGCCCTTCGAGATCGAGTACCGGCTCCGGCGGCACGACGGCGAATACCGGTGGGTGCTGGAGCGGGGCGTGCCGCGCTACTCGCGGGACGGCGTGTTCCTCGGCTACGCGGGTTGCTGCGTCGACATCCACGACCGCCGCCAGGCCGAGCGCGAGCTCGCGCGCGCCCTCGAGCGCGAGCGGCGGCTGCGCATCGCCACCGAGGAGGCGAGCCGCATCCGCGACGGCTTCCTCGCCACGGTGCTGCACGACCTGCACTCGCCCGTGCAGGCGATCGCCACCTGGGCGCGGCACTTGCGCAGCCAGGTGCTCCCCGGCAGCGAGGCGCGCACGGCGCTGCAGGCGATCGAGCGCAACGCCGACACGCAGGCCCGCATCATCGCCGACCTGCTCGACCTCTCCTGCGCGGCGCAGTGCGTGTCGCTCCGCCCGCGCCGAGCCTCCCCCGAGGCGCCGCTCCTTTCCGGCGTCCGCGTGCTCGTCGTCGACGAGGACCCGGCCGCACGCGAGGGCCTCATCAAGGTCCTCGCCATCGCCGGCGCCGAGACCAAGGCCGCCTGCAGCTCCACCGAGGCGCTGGATGCCCTCGGCGCGTTCCGTCCCGACGTCCTCCTTTCCGACGCCGCGATGGAGCGCGCCGCGGGCTACAGCCTGATCCGGGCGCTGCGCGCGCTGCCGGCGGAGAGGGGCGGCTGCCTGCGCGCCGCCGCGCTCGCGCCGCAGGCGTACCCCGAGGCCGGCCTGCGGGCAGTCGCGGCCGGATACGACGCGCAGCTCGCGAAGCCGATCGAGCCGGTCGCGCTTCTCGCGACAGTGGTCCGGCTGGCCGAGCCGGTGGCGCGCTAGTCCTTCCCGAGCCACATCGGCACGCGCATTGCAGAAATGCTTCCGTCACATCGACGGAGGCAGTGTCATGAAACCGTTTACACGCCAAGCGCTTCTCGGCCTGGCCGCAGGCGCGGCGCTGGCGCTGGCCGGCTGCGCCACCACGCAGGAAACCGCGGGCCCGGGCGAAACGACCGGCCAGTACGTGGACGACGCCACGGTCACCGCGAAGGTCAAGACGGCGATCGCCACCGACGTCGGCATCAAGGCGGCGACCAACGTCAACGTGGAAACCTCGCACGGCGTCGTGCAGCTGTCGGGCTTCGCGGATTCGGGCGACCAGGCGAGCCGCGCGGTCGACGCGGCGAAGAAGATCGCCGGCGTGCGCTCGGTGCGCAACGACATCCGCGTCAAGAGCGGCTCCTGAGCGGTGCGCCGGCTACTTGCCGCTGCGGCAGCCGCCGGGCTGGCCGCGTGCGTCACCGCGCCTGCCCAGGCGCCGCGCCCGGCGCAGCGCCCGGAATCTCCCCTCGTCCAGGGTAACGACGCCCAGCTCCTCGTCGACGGGCCGCAGACGCATGGGTCGATGTTCGCGGCGATGGAGCGGGCGCGCGACCACATCAACCTGGAGACCTACATCCTCGAGGGCGGCGAGGTGGGCGAGCGGGCCGCCCGCATCATCGAGGCCAAGGTGAAGCAAGGCGTGAAGGTCAACGTCCTGTACGACGGCGTTGGATCGATTGCGACGCCGAAGGAGTATTTCCAGCGCCTGAAGGATGCCGGCGCCGCCCTCTGCGAGTTCAACCCCGTGAACCCGGCCAAGGCGAAGCGCGGCTGGGACATCAACAACCGCAACCACCGCAAGATCACCGTGGTCGACGGACAGGTCGCCTTTACCGGCGGCATCAACATCAGCAGCACCTATTCCTCCGGCTCGCGCAGCCGGCGCCCGCCGAGCGAGGTGAAGCGCGGCGAGAAGGTGCAGAAGGGCTGGCGGGACACCGACGTCAAGGCCGAAGGCCCCGTCGTGGCGCGCTTCCAGCATCTTTTCCTCGACGCCTGGACGCTCGAGAAATGCCCGCCCTTGCCGCAGGCCAAGTACTTCCCGAGGCTCCCGCCGCGCGGAAAGATGCCCATGCGCGTGGTCTCCGCCGACCCCGACTCCGGCAAGAGCGAGATGTACGGCGCGTTGCTGTCGGCGATCCGCGACGCGAAGAAGCGCGCCTGGCTGACGATCGGCTACTTCGTCCCGGATCCGGAGAGCATTCGCACGCTGGAGGAAGCGGCGCGGCGCGGCATCGACGTGCGCCTGGTCCTTCCGGGCGTGAGCGACTTCTGGGCGCCCGTCGCGGCCGGGCGGTCGCACTACGGCGAGCTGCTCGCCGCCGGCGTGAAGATCTATGAATGGCGTGAAACGGTCATGCACGCCAAGACCGCCGTGGTCGACGACGCGTGGGCGAGCGTAGGCTCCACGAACCTCGACTGGCGCAGCATTGTCCATAACTACGAGGCCGACCTCATCGTCTACGACCCGGATTTCACCGAATCCCTTGCGCGGCGCTTCCAGGCCGACGTGAAGGAGTCGGTCGAGATCCGGGCCGACCAATGGGCGGACCGCGGCGTCGTGGAGCGGGCGAAGGAGTGGCTCGCGAGGCGCTGGGAATATTTCTTGTAGCAGAACCGCAAAAGGAGACGCCATGCCCACCACCGCCGAGCGGCAAAAGGCCGCACTTCAGCT
>JBLNDP010000165.1:0-2781 GCA_050261755.1 Clostridia bacterium
GCTGTAGCTCGGGTCGCTGTCCGGGTAGTGCTGGCCGATGTCGCCGAGCCCCGCCGCGCCGAGCAGCGCATCCGAGATCGCATGCAGCAGCACGTCGGCGTCCGAGTGGCCGAGGAGGCCCTTGTGGTACGGGATGTTGACGCCGCCGATGACGAGCCTCCGCCCCTCGGCGAAAGCGTGCACGTCGATGCCCTGTCCGATCCTCATGTCCGTCTCCCCAGAATCGCTTCGGCCATGCCCAGGTCCTCAGGATACGTCACCTTGAGGTTCTCCCGGCTGCCCGCGACCAGGCGCGGGCGCAAGCCCATCTGCTCCACCGCGCTGGCCTCGTCGGTCACCGGGCCCTTCGCCTGGCGCAGCGCCTGCGCCAGCAGGCCGGCGCGGAAAAGCTGCGGCGTCTGCGCGAGCCAGAGCTGCGTGCGATCCTCGGTGCCCGCGATGCGCTGCGCGCCGGCCTCGTCTTTTCCCGCGCGCTTCACCGTGTCGGGAACGGGAATCGCCAGGATGGCCCCTACCTGCTCGTCCTGCGTTTCCCGGAGGAGCGCGTCGAGGTCGCTGCGCGGCAGGCAAGGCCGGGCGGCGTCGTGCACCAGCACCCAGTCGTCGGCATTCATCACGCTGCCGGCCGCGACGATGCCGTTGTAGACCGAGTCGCGCCGCGACTCGCCGCCGCAATAGAGCGGCTCGAGCTTCCCCTGGAACGCGCTCCAGTCGTGCCCGGCGAAAGCCTGGTCGCCGGGCGCGAGGACGACGAAGACGGCTTCCACCGGCGGCACGCAAACTGCTCGAATGGCGTGCCAGAGCATCGGCCGCCCCGCTATCGCGAGGTACTGCTTCGGCGCCTCGCCGGCCATCCTCGAGCCGCTTCCCGCGGCGGGTATCAGAGCGAACAGCGCCAAGAGAACTTTCTCGTTAATTCAACGGGGTATCGCCCTATAATTGCACGCTTTTTGAATTGATGCACCGCGATTCGCTGGCCCGCAAAACCTTGGCCGGACTGTTCGGTTCGGGGGACGCGCTCGCCCTCTCGCGGCTCGCGTCCGAGCAGAAACCCCTCGCGGTCGTCACCGCCACGGCGCAGGACGCGCAACGGCTCCTCGAGGAGCTCGCCTGGTTCGCTCCCGCGCTGCGCGCCTGCCTGCTTCCGGACTGGGAAACGCTGCCGTACGACCAGTTCTCGCCGCACCAGGACCTCGTCTCCGAGCGCCTCGCTACCCTCTATCGCATCCAGCGCGGCGAGTTCGACGTTGCGATCGTGCCCGCATCGACGGCGCTCGTGCGCCTGTGCCCGCCGGCGTACATCGCCGGCCATACCTTCTTCCTGAAGGCGAAGGAACGCCTCGACGTCGAGGCGCTGCGCCAGCAGCTCGTCGTCGCGGGCTACCAGCACGTGACCCAGGTGGTCGCGCCCGGCGAATTCTGCGTGCGCGGCGGCCTCATCGACCTCTTCCCGATGGGAAGCCAGCTTCCCTACCGCATCGAGCTCGACGACGAGCTCGTCGACACCATCCGCACCTTCGACGTCGACAGCCAGCGAACGCTCTACTCGGTCAACGACGTGCGGATGCTCCCGGCGCGCGAGTTTCCCCTCGACGAGAACGGCCGGACGCGCTTCCGCAGCCGCTGGCGCGAGATCTTCGAGGGCGATCCCTCCAAGAAGCGCCTGTACAAGGACGTCTCGAACGGCATCCCGGCCGCCGGCGTCGAGTATTACCTGCCGCTCTTCTTCGAGTCGGTGGCGACGATCTTCGACTACTTCCCCGCCGGCACCACGCTCGTCTTCCACCACGACATCCCGGCGGCGGTGAACGAGTTCTGGCGCAGCACGCAATCGCGCTTCCAGATGGCGGGCGGCGACCCCGACCGGCCGCTCCTGCAGCCGAAGATCGTCTTCATCCCCGCCGAAGAGTTTTTTCTCCGCTCCAAGGACTTCCCCAGGGTCGACATTTCCTCGGGGCAAATCGACGGAGAAAAGAACGGACTTAGTACGGCGGCTTTGCCGCCCATCGCGGTGGATCGGCGGGCGAAGGACCCGCTGGTCGCGCTCAAGAAGTATCTGGAAGAGGCCAAGGTTAAGGTGCTGATCGCCGCCGAATCGCCGGGGCGGCGCGAGACGATGTCGCACTACTTCGCCGAATACGGCCTGACCCCCGCGGCGACGGATGGTTTTGCAGACTTCGTTTCAAAAAGCGAAAGATTGCTTCTCGGCGTATCCCCGGTCTCGCATGGCTTCGCGGTTCCCGCGGAAGGCTGGGCGATCGTCACCGAGGCGGAGCTCTACGCGGGTGTCGTGCGCCGCCGAGGTCGCGGCGCCGAGAAGCGCTCGAACGTGGAGGGGATGCTCCGCGACCTCTCGGAGCTCAAGATCGGCGATCCGGTCGTGCACGAGCAGCACGGGATCGGACGCTTCCAGGGACTGACAACCCTCGACCTCGGAGACGGGCACGGCGAGTTCCTTCTCCTGGAGTACGAGGGCAAGGACAAGCTCTACGTGCCCGTCGCGCAGCTTGGGGTGATCGGCCGCTATAGCGGCGCGCAGCCCGACGAGGCGCCGCTGCACAAGCTCGGCAGCGGCCAGTGGGACAAGGCGAAGGCGCGCGCCGAGAAGCAGGTGCGCGATACTGCCGCGGAGCTCCTCGCGCTCTACGCGAAGCGCGCGGCACGCCTGGGCCATTCTTTCAGCCTGAAGCAGCATGACCTCGAGGCGTTCGCCGAGGGCTTCGGCTTCGAGGAGACGCCCGACCAGGCCGCCGCCATCGAGGCCGTGACCACGGACATGGT
>JBLNDP010000166.1:0-4309 GCA_050261755.1 Clostridia bacterium
CCTGCGAGGCCTTGGAATTGTCGCCGACCATGCGCTGCGACTGCGCCTGCAGGGTCTTCTGCATCTCCTGGAACGCCTTGATGTTGCGCTCGAGGTACGTGCCCATCACGCCCTGCATCGCATTGCCGTAGAAGCGGATGAGCTGCGAGAGCAGGTCGGAGGAGAACATGGGGAGGCCACCCGTCGATTCTTCCTCGAGGATGATCTGCAGCAGGATGGCGCGGGTGAGGTCGTCGCCGCTCTTCGCGTCGACCACCTGGAACTCCTCCTGCCGGTGCACCATCTGCTTGACGTCGGCGAGCGTGATGTAGCTCGACGTCTTGGTGTCGTAGAGCCTGCGGTTCG
Organism: Clostridia bacterium; assembly: GCA_050261755.1. Lineage (GTDB taxonomy): Bacteria > Pseudomonadota > Gammaproteobacteria > Burkholderiales > SG8-39 > SCGC-AG-212-J23. The sequence goes on from JBLNDP010000166.1 coordinate 346, forward strand.
GGTACTTCTTGATGAGCCTCAGCTGGGGAGCCTCGGCTTTTTCCTCGGGGAGCGCCACGGTCGAAGTCTACTCCTTTAGTACATGTGCTGGCCGCCGTTGATGGAGATGTTGGCGCCGGTCACGAATGCCGCCTCGTCGGAGCAGAGGTAGATGATCAGGCCGGCGACTTCGTCAGGCTTGCCCAGGCGGCCGACCGGGATCTGCGGCAGGATCTTGGAGTCGAGGATTTCCTTCGGGATCGCCGTGACCATCTTCGTGCCGATGTAGCCGGGCGAGATCGTGTTCACCGTGACGCCCTTCTTGGCCACTTCCAGCGCGAGGGCCTTGGTGAAGCCGTGGATGCCCGCCTTGGCGGCGGAATAGTTGGTCTGGCCGAAGGCGCCCTTCTGCCCGTTCACCGAGGAGACGTTGATCACGCGCCCCCAGCTGCGATCCACCATGCCGTCCATGACCTGCTTCGTCATGTTGAAGCAGGAATCGAGGTTCGTGCGCATGACCGCGTCCCAGTCGGCCTTGCTCATCTTCTTGAACGTCATGTCGCGCGTGATGCCGGCGTTGTTCACGAGGATGTCGATCGGCCCGCACTCGGAAGTGATCGCGCCGCATTGCTTCGCGCAGTTGTCGAAGTCCGCCACGTCCACCGGGAACGCGCTGAACGAGTAGCCGCGACCCTTCATCTCCTCGAGCCACGCCTTGTACTTGGTGTTCGAAGGCGAATAGGTCACGACCACCCGATAGCCGGCGTCGGCCATCTTCGTCGTGATCGATTCGCCAAGCCCTCCCATGCCGCCGGTGACGACGGCCAGCTTCTTGCCCGCCATGGTTTTCTCCTCCAGATCTCGCCGGCCAATCCTACATCATGTGCATGCCGCCGTTGACCGAGATGTTGGCGCCGGTGATATAGCCCGCCTCCTCCGACGCGAGGAAGGCGACCACCGCGGCGATCTCCGAGGGCTTTGCCAGCCGGCCCATCGGAATCTGCGCGACGATCTGCTCGCGGATCTCGGGGCGGATGGCCATCACCATGTCGGTCTCGACGTACCCGGGCGACACGGTGTTCACGGTGACGCCCTTGCGCACCACTTCCTGCGCGAGCGCCTTGGAGAATCCCGCCATGCCGGCCTTCGCCGCCGAATAGTTCGTCTGGCCGAACTGTCCCTTGATGGCGTTCACGGAGGAGATGTTGATGATGCGCCCCCAGCCGCGCTCGCTCATTCCGTCGATCACCTGCCGCGTGACGTTGAAGACGCTGTTGAGGTTGGTGTTGATGACCGCCATCCAGTCCTGCTCGGTCATCCGCTTGAAGATCGAATCGCGCGTGATGCCGGCGTTGTTCACCAGGATGTCGACCGGGCCGACCGACGAGCGCAGCTCGCCGAACATGGACGCGCAGGAGTCGAAGTTCGAGACGTCGCCCTCGGCCGCGTGCACGCGGAAGCCGGCGGCGCGCATGCTGCCCAGCCATTCGTCCTTCTTCTCGTAGCCGGGCAAACAGCCGGCGACGACGGTATGGCCCGAGCGGGCGAGGCGCCGGCACACCGCGGTGCCGATGCCGCCCATGCCGCCCGAGACAAAGGCGATCCGCGGGATGATCGGCGAAGCGTCTTCGCTTCTCGGTTCTGCAATCGTTTCTACCTTGCCCATCATGGTTCCTTCCTAGCGCTCTGTCGTTACGCGGCTTCTAGCGCTCTACGGCAAGGGCTACGCCCATGCCGCCGCCAATGCACAACGACGCGAGGCCCTTCTTCGCGTCGCGCTTCTGCATCTCGTGCAGCAGGGTGACGAGCACGCGCGCGCCGGAGGCGCCGATGGGATGGCCGAGGGCGATGGCGCCCCCGTTGACGTTGACCTTCTTCGTGTCCCAGCCCATCTGGCGGTTCACCGCGATCGCCTGCGCCGCGAACGCCTCGTTGATCTCCATGAGGTCCAGGTCCTTCGGCTCCCAGCCGGCGCGCGAAAGGCAGCGCTTCGAGGCCGGCACCGGGCCCATGCCCATGTATTTCGGATCCACGCCGGCGGAGGCAAACGCCTTGATCCGGGCAATGGGCTTCAGATTCATTTCCTTCGCCTTCCTGGCGGAGCAAAGAACGACTGCGGCGGCGCCGTCATTGAGCCCCGACGCATTGCCCGCGGTGACCGTGCCGTTCTTGTCGAAGGCGGGCTTGAGGCCCTTCATCGCCTCGAGCGTCGCGCCGTGGCGCGGGTATTCGTCGTCGGCGAACATGACCGGCCCCTTCTTCGAGGGGATCTCGACGGTGACGATCTCGTCCTTGAACTTGCCCGCTTTCTGCGCCGCTTCGGCCTTGTTCTGGCTCGCGACCGCGAATTCGTCCTGCTCCTCGCGCGTGACCGCGTACTCCTTCGCGACGTTCTCGGCGGTGACGCCCATGTGGTACTGGTTGAAGACGTCCCACAGGCCGTCGACGATCATGGTGTCGACCATCTTCGCGTCGCCCATGCGGAAGCCCTCGCGCGAGCCGTTGAGCGCGTGCGGCGAGAGGCTCATCGACTCCTGGCCGCCGGCGACGACGATGTCGGAATCGCCGTTGGCGATCGCCTGGGCGCCGAGCATCGCGGCCTGCAGGCCCGAGCCGCAAACCTTGTTGATCGTCATGGCGGGGACCATGTAGGGGATGCCCGCCTTCATCGCCGCTTGGCGCGCCGGGTTCTGGCCCACGGCGGCGGTGAGCACCTGTCCCATGATCACCTCGGAAACCTGGTCGGGCGCCACGCCCGCGCGTTCCAGGACCTTGCGGATGACGAGCGCGCCGAGGTCCGCGGCCGAGGTCCTGGCGAGCGTGCCGCCGAACTTGCCGATGGGGGTGCGCGCTGCGCCGACGATGACGATGTCTTCCATGCTGGCTCCTCGTGAATTCCTAGTGGATCCTGTGCTTGACGTACCGACCGGGCGCGGGCTCGATCGGCTGGTATTTGACACTGCCGGGCCGCGCAGGTGCCGGCCGCGTTCCCCCGGCGTGGCGCCCCAGCCATTCGAGCCAGAGCGGCCACCAGCTTCCCGGATGCTCCTGCGCCGCGTCGAGCCACTGGTCCGGATCGTCAGGGTAAGGCCGTCCGGGTTCGCTCGCCCAGTAGCTGCGCCGTTTCTTGGCCGGCGGATTGACCACGCCGGCAATGTGCCCGCTCGCGCCCAGGACGAATTGTCCTTCGCCGCCGACCAGCCCGAGCGTGCGATAAGCCGAGCGCCACGGGACGATGTGGTCCTCGCGCGAGCTGTAGACGAAGACGGGAATCTCGATCCGGCCGAGGTCCACCGGCACGCCGCAATTGACCAGCGCGCCTGGAACGCGAAGCTTGTTCTCGAGGTAGGTGTTGCGCAGGTAATAGCAGAACATCGGCCCGGGCAGGTTCGTGCTGTCGGCGTTCCAGAAGAGCAGGTCGAATGCCTCCGGCCGCCGGCCCATGAGGTAGTTCTTCACCACGTAGGGCCAGACGAGGTCGTTCGAGCGCAGGCTCGAGAACACCTGCGCGAGCTCGCGTCCGTTCAGGATGCCGCCGCCGCCGATCGCCGTCTCGCGCATCTCGACGCTGGCCGGATCGATGTATACGCCGAGGGTTCCCGCCTCCCCGAAGTCCAGCATGGAGGTGAGAAAGGTCGCGCTCGCGACCGACGTATCGCCGCGCGCCGCCAGGACCGCCAACGCGGCCCCCAGGAGGGTGCCGCCGATGCAGAAGCCGAGCGCATTGACCTGCTTCGCATCGGCGATCTCGCGCGCGACGCGCAGCGGCTTCAACACCCCTTTTTCGACGTAGTCGTCCCAGGTGAGATGGCCGAGGTCCGCCTCGACGTTGCGCCACGAGACCATGAAGACCATGTTGCCGTGCGCGACCGCGTGCGCGACGAGCGAGTTTTCCGGTTGCAGGTCGAGGATGTAGAACTTGTTGATGCACGGCGGGATCATCACGAGCGGTCGCGCGGCGACCTGCGCGCCGGCGGGCTTGTAC
>JBLNDP010000167.1:0-13589 GCA_050261755.1 Clostridia bacterium
TTCTCCGCCTACGTGGTGGGCGGCGCCGTGCGCGACCTGCTGCTCGGCATCTCGCCCAAGGACTTCGACGTCGCCACCGACGCGCGCCCCGAGGAGATCAAGCCGCTCTTCCGCCGCGCCCTCATCATCGGCCGGCGCTTTCGCCTCGTGCACGTGATGATCGGCGCGGAAACGGTCGAGGTGTCGACCTTCCGCGGCGCCGACCCCGAGACCTCCGAGAAGGACGAGCACGGGCGCGTCCTGCGCGACAACGTCTTCGGCACGCAGGAGGAGGACGCGCGGCGGCGCGACTTCACCGTGAACGCGCTCTACTACGACCCGCATGGCGAGGAAGTCCTGGATTTCCACGGCGGCCTCGCCGACCTGAAGAAGCGCGTGCTGCGCGTGATCGGCGACCCGGAGGTGCGCTACCGCGAGGATCCGGTGCGGATGCTGCGCGCGGTAAGGCTCGCCGCGAAGCTCGGCTTGACGCTCGACCGCGAGACGCGCGAGCCGATCGCGGAGATGGCGCCGCTCATGGAGCGCGTGCCGCCGGCGCGCCTCTTCGACGAGATGCTGAAGCTGCTCCTGTCCGGCCACGCCAGCGCCTGCCTGCGGCAACTGCGCGAGGTGGGCCTGCACAAGGGCCTGCTGCCGCTGCTCGACGTCATCCTGGAGCAGCCGCTCGGCGAGCGGTTCGTTACCCTGGCCCTGGCGCAGACCGACCAGCGCGTGCTCGACGACCGGCCCGTGTCGCCGGCCTTCCTCTTCGCCGCGCTCCTCTGGCACGAGGTGCTGGCCGCGTGGAAGGCGCGAGAGAAGCGCGGCGAGCGCTCCATTCCCGCGCTCGAGGCGGCGATGGACGAGGTCCTCGACGTGCAATGCGAGAAGCTCGCGATCACGCGCAAGCTCACCGCCACCATGCGCGAGGTGTGGTCGATGCAGCCGCGCTTCGACCAGCGCTCGGGACAGCGGGCCTACCGGTTGCTCGAGGCGCCGCGCTTCCGCATGGCCTACGACTTCCTTGCGCTGCGCGCCGCAAGCGGCGAAGTGCCGGCGGAGATGGAGGCCTGGTGGCGCGCCTTCCAGGCCGCGGACGCCGAGTCGCGCCACGCGATGCTCCTGCCCGACCAGGGACCGCGCAAGCGCCGCCGCCGTCGCCGCGGCAAGAAGCGCGCGGATGGCCCGGCCGCCGCCGAGCCGACGGGCGACTAGGCGCGTGAGCGTCGCGTTCGTCGGCCTCGGCTCCAACCTCGGCGATCCCGTGAGGCAGGTGCGCGAAGCGCTCGCCGAGCTCGGCCGGATGCCGCACACTCGCCTGGTGAAGAGCTCCTCTCTCTACCGCAGCGCTCCCGTGGGCTACGCGGCTCAGCCGGCCTACGTCAATGCGGTCGCGCAGCTCGAGACCGGCCTTCCGGCCGAGCGCCTTCTCGGCGAGCTGCAGGAAGTCGAGCGGCAGCACGGCCGGGAGCGAAGCTTCGCCAACGCGCCGAGGACGCTCGATCTCGATCTCTTGGTTTTCGAAGATCTGAGAATAAAAACGGAGACTCTCACCGTGCCGCATCCGCGCATGCACGAGCGGCGCTTCGTCCTCGAGCCCCTCGCCGAGATCGCCGACGTGGAGATCCCGGGCAAGGGCCGCGCAAGCGCGCTCCTCGGTGCGGTGAAGGACCAGGCGGTGGAGAAGCTGCAGTGAAGGGCGTTCCGCCGGTCGTCGTCTCGGCGGGCCTGCTGGTGCTCTCGAACGTCTTCATGACCTTCGCCTGGTACGCGCACCTGAAGAACCTGTCGTCCAAGCCCTGGTGGATCGCCGCCCTCGCGAGCTGGGGCATCGCGCTCTTCGAATACCTCCTGCAGGTGCCGGCCAACCGCATCGGCTTCGGCACGCTCTCGCTCGGGCAATTGAAGATCATGCAGGAAGTGATCACCCTGCTGGTCTTCGTGCCCTTCGCACTCTTCTACATGCAGCAGCCGCTCAAGCTCGACTACCTCTGGGCGGGCCTGTGCATCCTGGCCGCGGTGTACTTCATCTTCCGTGGATAAGCTTCGCCATCTCGTGGTGGAAGGACCCATCGGCGCGGGCAAGACCACGCTCGCGCGCCGGCTCGCGGCGCGGCTGTCGGCCGACCTCGTGCTCGAGCAGCCGGCCGAGAACCCCTTTCTCGGGCGCTTCTACCAGGACATGGCGCGCTACGCGCTGCCGACGCAGCTCTTCTTCCTCTTCCAGCGCGCGCGCATGCTGGAGCCGCTTGCCCAGCCGGACATGTTCGCCCGGCCGGTGGTGGCGGATTTCCTGATCGACAAGGACCCGCTCTTCGCCCGGCTCACGCTCTCGCAGGACGAGCTCGCGCTCTACCAGAAGATCTGGGACTCGGTCGGCCCGCAGGCGCCGGCGCCGGACCTCGTCATCTACCTGCAGGCCCAGCCCGCGACCCTCGTGGAGCGGGTGAAGCGCCGCGCCGCCGGCTTCGAGCGCGGCATCTCCGAGGAGTACCTGGCGCTGCTCGCGGAAAGCTACGCGCGCTTCTTCTATCACTACGCCGCGGCGCCGGTCCTCATCGTGAACTCGGAGAACCTGAACTTCGTCGAGCGGGACGAGGACTTCGAGCTGCTCGTGCAGAAGATGCGCGCCATGAAGACCCGGCGCGAGTTCTTCAGCCTGGGCTGACCGCTACCCCGGGTAGGGGTCGAAGGTAATCGATTCGACCGGGCAGCCCATCGCGGCCGCCATCTTGTCCATGGCCTCGTCGGTGAGTTGCACCGGCTGGAAGTCGGCGTCGCCGCCCTTGGAGGTGATGAAGGCCTTGGCGGCGGACTCCGTGTTCCACGTGACCACGGGATCGGGGCTGACCCCTTCCACCTGCCGGCAGATCGGAAAACCGTCGCTTTTGTAGACGATCGCGTACACGGCGTGCTCCCCCTGCGCGCTAATTTAACCGATGTCGCGGGCCGGCAACAAGCGAATTGCCCGGAATCCCCTACAGCGCGTGCAATTTCCTGATTGCCTGCGATTTTGCGCGGAGCGTTAATCGCCTCAGTCCCTCCCGGGGCGATCCAAAACGACATTCACGCGAAAGGAAACTCCATGAGCAACATGAGCGAAGCCGTGGGCCCCCGCATCGACTGCGGCAGCCCTGCAGCACAGTACCGCAGCCAGTTCGAGCCGGCGACCGGCACCTTGTGGACCGCGTTCAATCCGCGCGGCACGGCCTGCTTCAGCCTCGGGCTGCTGAAGGACATGCGCGAGCACGACCGGCGGCTGGTCGAGGGCGATGGCACGGTGGAGGCCGGCGGCGCCCGCCACGCGGTCGCCTATCACGTCACGGGCTCGGCGGCGCCCGGCGTCTTCAACCTCGGCGGCGACCTCGCGCTCTTCGTCCTGCTCATCAAGGCGCGCGACCGCGAGGCGCTCGCCCACTACGCGCGCCTGTGCATCGACATCGTGCATGCGCGCAGCCAGAGCTATTTCCGGCCGGCGCTCACGACGATCGCCCTCGTGCAAGGCGACGCGCTCGGCGGTGGCTTCGAATGCGCGCTCGCCTCGGACCTGATCGTCGCGGAGGAAAGCGCCCAGCTCGGCTTCCCGGAGATCCTGTTCAACCTGTTCCCCGGCATGGGCGCCTACAGCCTTCTCTCGCGCCGCATCGGCATGCGGGCGACCGAAGAGCTCATCCTCTCCGGCCGCGTGCTGCCGGCAGCAGAGCTCCATGCCATGGGCGCGATCGATATCCTCGCCAAGGACGGCGAAGGCGCCGCGGCCGTCACCGAATGGATCGGCCGGCGGGCGAAGAGCCGCAACGGCACGCAGGCGGCCCTTGCCGCCCGGCGTCGCGTCCATAACGTCACGCGCGAGGAGCTCGACGACATCGCCGACACGTGGGTCGACGCGGCCTTTCGGCTCGGCGACCGCGACCTGAAGATGATGAGCCGGATCGTGCGGGCGCAGATGCGCCGCATGCAGCTCGGCGGCGTGGCGGACGTGGGCGTGGAAGCGCTCGCCGAGGAGCGCGCGCAGTCTTCGGCCGCGGCCGCCTGAGGAGGACGCCATGACCGCACGCTCTCTCTTCGCGCCCGTGCTGCGCCTGCGCGGCCTGCCGCGCAGCACGCTTCTCGCCGCCGCGCTGATGGTCGGCGCCGGCGCGCTCTTCGCCGTGCAGGCCGCGCTCGTCAAGGTAGGCCTTGAGCATGCCTCGCCCCTCGAGCTCGTGTTCTTCCGGGGCCTCGTCTGCGCGCTGGTCGTGCTCGCCTTTGCGCGCGGGCGCGGACTATCGCTTCGCAGCGCCAAGCCCGCGGGGCAGCTCGCCTTCGGCATCGCGGGTTGCGTCTCGCTCGGCCTGTACTTCGCGGCCATCGGCGAGCTGCCGCTCGTCACCGCGACGGCGCTGAACTACACGGCGCCGCTTTTCCTGGCGCTTTTCGCCGCGCTGGCCGCGCGCCGCCTTCCGGCCTCTATCCCGTGGGTGGCCACCGGGTTCGCGGGCGTCTGCGCGGTGCTCGAGCCCTCGCTCACCGCAGGCTCGGCGCGCGGTGTCATGCTCGCGCTCGCCTCGGGGTTGACCGGCGCGATCGCCTACCTGCTGCTGTCCCGCCTCGGGCGCTCGGGCGAGCCCAATCGCGTCACCGCGTTCTGGTTCTCGCTCATCGTCTGCGTGCTCGCCGGGCTCGCCACGCTGCGCGACGGATTCTCCGTCGACTCGTGGCGCCAGGCCGGCGTGCTCGTCGCCATGGGCCTGCTCGCGGCGTTCGCCCAGCTCGCGGTGTTCAAGGCGTACGCGCTCAGCACGCCGCTGGTTCCGGCGACGCTCTCCTATAGCGCGGTGGTGTTCTCGAGCCTGGCAGGCGCCCTCTGGTGGGGCGAAAGCCTTGGGCCGTGGAGCGCCTTGGGCATCGCGCTGATCGTCGCGAGCGGCGTCCTCGTCTCGGCATCGCCCGAGGCGCCGCGCCCTGCCGACGCCCACGCGCGACGCCGCATCGGCTGGCTCAACCTGCGCTCGCTCTACGCGGCGTGCATGCTCGCGCGCCGTCCCGACAAGGTGAAGTACGTCTTCATGATGGGCAATGCGCAGGACGAGCTTGCCGAGCAGCTGCGCGCGCGCGGCGAGGCGCCGGACCCGTTCCGCGCCTCGCCGGAGCTCGAGGCGCTGTGGCGGCGGCGCTTCCATCCGGAGCCCTACCGGGTCGAGGACCTGCTCGCCTTGCCGGCGCATACGCTGGGCGGCGCTTACGCCCGCCTGATGAAGGCGCGCGGCCTTCGCCCGGACTTCTACGACAACGTGGAGGCGCGCCATCCCACGCATTACCTCCGCCTGCGCGTGCGCCAGACGCACGACGTCTGGCACGTCGTCACCGGCTTCGACACGGACGTCATGGGAGAGGTCGGCCTGCAGGGCTTCTACTTCGCGCAATGGGCGAACGGCCAGTGCGCCCTGATCCTCGCCGGCCTCATGGCACGCTGCATCGTCCGGGGCCGGCTCGGCGAGCTCGACTTGCTCATCGAGGCGTTTTGCGAGGGCTACCGCAACGGCCGGCGCGCGAAATCGCTGCTCGCGGTCGAGTGGGAAGCGCTCTGGCGCGAGCCGCTGGAGGAGCTACGCCGGCGCTTCGCGGTCGAGCCGGCCGCGTGCCGCGCCGGCCGGCTTCCGGCCGCTACCGCAGGTGCGTCGTGAAGCCGCCGTCGAGGAACATGCGCCCGAACTGGTAGAAGTTGACGCGCGTCGCGTTGACGATCGAGGCTTGGGCTTCCGGGTCCTCGATCGTCTTCACGAGGAGGTTCAGCTTCGCCACGTGGTCCGCGTCCATGGCCGAATGCGACAGCAGGAAGCGGAAACCCGGCCCCTCGAAGTCCTTGCCGATCGCCCGGCCGATCGATTGCGCCAGCGTCGCCGCGTAAGCCGAGGCGATGACTTCCAGGCCGTAGAGCATGCCCAGGATGGCGCAGGGATGGTCGCGCTCGGCGCAGTGGTAGTTGAACGCGACCATGGCCTGCACCGGCGGGCTCGGCGGCTCGGCCCGGATGCGGGCCACGTCTGCGCCCACCGCGACCGCATCGTCGAGCACCCAGTCGTAGTGGCCGCGCTCTTCCTGGATGCGCTCGTAGAGCTCGTAGCGAACCTGCCTGAAGCGGTCATCCACCCGCGAGGCGGCCGCCGCCATGGTCGGGCAGAAATGCCAGACGATGTAGTAGAGGTCGTGCAGGAAGGCGTGATATTCCGGGGCCGGCAGGCCTTTCGCCAGCATGGCGCTCATCTTGGGAATCGCCTCCAGCTCGCGGCGGCTGGCGTCGGTGGTCTCGAGGAGCGTGATGAAGAATGACATGCGTTCGTCCTTGGCGTGGCACTGCGGGGAAAAGCGATCAGCCGGCGGACCGGCGGTGCTCGCGGAGGTAGCGCTCCAGCGCTTCGCGCGCCGCGGCGAGCTCGCCGGCGAGCGAACGCACGAGCGCCGGCGCCTGGAGGCGCAGCTCGCCGTCGGATAGCGCGCCCGCCGCCGAGCAGATTTGCGTCAGCCGTTCGGTGCCCATGCTGGCGGAGGAGCCCTTCAGGGCATGCAGGAGCGATCGCAGGTCGCCGGCATCGCGCCGCGCGGCGGCCTGCTCCGCCTTCGCGAGGAGCGCCGCGCTGTCGGCGAGGAACACCGCGATGAGCTTCTCCATGAACTGGGGCCCGGACCCGAGCTCCTCCAGGCGAAGGAGGGCATCGGCATCCACCGCCGGGGCCTCGTCCTCGCGCTCGACGGGGCTGGGCGCCGCTTGCGCCACGGGCGGCGGGCGGCCTTCCCGCGTCGTGAGCGCCTGCACCTGCTCCAGCAGCCGCATGGCCTGGATCGGCTTCGCGAGGAACGCGTCGGCGCCCGCCTGCAGCGCTTCCTGCCGCGCCTCCGGCGTCGCATCGGCCGAAAGCACGACGACCGGCAGGCGCGGCTCGCCGCGCTGCATGACGCGTAGCGCCTGCAGCGCCTCGATGCCGCCGAGCCGGGGCATGTTGCGGTCGAGGATCACGAGGTCGAACGCATTGCGCTCGAAGGCGTCGAGCGCCGCTTCGCCATCCTCCACGAGGGTCACGTGGTGACCGCCGCGCTCGAGGATCTTGCCGAGCACCTGGCGGTTGATCGGATTGTCGTCGGCCGCGAGGATGCGCAGGCGCCGGCTCGCCGGCCCTCGCGCGGCGTAGTCCTTTAGCCGCACCACGCCTTCGCGCACCTCGTCGCCCGCGCTGACGGAGTGCAGCACGTTGAAGAGCAGGCGCTTGTCGGCCGGCAGCTCGAGGACCGCGGCGAAGCCCGCCGAAAGCGCGTCGAAGCGGCCGGTCGCCGCGCCGGCGGGCAGCGCCAGGACGAGCGGCGGCACGGGTTCCGGCGCGCCGCGCCGGAAGCGACCGGCCGCGCCGAGGTCGCCCGCGGCGTAGACGATGGCGCTATGGAAAGGCTTGGCCACGCTGATTTCGGACACCACGCGCGCGAGCGCGCTGTCTACGTCGGGCACGTCGACCGGCGTGGCGCCCCATGCGCCGAGCGCATCGGCGAGCGGGGCCGCTTGTGCCGGCGGGAAGCCGACGAGGAGCACGCGCGCGCCGGCAAGCTCGCCTGCCCCGCCGCCCGGCCGCGCCGCCTGCTTCTCGAAGGGCAGCTCGCACCAGAACGTGCTGCCGAGTCCAACGGTGCTCTCCAGGCCGATGCGCCCGCCCATGAGCTCGACCAGCTGCTTCGCGATGGTGGTGCCGAGCCCCGTCCCCCCGAAGCGCCGCGTCGTCGACTGGTCGGCCTGGGCGAAGCTCTCGAAGATGCGCGCCTGCGCCTCGGCCGGGATGCCGATGCCGGTGTCGCGAACCGAGAACTTCAGGGTCGCGTCGCCCTCGCCCTCGGCCTGCAGCGCGACGTGCACCGTGACGCTTCCCCGCTCCGTGAATTTCAGCGCGTTGCCCGCGAGGTTGACGAGCACCTGGCGCAGGTAGTGCGGGTCGCCGCGCAGGGCGTGCGGCACCTCGGGCATGATGGAAACGACGAATTCGAGCCCTTTCGCGGACGCCTGCATGGCCAGCATGCGGCAGGTGCTGTTGACGAGCGCGTGCAGGTCGAAATCCACCTTCTCCAGGGCGACCTTGCCCGCCTCGATCTTCGAGAAGTCGAGCACCTCCTCGACGAGGCCCAGCATCATGCGCGAGGAGCTGCGCAGCGTCTGCAGCATGTCGGCCTGCTCGCGGTTGAGAGGCGTGTCGCGCAGCAGCTCCGCCATGCCGATGATGGCGTTCAGCGGCGTGCGCAGCTCGTGGCTCACCACCGAAATGAAGCGCCGCTTCGCCTGGTTCGCCGCCTGCGCCTGCTCGATGGCCTCGAAGAGCCGGGTCACCAGCTTCTTCACGTAGAGGCTCACGGCGACCAAGCCGACGAGCAGGACCGCGCCCATCTGCAAGTGCTCGCGCCAGAACGGCGCCTGCCACAACGCCAGGGCGAAGCCGGCGGCGCAGACGCACAGCGCGCCCATGAGGGCGCGCGGGCCGAAGCGAAAGCCGTTGGCAAGCGTGATCCAGATATAGAGCAGGAAGAGCGGCGCCCCGCGCTCGCCGAAGTGGATGAGGATCCACGTGAGCACGCCGGCATCCGCGACGAGCCCGGCTGCCCTTCGCGCGGCCGAGGGAGCGGGCCAAAGAACGACGGCCAGGACGATGGCGAGCGCCGAGCCGAAATAGGTCGCCCAGAACGCGAACGCGCCGTCGCGCAGGTACGCGAGAAGGACGCAGGCGGTGAGCACGCGGATGAGCGCCTGCTCGTGCTCCGAATCCGCGCGGCCGGCAAGGCGGCCGCGAACCGCTTTCCAGGCGCTGCCCAGCGTCACTTCGGCTCGCCTTTGCGCAGGGCCTCGAGCCTGGCGACCGCGTCCTCGAGCTCGAGCTGCTGCCGGCGCAGCGTCAGCAGGTTGCGGCAGCGCGCCTGGCACTCGCGCGGATCCACCGGCTTGGTCAGGAAGTCGGTGATGCCGGCGTCGAGCGCCGCGTAGCGCACCTTGCGGTCGTCGTGCACCGTGACCATGACGATCGGCACGTGCGCGTAGCCGGGCAGCTCGCGCAGGCGCTTGGCGAACTCGATGCCGTCCATGTCCGGCATCATGTAGTCGACGAGCACGAGGTCCGCGACGCGGCGCGCCGCCCACACGATCGCGTCCACCGGCCGCGCGAAGCCCTCGACCACGATGCGCCCGTCGAGGCTCCTCATCACCTGCTCGAGGATCGCCCGCCCCGTCGACTGGTCATCCACGACCATCACGGTGGCCGCCTCCGGCCCCTTCGCCGAAGGCAGCGTGCGCACCTGCGCCTTGACCATCATCCGTCCGCTCCGTAGGAAGTCGCCAAGGCTAGCGGCGCGCTGCTGTGCTGTCTAGGAACGCGAAGGAATTTTGCAGCTTCGCTGTGTTTTCCCTACAAGCGGATCAATCGACCCCGATTCCCTTGGAACGCAGCGTTGCCTTCGCAGACTCTGATGCAAGGAAATGAAGAAATTCGCCGGTGGCGGCGCTTCGTGGCCTCCCGAGCGGGATCGCGGTCGTGAAGACGTTGTAGGTCTGGATCTCCGTCGGCAGCGGCCCGGCGAGCTCGACGCGAGGCTCCGCCGCGATCTCCGCGAGCGTGGAGAAGCCGATGTCGGCGTCGCCTCGGATGACCTCCTCGTAAGGCGGATGCGCCGTCAGGACGAGGCGCCCTTTGATCGCATCGGCGAGCTCGAGCCGCTCGAAAACCTTGAGCATGTATGTGCCCACGGGCGAGCGCTGCGAGGGGTCGCGCACGGCGATGGCCCGCGCATTGAGGATCGCCTCCTTGAACGCCTGCGTCGTGCCGAGGTCCGGCTTGCGCGCGCCCCTGCGCACGAATGCCCCGAGGCCCACCTTGCCTACGATGGTCCGCGCGCCGGCATCGATGCGGCCCTCGTGGCGAAGGCGTTCCCATGCCGGCGGCAGCACGATGGCCAGATCGGGCGCCTCGCCGTTTCCCAGGCGCGCCGCAATGGTGCCCGCGTTGGCGGCCGTGACCTTCACGTGATGGCCGCTTGCACGCTCGAAGGGCGGCACCAGCTCGCGCATCGACGAGACGAGCGCATCGGTGCACCAGAATTCAATGTCCGCGGCGCTGGCGACGCCCGCCGCGACCATCAGCAGGAGTGATCCGAGAGCCCGCGCAGCAGCCGGCATCGCGCCTCCCCGTGCTTGTCGTTGGTGCCGGAAGAGAGAATCGAACTCTCATGACCTTGCGATCGGCGGATTTTGAGTCCGCTGCGTCTACCAGTTCCGCCATTCCGGCGCGGCCGCGGCCCCCTCAGCAAACGGGCCTTCGGATGGCGGAATTATAGTTCGCGCCGGTCTGCCTCTATGAAATGCAAAATCGCTCCTATCGCGCTGGCAAGGCGCACCCGGAACACGGCGCAGAGGACTGCCGGCTTTCGAGGTATTCGCGCAGGATTTTCGAATCGGCGTTGTACGCGTCGTATGTGACCCGCCCTCCGCAGCCTCCGGCGGTGATGATGCACGAATCCCGTTCGACGGCGAGGCGAAGCGCATGCTCGGTGTCCCATTCCGCATCGCCGCTCGGCTGAGGTGAGGCGCCGATGTCGCGGCACGCCTGGCAGCGCGGGTCGTCGTAATTGGAGAAATCCTCCCCCTTGCCGCTGCCGCCCTGGCGCCCGAAGTTGAATTGGTAGAACTGGTTCTGCTTGGCCGTTTGCTCGTTCTTCGCCATTTCCTGGTCTACCAGGTCGGCAAGGCCGCCGCCGCTGTCGCCGCCCCGCTGCTTCTCCCGGAGTGCAGCCGCCTCGCGCTGCGCCGCCTCGGCTTCCTGCGGGGTGGCAAGGAACGTCTGGTCATCGTGACTGGGCGTCTGCTGCCATTGCTGGATGACATTGCCGATCGCCTGTGCCGCCTTCGCCCCGCCGCTGCGCCCCGCAGGCGCTGAGCTTTGCGCTCGCCCGGCACCGCACGCGGCGAACTTCTGTTCGTATTGCGCAGCGGCGGTCTCGTAGGCTTGCGCGGCCTGGATATGGCTGCCCGATACGCCGCCCATCGAAGAGCCGTCGTTCCCCATCTTTGCCGCCAACCCACGTTGCTCGCGCGCCGCTGCGCGGCTCTCCTCGGCCTTTTGCCGATAGTAGGCGCAGTCCTCGGCGAGCGCCGAGCCGGCGCTCGCGGCCAGGACGCTGCCGATGAGCGCAATGCTTGCGAGCCTCATTTCGCCGCCCGCGCGTTGGCATTGCAAGCCTTGACCAAGTGGAAGACCGCCTCGGCCAGGCCCGAAGCATTCTCCATCGAGTCGACGATGAGGTCCGGGGATACGCCGAAGTCTTTCGACCACGTCTGGCCTTGGGATGGGTGTTCGTAGGACCCTTCGTTGTACGACATGTCCTGCTCGATCACCTTGCTGCCGTTCAGGGCAGAGAACGTCGCCACCTTCTTGCCGTCGCGTTCCACCGCAGCGACCGTTCCCGGATCCACAAGATCGAATGGAATAACATAGTCGAGGAGGTCGTTTCGTGCCTTCACCATGCCTGAAACCCGGGTCTTGAACCGGGCCTTGAGCGTGCAACCTTCGAAACGAAGCGATTCGCCGCTGATATAGAGCGTCTGCAGGAACCCGAGCGAGAAGTTCGCTTCCTTCGTGAGCAGGCGCGTAATGCGCTCCTTCGCCTGCTCGGGAGTCAGCTCTTCTGCGAGTGTGGCGGAGCTTGCGGCCGTGGCCTGAGGCCGGCAAGACTCCACGGCGGTCCGTAACGCAGCGGCAATCGCCGGGGAATCTTCCTTCACGATGAGCTCGCAACCATTCCACTTGGTGGTCGCAACCTTGTCGCCAGCCGCGGGCGCTTCGGTCGGGCCGGTCTTGCGGTACTGGGTGACTTCGCAGGACGGCTCGTAGCGCCGGCTCGTCAGCGCCACCCGCTTCCAGAACTGGTTGTCGGCGACCCAGACGGCACGGGGATCGACCTTGCGCAGGTCGATGTCGGTCTTGAAATACTTGTCGGTGGTGTCGTACGCATACTCGACGTGCAGCTGACAATCGGCGATCCGTGCCGACGGAGCACGCACGCGCGTTCCGTCGGTAGCCACCGCCACGGTGGCCAGTGCCGACTCGGCCCTTGCCGTCGCTTGGGCGACGACCTGCTCGTAGGCGCGTACCCAGGACTGGACCTGCCCGACCCTCGGATCCTGCGCAAAGCTGCCCAGAAACTCCATTGCAGCCGCGTGGGCGGCGGCCGGATTCGAGCGCCGGGCCGCCTCCCAGTCGGCGAAGACGCGGTCCGCAGACGCTGCGTTGCTGACCGGCGCCGCGACGGCATCGGCCGGCGCGGCACGCTCATCGGCCATGGCGAAAAAATGGCAGCACAAAAGTACCGCCGCCCCGGCGATTGCGAGAATCCTTTTCAATGTTCCCCCGTTAAATGACGACTTGGCAAAGGCGAATGCCCTTGCGTCTTTTATATGTTGATTGTCGTTGCGATTGCTGACGGCGACACTTCAAGAGTCCGAAATCTTGCGAAACACCCAAGGACCGGATTTTTTCCGCGAGGTACGGCTGACGGTGGGCTGACTGCGGATTTGAGAAAATTGACTTCGATGCTGGTCTCACAGTTCGACTACGAGCTGCCTCCCGAGCTGATCGCCCAGGAACCAGCGCGTGAGCGCGCGGCAAGCCGGCTGCTGCGGCTGGATGCCGCAAGCGGCGCGCTCGAGGACCTGCGCTTCGCCGACCTGCCCTCGCTGGTGGGCCCGCAGGATGCGCTCGTGCTCAATGACACGCGCGTCATCAAGGCGCGCCTGTCGGGGCGCAAGCGCACCGGCGGCAAGGCGGAGGTGTTCGTAGAGAGGATGCTGGACGAGACGCGCGCGCTGGCGCTCATCCGCGCAAGCCATCCACCGGCGGCCGGCATGGAGATCCTCGTCGGCGAAAACGTCGCGGCGCGCGTGGAGGGCCGCGAGGGCGACCTCTACCGCGTAGCCTTCTCGCGGCCGGTCGCCGAGGTGCTCGAGCGGCACGGCGCCGTGCCGCTGCCGCCGTACATCGGCCACGCGCCGCGGCCGAGCGACGCGGAGCGCTACCAGACCGTGTACGCAGCCAAGCCGGGCGCCGTCGCGGCGCCTACCGCGGGCCTGCATTTCACCGACGCGATCCTTGCCGAAATCCGGGCGCGCGGCGCCGCGATCCACAAGATCACGCTCCACGTCGGCGCGGGGACGTTCCAGCCGGTGCGCGTCGAGCAGGTGGAAGCGCACAAGATGCATTCCGAGCGCTACGCGATCCCTCCGGACGCCTGGAAGTCCCTGAAGGGGAAAAGCGTGCTCGCGGTGGGTACAACGGCCCTGCGCGCGCTGGAGACCGCGGCCCTGAGGCAAGATCTCGAGGGGGAAACCGATCTCTTCATCTACCCAGGCTTCGAATTCCGGGTCGTCAAGCGCCTGCTCACGAACTTCCACCTTCCCAAGTCGACCCTCCTCATGCTGGCCTGCGCCTTCGGCGGCCAGGAGAACGTGATGAAGGCCTACCGGCACGCGATCGAGAAGCGGTATAGGTTCTTCTCGTACGGCGATGCCATGCTCATCGAGCGGGGTTGATTTTGAATTTTCAAGTCCTCTCTACTTG
>JBLNDP010000168.1:0-3518 GCA_050261755.1 Clostridia bacterium
GACACGAAATAGAACGCCGCGAGGCCGCGTAGCAGGAGGTGCACGCTGACCCAGGCGTATGAAAGGTGCAGGATCCACAGGATCGGCCGGCCGCGCGTGCGAAGGGGATGCCAGAGGAGGCTGCGCGCGCCATGCGCGATTGCGCCGGCAAGCGCGACCACGCCCGCCGCGGTGCGGAGCTGGAGGATGTCGAGCACGAGGAGGACGATCACCGTTCCGAGCGCCGCCCTCTCCACCCATGGATCGCGCCGCGCATCGGCGCCCGGCACGGCATTGTTCGTGAAGCCCGGCACGACGCGCCCGGCCATGATGGCAATCACGAGGAGAACGACGTCGAGCCCCGCCTGCAGCGCGACGCGCTGCGCGAACTGGAAGAGCACGCTCGCCGCGCCGAGCGCGAGCACGAAGGCGACGAAGTACCAGTTGCGGTTGCGGCTCGCGACGATGGGGCGGCCGATGCCCCAGGCGACCGCGAGCGCGAAAGCCAGGTCGATGGCGCTGGAGATCGCGAGCGAGAACGGCGCGACGATGCGCGCCGCCGTCCAGAGGCCGGCGATGGCGGCGAGCGGGTTTCCGGAGGGCGTCGGCTGCCCCGTCCAGTTGCGCACGGCGGTGAGGAGAAACCCGGCGATCACGGCGAAGGCGTAGCCGAAGATCATCTCGTGCGCGTGCCACAGCGGGTCCACCGGCGGCAGCACCCGTGCGTACTGCAGCGCCCAGACCGGCACGGCGAGCGCCGCGTACAGGCCGGCGAGGAGGTAAAGCGGCCGGAAGCCGAGGGCGAAGAGCGCCTTCACGCGGTCACTATAAGCACAACGGGCGAGGAATTAACCTCGCCCGCGTGTCGGTTCTGAGGAGTGAAATTTAGAGCTTCAGGACCCAGGCCACCAGCGTCTTGATGTCCGCGTCCGGCACGGCAACGTTCGGCGGCATGGGGATCGGGCCCCAGACGCCCTGCCCGCCCTTCTTCACCTTCTCCTCGAGCTTGGCGGCGACGTCCTGGCCCTTGTACTTGGCGGCGACGTCCTTGTACGCCGGCCCGACCACCTTCTTGTCGATGGCGTGGCACGCCGTGCAGTTGTGCTTCTTGGCGAGCGCCTCGTCCGCGAAGGACGGGGCGGCGGCGAGCAGGCCGCCCAGGGCGAGAACCGTGGCGAAGAGCCTCATGAAAGGGAAATCCTCCGTTCTAGTAGATGTCGTGCGTGGTGTTGTAGACGTTGAAGTGGCCGGTGGGGGTGACGATGTCCTTGCCCTTGATGACCGCCTTCAGCTTGCGGGTCTTGTCGTCGACGACGACGAGCGCGGACTCCTGGTTCTTCGCGCTCCAGACCGAGAACCAGACCTCGTCGCCCGCCTTGTTGTACTCGGGCTGCACGACGCGCTTCGCGCCCTCGCCGAGCTGCGCCCATTCGGCGATCGGCAGCACCTCGTACTTCTTGTCGAGGTTGTTGATGTCGAACACGGCGATCGACTGGGCGAGCTTCGGGTCCGGGTTGAGCGGCGTGTCGACCCACAGGTTCTTCGACTTCGGGTTGGTCTTGATGAACAGGTTGCCGCCGCCCTGGCCGTCGATCACCTGCACCACCTTCCAGGCGTACTGCTTGTGCTTCACCGGGTCGGTGCCGATGAGCGAGATCTTCTCGCTGCCCAGGTGGCCGGTGGCCCAGACGGGCCCGTACTTCGGGTGCACGAAGTTCGCGCCGCGCCCGGGGTGCGGGATCTTGTCGACGTCGATCAGCTTGACGAGCTTGTTGTCCTTGGTGTCGATGACGCCGATCTTGTTCGACTGGTTCGCCGCGACCATGAAGTAGCGCTTGGTCGAGTCGAAGCCGCCGTCGTGCAGGTATTTCGCCGCCTCGATCTCGGTGGTCTTGAGGTTGGCGATGTCGCGGTAGTCGACGATCAGCGTCTTGCCGGACTCCTTCACGTTGACGACGAACTCCGGCTTGAGGTGGCTGCCGACGATCGAGGCGACCCTCGGCTCCGGGTGGTATTCCTGGTCGCCCACCGTCATGCCGCGCGTGCCGACGATCTTCAGCGGCTCGAGCGTGTCGCCCTTCATGATCACGAACTGCGGCGGCCAGTAGGCGCCGGCGATGGCGAGCTTATCCTCGTAGCCCTTCGCGCGCGAGGTCTCGACCGAGCGCGCCTCAAGGCCGATCTTCAGCTCGGCGACGTTGTCCGGCTTCTCCATCCACAGGTCGATCAGGTTGATCCGGCCGTCGCGGCCGATCGTGTAGACGTAGCGCTTCGAGCCCGAGGTGCGCGAGATGTGCACCGCGTAGCCGGTCTTGACGATGTTGATGACCTTCTTCGTATCGCCGTCGATCAGCGCCACCTCGCCGGCATCGCGCAGCGTGGTGGCGAAGATGTTGTCGATATTGAAGTTGTTCTCCTTCTTCTTCGGGCGCTTCTCGGGCGGGATGATGACCTTCCAGGTCTTCTTCATGTCCGCCATGCCCCACTCGGGCGGCTGCGGAGGCGTCTGCTGCACGTAGCGCGCCATGAGGTCGACCTCGTCCGCCGTGAGCTCGCCCGCGGTTCCCCAGTTCGGCATGCCGGCCGGGGAGCCGTAGTTGATGAACACCTTGAGGTAGTCGGTGCCGCGCGCGAGGGTGATGTCGGGCGTGAGCGGCTTGCCGGTGGCGCCTTTGCGCAGCACGCCGTGGCAGCCGGCGCAGCGCTCGAAGTAGATCTGGCGCGCCTTGTCGAATTCCGCCTTGCTCATCGGCGGCGCCTTGGGGTTGATGTCCTGGTGCATCTCGACGCCTTCCAGCGGCGAGCCGCCCGCCTGGTAGCGGATCTCGGGCTGGGTCACGGGGGCGCGGCCCGGCTGGGTCGGCTGCGCCCAGGCGGCTGTGACCGCGAACGCGAGCGCGGCGGCGGGCAGGAACGATGCGGCAGTCTTCACGGGAACTCCCATGGATGTGGATTCGGATTTCTGCAGCCGTCAGGGTGCGCCCGAACAGCACCCCTTTCTTTGATGTGTATTAAGAAGCTTCGATGAGAAGCTCGTAGCCGCCGTCCCGCCGGAGGGTCCCCGAGTAGGTGCAGCCCCGCTCGCGCAGCAGGGCGTAGAGCGGGACGGGCTCGTGGGGCAGGATCACGCGCAGGGGCTCGCGCGGCGAGCGCTCGAGGGCCGCCAGGATGCGCACGATCGGCTCCGGCGGCTGCAGCCCGCGCAGGTCCAGGGCGGCCGTGCCCTCCTGCACGAGCGCCGGGATCGGCCGCGTCGCGTATTGCGGGTCGAGCGCCATCTCGGCGGCGTGGTGGGCCGCGAGCAGCGCGGCGAGCTGCTCGAGCTCGGCGATGCAGCCCTCGGGGTCGTGCTCCGGCGCTGCCGCCTTCAAAATTTCGACTTCGGCCTCGATTCGCGCATGCTCCTCGCGCCGCTCGCGCACCGCGGCGCGCGCGCCGGCCTCGAGGAGCGGAAAGACGGCCTCTTCCTCGAACGCCATGTGGACAAGGAGAGCGTTGCGCAGCACGTCGAAGCCCGTACGGTAGTCGGGCCAGCGCCG
>JBLNDP010000169.1:0-6370 GCA_050261755.1 Clostridia bacterium
GCCGCCTCGACCGTGATGTGCGGATCGTAGCCAAGGACGTCCATCCCCAGGCGGATCGCCGCGTCGGCGACCAGGCTGCCGATCTTGCCCAGGCCGATCAGGCCGAGCGTGTGGCCGGGCAGCTCGACGCCCGCAAACTGCTTTTTGCCCTCTTCGATTCTCTTTTCCAGATCGGAAGAGTTCTTCTGTTGGGAAACAAAATCCAGAGCCGGCGCGAGGTTGCGCGCCGCGATCAGCATGCCGGCGAGGACGAGCTCCTTCACGGCGTTGGCGTTCGCGCCGGGCGCATTGAAGACCGGGATGCCGCGCTTCGAGAGCGCCGGCACGGGAATGTTGTTCACGCCGGCGCCGGCACGACCGACGGCCTTGAGCGAGGGGCCGAAGGCGTGCTTGTGCAGGTCCGCCGAGCGCACGAGGATGGCGTCCGGATCCTTCGCTTCCTTGAGAATCGAATAATGCTCGGAAGGAAATCTCCGGAGGCCGACCTGCGCGATCTGGTTGATGACCAGGACCTCGCATTTCTTGCGAGGCTTAGCCATGCTGCTTCTTAAGGCAGCCTCTAGCCATGTTTTTGTTCGAATTCCCTCATGTATTCCACGAGCGCCCGGACGCCTTCGATCGGCATGGCGTTGTAGATCGAGGCGCGCATGCCGCCCACGGAGCGGTGGCCCTTGAGCTGCACCATGCCTCTTTTCGAGGCGCCCTTCAGGAACTCGTCATCCAGCGCAGGATTCGCGAGCGTGAACGGGACGTTCATGCGGGAGCGGTCTTCCTTCGCGACCGGATTGCGGAAGAATCCGCTCTGGTCGAGGTAGTCGTACAGCAGCTTCGCCTTGGCCGTGTTGATCTCTTCTATCTTCTTCAGCCCGCCTAGACCCTTGAGCCATTTGAACACCAGCCCCGCGATGTAGATCGAGTACGTCGGGCAGGTGTTCAGCATCGAGTCCGCGTCGGCCTGCGCCTTGTAGTCCATCACGCTCGGCGTGCCCTTCTGGGCCTTGCCCATCAGGTCCTCGCGCACGATCACGATGGTCAGCCCGGCCGGGCCGGCGTTCTTCTGCGCGCCGGCGTAGATCAGGCCGAACTTGGAGACGTCGACCGGCCGGGACAGGAAGTGCGACGAGGCGTCGGCGACGAGCGGAATCTCGGCGCGGGGTATTTCGAAAAATTCCACGCCGCCGATGGTCTCGTTCGAGCAATAGTGGACGTAGGCCGCGTCTTTCCTGACGGTCCAGTTCTTGGGCGCGTAGGTGAAGTTCTTGTCTTCGGACGAGGCGGCGATCGCGACGTCGCAGTAGTTCTTCGCCTCCTTGACCGCCTTCTTCGACCACTCGCCGGTCACGACGTAGTCCGCCTTGCCCTTGCCGGCCAGCAGGTTCATCGGCACCTGCGCGAACTGCAGCGTCGCGCCGCCCTGCAGGAAAAGGATCTTGTGGCTCGCGGGCACCGCGAGGAGCTCGCGCAGGTCGCCCTCGGCCTCCTCGTAGATCGAGATGAACTCCTTGCCGCGATGGCTCATCTCCATCACCGACATGCCGCTGCCGCGCCAGTCCAGCATCTCGTCGCCCGCGCGCGCCATCACCTCGGCGGGGAGCATCGCCGGCCCCGCGCTGAAGTTATAGATGCGGGACATCGGAACTAGTGGACGGTGGGCGTGGGATCTTCGGGCGCCGGCGGGACGTCGTCGGCAGGCGAGGCGTCCTCGTGGTGGCCGCCGTTGCCGTTGCCGCCGTTGCCATTGCCGTTGCCGTTGCCCAGGTCGCGCTCCTCGATGCGCTCCAGGCCAGCAAGTTTCTCGCCCTCGCCGAGCGAAATCAGCGTCACGCCCTGCGTCGATCGGCCCATCTCGCGGATCTGCGAGACCGGCGTGCGGATGAGCACGCCGCCGGTCGATATGAGCATCACCTCGTACGTGTCGTCGACCAGCACCGCGCCGACCAGCGACCCGTTCCGCTCCGAGCCCTGGATGGCGATCATCCCCTGCCCGCCGCGGCCATGGCGCGTGTACTCGGCGATCGGGGTGCGCTTGCCGTAGCCGTTCTCCGTCGCGGTCAGCACCGACTTCGAGGCGTCCGCATTTCCCGTATCGGCCGCCAGCATGCACACGACCCGCTGGCCGTCGCCGAGCTTCATGCCGCGCACGCCGCCGGCCGTGCGGCCCATGGGGCGCACGTCGGCTTCCTCGAAGCGGATCGCCTTGCCCTCCGACGAGAAGAGCATCACGTCGTACTTGCCGTCGGTGAGCGCCGCGCCCACGAGGTAGTCGCCCTCGTCCAGGCTGACGGCGATGATGCCGCTCGGCCGCGGGCGCGAGAAATCCGCGAGCGGCGTCTTCTTCACGGTCCCCTGCGCGGTGGCCATGAAGACGAAGTGGTTCTCGTCGAATTCCTTCACCGGCACCACGGCCGTGACCTTCTCGCCCTCGAGCAGCGGGAAGACGTTCACGAGCGGCTTGCCCTTGCTCGTGCGGCTGCCGGCCGGCACCTCGAACACCTTCAGCCAGTACACCTGGCCGCGGTTGGAGAAGCACAGCAGGTAGTCGTGCGAATGCGCGACGAACAGGCGCTCGATGAAGTCGTCTTCCTTCATCGCCGTCGCGGACTTGCCGCGGCCGCCGCGGTTCTGGGCGCGGTAGTCGGCGAGCGGCTGCGACTTCACGTAGCCGCCGTGCGAGAACGTGACCACCATGTCCTGCGGCGCGATCAGGTCCTCGATGGAGATGTCCTCGGCGACGGTGACGATCTCGGAGCGGCGCGCGTCGCCGAACTCCGCCTTCAGCGCCTTGAGCTCGTCGGCGATGATCGCGACGATGCGCGAGGGCTTGGCGAGGATGTCGAGCAGGTCGGCGATGTTCGCCATGACCTCCTTGTACTCGTCGCGGATCTTGTCCTGCTCGAGGCCGGTCAGGCGCTGCAGCCGGAGCTCGAGGATCGCCTGCGCCTGGGCGTCGGAGAGGTGGTACCCGTCGTCCTTCAAGCCGAATACTTCGTTCAACCCCTCGGGCCTGAACTGAGCGGCATTGCTCTTGCCCACGAGTTGCTCGACAAGAGTAGAAGCCCACGCCTTGCCCATCAGCTTGGCCTTGGCGTCGGCCGGGGTCGGCGCCTTCTTGATGAGGTCGATCACCTCGTCGACGTTCGAAAGCGCGACGGCCAGGCCCTCGAGGATGTGGCCGCGCTCGCGGGCCTTGCGCAGGTCGAACACCGTGCGGCGGGTGACGACCTCGCGCCGGTGGGCGATGAACCACTCGATCAGCTCCTTCAGGTTGAGGAGCTTCGGCTGGTTGTCGACCAGCGCCACCATGTTGATGCCGAAGCTGTCCTGGAGCTGCGTCTGCTTGTAGAGGTTGTTCAGCACGACCTCGGGGATCTCGCCGCGCTTGAGCTCGATCACCACGCGCATGCCGGAGCGGTCCGACTCGTCGCGGATGTCGGCGATGCCGTCGATCCTCTTGTCGGTGACGAGCTCGGCGATCTTCTCGAGCAGCGCCTTCTTGTTCACCTGGTAGGGCAGCTCGTCGACGATGATCGCCTGCTTGTCCTTGCCGGCGTCCTCGAAGTGCGTGCGCGCGCGGATGACCACGCGGCCGCGGCCGGTGCGGTAGCCCTCGTGCACCCCGCCGATGCCGTAGATGATGCCCGCGGTCGGGAAATCCGGCGCCGGCATGAGCTTGATCACTTCCTCGATCGCGCAGCTCGGGTGAGCGAGCACGTGCAGGCAGGCGTCCACTACCTCGCCCAGGTTGTGCGGCGGGATGTTGGTGGCCATGCCGACGGCGATGCCCGAGGAGCCGTTCACCAGCAGGTTCGGCGCGCGCGTGGGCAGCACGCTCGGCTCGAGCTCCTTGCCGTCGTAGTTCGGCACGAAGTCGACCGTTTCCTTCTCGATGTCGGCGAGGAGCTCGGAGGAAACCTTCTCCAGCCGGCACTCCGTGTAGCGGTAGGCCGCGGCGGAGTCGCCGTCGACGGAGCCGAAGTTGCCCTGGCCGTCGATCAGCGTGTAGCGCATGGAGAAGTCCTGCGCCATGCGCACCAGCGCCTCGTAGGTCGCCGTGTCGCCGTGCGGGTGGTACTTGCCCAGCACGTCGCCGACCACGCGCGCGCACTTCACGTAGGGCCGGTTCCAGACGTTGTTCGCCTCGTGCATCGCGAAAAGCACGCGCCGGTGCACCGGTTTCAGGCCGTCTCGGACGTCGGGGAGCGCCCGCCCCACGATCACGCTCATCGCGTAATCGAGGTAGGAACGCCGCATCTCCTCCTCGAGGGAAATCGGGAGGGTTTCTTTAGCGAAGGATTCCATGAAAAGAGAGCGAAATTTTATCATGCGCACCCTCGCTTTCCCCCGCTGCAAGCCCCGGATTTCCCTGCGAAAAGCACTTGCTTTTTGCCGCGAAAAGACGCCCAATTCGGACGCGTTTTTCCGCCATGTCCGCCACCCTCATCAGCGCGCGCTGGATCGTCCCCGTAGAGCCGCCCGAAGCGGTGCTCACGGAGCACGCCGTGGCGGTGCGCGATGGCCTCATCGAGGCGGTGCTGCCCCGCGCAGAAGCCGAGATCCGCTTCTCTTCCTACGAAAAAATCTCCCTGGAAGAGCACGCATTGATTCCCGGCCTCGTCAACGCGCACACGCACGCGGCGATGTCGCTCATGCGCGGGCTCGCCGACGACTTGCCGCTCATGCGCTGGCTGCAGGAGCACATCTGGCCGGCCGAGGCGAAGCATGTCTCGCCGGAATTCGTGCGCGACGGCACGGCGCTCGCCTGCGCCGAGATGCTCCTCGGCGGCATCACGACCTTCAGCGACATGTATATGTTCCCGGAGGCATCGCTCGATGCCGCGCTCGCTGCCGGCATGCGCAGCGTCCAGGGAATGATCGTCATCGAGTTTCCGACGGCCTACGCCTCCGATCCCGAGGACTACCTGCGCAAGGGGCTTGATTTGCGCGACCGGCGCGCGGGCGAGCCGCTCGCTTCCTTCTGCTTCGCCCCGCACGCGCCCTACACGGTGTCGGATGCTTCGTTGAAGAAGATCGGCACCCTGGCGGCCGAGCTCGATGTCCCCGTGCACATCCACCTGCACGAGACCGCCGAGGAAATCGAGCGCTCGCTCGCAGAGCACGGCGTGCGTCCGCTCGAGCGCCTCGCGCGCCTGGGCCTGCTCGCGCCGAATCTCATCGCCGTGCACGCCGTGCACCTCGAGCCCGAGGAGATCGACGCCCTCGCCCGCCACGGCGCCTCGGTCGTGCACTGCCCTTCGTCCAACCTGAAGCTCGCCAGCGGGTTTGCGCCCATCGAAGATCTGCGGAAAAAAGGCGTCAACATCGCCTTGGGCACCGACGGCGCCGCGAGCAACAACCGCCTGGACCTCTTCCAGGAGATGCGCACGGCGGCGCTCCTGGCCAAGGCCGTGGCGAAGGACGCGCAGGCGCTGCCCGCGCGCGCGGCCTTGCGGGCGGCCACCCTTGGCGGCGCGCAAGCGCTCGGACTGGGGAAAAAGACCGGGTCGATCGCTGCCGGGAAGGCGGCGGACCTGACGGCCGTGCGCATGGCGGGCCCCTGCCTGGAGCCCCTTTACGACCCGGTCTCCCACCTCGTCTATGCGGCAGGACGGGAAGACGTGAGCGACGTCTGGGTGGCCGGGCGGCGGCTGGTCTGCGAGGGTCGGCTGCAAAACCGGCCGGCCGATGGCTTGGACACCCGAATCGAGATGTGGCAGAATGCCATTTCAGTTGCAGGGTCTTGATCCAACAAGAAATTTAGTTCGAAGAACCCAAGTTCGGCTTAGAGCCACAGAGAGGGAACCCATGAGCAAGAAATTCTGGATGCCGATGCTCGCCGCGGCGGCACTCGCGCTCGGATCGTTCAACGCGTCCGCGCAGAACTCCAACGAAGGCTACTGGACCTCCTCCGGCGTGCCCGTCAAGAACGGCACCGGCCAATGCTGGAAGCCGGTCTACTGGACGCCCGCCATGGCAAACGAGACCTGCGATCCGGATCTCGTCAAGAAGCCCGCGGCCGCCGCGCCCGCGCCCGCCGCTGCGCCGGCCGCTGCGCCGGCCGCCGCGCCGAAGCCCAAGCCCGTCGCCGAGAAGATCACCTTCGCCGCCGACGTGCTGTTCGACTTCGACAAGGCGACGCTCAAGCCCGAGGGCAAGGCGAAGCTCGACGACCTCGCCGACAAGGTGAAGGGCATCAACCTCGAGGTGGTGATCGCGATCGGCCACACGGACTCGATCGGCACGGACGAATACAACCAGAAGCTTTCCGTCCGCCGCGCCGAATCGGTCAAGGCCTACCTCAGCTCCCGCGACCGCCGGGATCAGCGCCGCGCGCCGGCCCGGCGCCGCTGAAGGGCGTCGGCCATGAACTCCG